>JBEPUS010000050.1:0-13423 GCA_041691435.1 Chloroflexota bacterium
GGCCGGGCTGGTCCTGGCCGTCGACACCAAGGACCGCTACACGAAGCGCCATTCCGAGGACGTGGCCCGCTACGGCCTGTTCCTGGCGGACCAGGTGGGCGTCGATCCCGAGCTGCGCAAGACGATCGAGATCGCCGGCCTGCTCCACGACGTCGGCAAGATCGGGGTCCCCGACACGATCCTGCGCAAGCCCGGTCCGCTGACGGCCGACGAGTACGCGATCGTCAAGCAGCACGTAGCCCTGGGCGACTCGATCGTCCGCGACGTGCCCAACGCGGTCCTCGTGCGAGCCGGTGTCCGCCATCATCACGAGCGCTGGGACGGCGATGGTTACCTCGACGGCCTGTCCGGCGAGGAGATCCCGCTGATTGCCCGGATCCTGTCCGTCGGCGATGCCTTCAGCGCGATGACCACCACCCGGCCGTACCGCAAGGCGATGTCCATCCAGGAAGCCCTGCACCGCCTGGAGGACGCCGCCGGCACGCAGCTCGACCCACGCCTGGTGACCGCGTTCGTCCATGGGATCGAGACGGCCGAGAACGCACCACTGCCCGGCGACGGCCGGCCGCTGCGCCGGATCTGGACACCCCAGACCAGCGTCGCCTGAAGGCTCCCGACCCCGGCCGGAGGGCCGGAGCTAGGGCCTCAACCCCCGGGTCCAGGCGTGTAGACCTGGACGGCCGCGCAGGCCGCGATGCCCGGGCAGCTCAGCCCGATCGCGTGACGAGATCCGTCGGCGAATTCGAACACGAAGATCCTGTAGCCTCCCGACCGCGCGCACAGGACCGGGCCGCAGAAACGGGCCATGTCAAGCGCGTATTCCGAGCTGTGAACGACGGCCGGATGGAGGCTATCCCACGGCGGGAGGCCATCGAGGGCCAGCTTCGCGTTGTCGCCACACACAGCGGACTGACCTGGCGACTGCCCGCCGCAGTCCTGGACGAGCGTACCCAGCGGGAATCCGTCGATGGTCGTACAGGCAAGCGGCCCGTTCGGGATGCACGCCGCCAATGCGTTCGGCGCCGGCCGGAAGATGAACACGCCCCAGCCGATCCAGACGGTGACCGCCGCGACGAGCACGGCCGCGATCCGTGGTCGCATTTTCATCCCCCTGAGGCTCGGCAGACCCGTGGAGCGAGCTCCACGAACGTACGGTAAACGCTGCCGCAAGCCGCCGCCATGGCCCCATCGGCGAGCTGAGGTAGGAGGGTGCCGGCGGCCCTCGCGTCGCGGGGGTGCCGGCGGCCCAGGCCGCGTGTCACGAGGACGGCCGTGACGCCCGGCCCGGCCCCGGCGGGCCTCATGTCGCGGCGACGGCCTGACGCCCGGCCGGGCGCTGGCGGGGCTCGCGTCGCGGGGGTGCCGGCGGCCCTGACGCCCGGCTCGGCGCTGGCGGGCCCTCATGTCGCGGGCGACGGCCCTGACGCCCGGCCCGGCGCTGGCGGGCCTCATGTCGCGGCGACGGCCCTGACGCCCCAAGTATCACGGCCATCATTAGCTGGCGCGCTGCGCTGCCCTGAGACCCCGACGATCGCGTTGCGAGCCGATCCGCAACGCTGGATCTGGCCGTCTCTGAGCACGGACTCCGCTTGTTGTATGTGGCGAGGCGTGCTTCGAAGGGTAGGTAAGGCTCGAATCGGGCCCGAGAGCGTGCGAACTAATGATGTGGGTGATATCGGGCTTCGCGGCGACGCGGCGGGGGCTTCGCGGCGGGGCTTCGCGGCGGGGCGCCGCCGATCGCGCCGCGTCTGGAAGCCGCGGACCAGCGTGCCCGGGGCAAGCCCGGTCGTAGACTGAGCGCGTGGCGACCCGTAAACTCGCACCCGACCAGACGGCGCTCTTCCAGCCTCCGCCGGGTGTCCAGCCGCTCGCCGCCCGGATGCGCCCGCGGACCCTGGCCGAGTACGTGGGCCAGGCCCACCTGGTCGGCGAGCAGGGCCCTCTCCGGCGAAGCGTGGAGCGAGGCTACCTCGGCTCCATCCTGCTGTGGGGCCCACCCGGGACGGGCAAGACCAGCCTCGCGCGGCTCCTGGCAGACGCAATCGGCGCCGAGTTCATGAGCCTGTCGGCGGTGATGAGCGGGGTCGCCGAGATTCGTTCGACCGTCGCGGCGGCCCGCGAGCGGCTCACCCTGGACGCCAGCCGGAGCGTCCTGTTCATCGACGAGATCCATCGCTTCAACAAGTCCCAGCAGGATGGCCTGCTGCCCCACGTCGAGGACGGCACGGTCATCCTGATCGGAGCGACGACCGAGAACCCGTATTTCGAGCTGAACAGCGCACTCCTGTCGCGCCTCCGGATCTGGCGTTTGGAGCCGCTCTCCGACGTGGACGTCCGAATCGTGGTCCAGCGAGCGATCGACGACCCGGAGCGCGGCCTGGCCGGGCCGCTGGGTCCGGAAGGCGGGGTCAGCCTGCCGGAGGACGCCTTCGAGCACCTCGTGGGCCTGGCCGGCGGCGATGCCCGGCAGGCCCTCAACGTGCTCGAGGGCGCGACCGCCCTGGCCGAAGCGGAGGGCATTCGCGATGTGCGCGGCCGTGTGGCGCCACGGCTGGCCGAGATCGAGGCGGCGGCCCAGCAGAAGGTCCTCGCCTACGACCGGGCCGGCGACGGCCACTACGACACCACCTCGGCCTTCATCAAGAGCCTGCGCGGCAATGATCCGGACGGCGCCCTGTACTGGCTGGCCACGATGATCTCGGCCGGCGAGGATCCCCGGTTCATCGTCCGGCGGCTGATCATCAGCGCCTCGGAAGATGTGGGCAACGCCGATCCGCGCGCCCTCCAGGTCGCCGTCGCCGCCGCCCAGGCCCTGGACCATGTCGGCCTGCCCGAGGCCCAGTACGCGCTCGCCCAGGCGACGACGTACATCGCGACCGCGCCCAAGTCCAACCGGTCCGGTTCGGCCTACTGGGCCGCGGTTGGCGATCTCGAGGCAAACGGGGCGTTGCCCGTGCCGCTCCACCTGCGCAGCGCAGGCCACCCGGCGCTCAAGCACCATGGCTACGGCGTTGGCTATCGCTACCCGCCCGACTTCGAAGACTCGGACATCGCCCAGCTTTACCTCCCCGAGGCCCTCGCCGATCGCGACTACTACCGGCCCAACGACCAGGGCTATGAAGTCACGATCGGCGCCCGGATGGCCGCCCGGAACGAGGCCCGCCAGGCCGCCCGCGAGGCCGGTCGCCAGCGCCGTGAAGCCAGCCCGGGCCCCGCGGTGGATTCGAAGGCATCGGGCTCGATCATGAGGACCCGCGAGACGAACCGCCGCAAGCTCGCGGAGACGGAACGCCGCGACGCCGGAAGCTGACCCTGCCGTCGGTGACCCGCCACCGAGCAGGGAGTCGCGGGCTCTGTCACGATTCGAGGACCCTCGCACCATGACTGGAGCCGCTCCGTGAACCGCTTCGAGCCGAACTTGAGAATCCCCGGGCCAACCGCCCTGCCGCCCAGCGTTCGCGAGGCGGGTGGCCGCCAGATGATCAACCATCGCGGACCGGAGTTCGCGGCAATGCTCGGGCGGATCCTGGCCCGGATGAAGCCCTACTTCGGCACGACCAGCGACATCGCGATCCTGTCCTGCGCGGGCTCCGGCGGCCTCGAGGCGGCCGTGGTCAACACCCTGTCGCCGGGCGACAAGGTCCTGGGCGTCTCGATCGGCTCATTCGGCGACCGGATCGCCAAGATCGCCCAGGTCTACGGCGCCGACGTGACCAAGCTGTCGATCGAGTGGGGCCAGGCGGCCGATCCCGGCGAGCTGCGCGCCCATCTCCAGGCGAATCCCGGCTACCGGGCCGTGCTGCTCACCCACAATGAGACGTCCACCGCGGTCATGAACCCCATCGCCGAGCTGGCGGCCGTGATCCGCGAGGTGCAGCCGGAGGCGCTGATCATCGTCGACAGCGTCTCGGGGCTGGGTGCCGTCCCCTTCGAGATGGACGCATGGGGCGTCGACGTGGTGGTCACAGGCTCCCAGAAAGCCTGGATGGCGGCGCCCGGCCTGGCCATGGTCGCGGCCTCGGAACGTGCCTGGGCGGTCATGGAGACGGCGACGATGCCGCGCTTCTACCTCGATCTCCGCAAGCACCGCGAGGCGCAGGCCCTGGGCCAGACCCCGTGGACGCCGGCGATCGCCGTGGTCTACCAGGTCGACGCCGGCCTGGAGCTGATGGAGAGCGAAGGCGCCGAGGCGATCTTCGCCCGCCATGAGACCTGCGCCGCGGCCTGCCGGGCGGGCCTCGCGGCGCTTGGCTTCGAGCTCTTCGCCGATCCCAACCACTACTCGCGGACCGTCACGGCGGCGCGCGTTCCGGCCGGCTTCGACTGGAAGGCGATCAATGCGGCTGTCAAGGGCGAAGGCGTCGTCCTCGCCGGCGGCCAGGGACCGCTGACCGGCCAGATCTTCCGGGTCGGCCACCTTGGTTCGGTGACCCTGGGCGAGATCCTCGACGCGATCGGCGTGCTCGAGCAGGTCTCGATCCGCCTCGAGCGTCCGGTCCAGCCCGGAGCTGGAATTGCCGCTGCCCAGGCTGCCGCCCTCGAGACCCTGGCCATCCGGCCAGCCGTCCGGACCCCGGCCGGCGCCGCGACCGGAGCGTGAGGATCCTCGTTGCCGAATCGGTAGCGGCCGAGGGCCTGGCCCTCCTCCGAGAGCACCACGAGGTCGATGAGCGAGTCGGCCTGAGCCCAGCCGAGTACCGCGCCCTCGTGCCCGATTACGACGCCCTGGTGGTCCGCAGCCAGGTCCAGGTGGATGCCGAGCTGATCGCGGCCGGCGGGCGCCTGGTCGTGATTGGCCGGGCAGGAGTCGGCGTCGACAACGTCGATCTGGAGGCAGCGACGCGGGCCGGGATCACCGTCGTCAACGCCCCGACGGGCAATACGATCGCGGCCGCTGAGCACACGCTGGCCCTGCTCGCGGTCCTCGCCCGGCGGATTACGGCCGCCGACGCCTCGCTCAAGCGGGGCGAGTGGAAGCGCAGCCAGTTCACCGGCGTCGAGCTGCGCGGCCGGACGCTGGGAATCGTCGGCCTGGGCAAGATCGGCCAGGCGATTGCCCGGCGAGCCCGGGCAATGGAGATGACCGTGATCGCCGTGGATCCGTACGTCTCGGCGGACGGCGCGGCTGTCCACGGCGTGGAGCTGGTCACGTTCGATGCGCTCCTCGAGCGAGCCGATGCGATCACCGTCCACGTCCCGCTCACTCGCCAGACCCGGGGCCTGATCGGCGCCGCCGAGATCGCCCGGATGAATCCGGGCTCGTTCCTGCTCAACGTGGCCCGCGGCGGGATCCTCGACGAGGCGGCCGTGGCCGAGGCGTTGCGCTCGGGGCAGCTGGCCGGGGCGGGCATCGACGTCTTCGACCACGAGCCGCCGACTGGCTCACCCCTCCTCGACGCCCCCAATACGGTGCTCACGCCGCACCTCGGCGCGTCGACCGTCGAGGCCCAGGTCCTGGTCGCCGAAGAGGTCGCCGCCCAGGTGGTCGACGTCCTCGAAGGCCGGTCTGCCCGGTACGCAGTCAACGCCCCACTGCTGACCGCCGAGACGGCCCAGGCGATCACGCCGTACCTGCCGCTGGCCGAGATCCTGGGCCGCTTCTTCGCCCAGTTCAGCCGGACCGGCGCCCACCAGCTCACGCTCGAGGTCAGCGGTGAGCTCGCCCGCGATCTTGCCGGGCAGGACACTTCGCCGCTGACCGCGGCCGTCCTGCGCGGCCTCCTCGAGACCTCCACGACCGAGCGGGTCAACCTGGTCAACGCGACCGCCCTGGCGAAGGCCCGCGGGATCACGGTGGTCGAGCGGAAGTCGCCGGCCGCCGGTGCCTACACCTCGTTGCTCACCCTGACCGGCGTGGCCGACGGCGCGACGACCACGATCGCCGGGACGGTGGCCAATGGCGAGGCCAGGCTGGTCCGGATCAACGAGCTCTCCACCGATGTCGCTCCGAGCCCGGTCATGCTCGTGACCCGGCACCACGACCGGCCCGGCACGGTGGGCCGGATCGGCCAGATCCTGGGCGAGGCCGACGTGAACATCAGCGCGATGCACCTGGCCCGCTCGCTGCCCCGGGCCGACGCCCTGATGATCCTGGCGCTGGACGACGACGTGCCGGCGCCCGTGGCCGAGGCGATCCGGGCGAATCCCGCCGTCCTCGACCTGTGGCTGATCCACCTGGGGTCCGACCGCTGAGCGCTCCACTCGTCCCGGCCGGCCTGAATGCGACGCTCGTCCTCCTGCGCCACGGCGAATCCGTGGCGATCACCGAAGGTCGCTTCCAGGGACGTCTCGATACGCCGCTGAGCCCGCTCGGGGAGCGCCAGGCCGCCCTGGCCGGTGACCGGCTCGCCCGGCCGGACCGGCCGCCGCACATCGCCGTGCCGGCCGGGCCACCGGTCGAGATCGCCCATTCGCCCCTGTCGCGAACCTCGGCCACGGCTGCGGCGGCCGGCCGGGCGCTCCACGCCGCGTACGGCGCGGCCGTCCCCGGCCTCCACCCGGAGGCCGGCCTCCTCGAGGTTGGCCAGGGTGCCTGGGAGGGGCTGCATCGCGAGGAGGTCGAGACGCGCTATGCCGCCGAGCTGGCCAGCTGGCGGATGGCCCCGACTGAGCCGTCGGCGCCAGGGGCCGAACCGCTGGCCGTGGTCGATGCCCGGGTCCGCGTGGCACTTGCCGGGATCATCGGCCGGATGGCCGCCGGTTCAGGACCGGCCGAGGTCGCCCGGACATCGGCCGCCGGCTATCCGCCGCCGAGCAGCAGCCCAACCTGGTCGTTGCTCGTGGGCCACGACGGCGTGTTCAAGGTGGTCCTGCTGGCCCTGCTCCAGCTGCCCCTGGAACGCTTCTGGACGTTCTCCTTCGGGCTGACCGGGATCACGATCGTGGGGATCCACGACGGGCACGTGATCCTGCGGGCGCACAACCTGCTCGACCACCTCGGCCCTCTCCAGGCAGCCGGCCCGGAACGCGACGAGGCCGAGGAGCGGTCCGAGTCAGGCGCGCTCTAGCCGAGGCCCGCGGTCAACGCCCTGGACGGCCCCGCCGGCGGGCTCGTCGCTCGGAGCGCCGGAAGAGCAACCCGAGCAGGGCAATCCGGAGATGGCGTTGTGCCCGGCGCAGGCTGTCCATCCGGTCCGGTGCCAGGATGCGGCGCCCGTAGGCCACCTCGACCTTGGCAACCGCCACGGTCTGCAGGTCGGACCGGGCCGCAGGCAGGATGTCGCCCAGCCCACCGGCGTACTCGTAGACGGTCTGGTTGGGCCGCGGCCCAAAGCCAAGACGGCGGGCCAGCCCCACCACGCCGCCGTAGACGCGGTCAGGCTCCTGCGCGGTGCGCGGGCCGCGCTGCCAGGCCAGCAGGACCAGGCCCGCCATGATCGCCAGGAGCAGGAGGCCAATGACGACGAAGCCGCCCGAGGAAGAACTCTGGGTGGGCGTCGAGCCGGGATCTGTGTCGCCGGCGCCCAGCGGACGGATGGACCGACGGATGTCAACGCCATTGTTGCTGCCCGCCGGAGCGACGCTGGCCGAGGGCCGCGGCGTGACCGTGGGCCCGGGGGGCAGCGTCACGACCTGGCCGACCGCACCGCCGGTCGGATCGAAGGTGATCCAGCCGTAGCCCGGGAAATAGACCTCGACCCAGGCGTGGCGCGAACTCTGCAGGATGGTCTCGACGCCGCTGGCATCGGGCGTGCTCGGCAGGAAGCCCTCGGCCATCCGGGCCGGGATCCCCGCCATCCGCAGCAGGACGACCATCGTGCTCGCGTAGTACTCGCAATAGCCAACCTTGAAGCGTGCAAAGCACTCGACCACGCCGGCATTGCCGCAGTCGACGCCCTGGACGTTGGCCTGATACTGGAAGCCGCCCCCCGACTTGAGGTAGGACTCGACGGCCCGGCTGAACGAATACGGGTCCTTGGCCTCGGGGTGGGCGGCCTTGATCGCGGCCAGCAGGAGAACCGTGTTCGGGCCGGTTTTGACCGTCTGATCGAGCTGCAGGTAGTAGTCGAGGACGGCGGCCGGGTAGCCGGTCCCGGCCACGCTCAACTGGTTGCCGGTCAGGCCATGGGCCGGGTCGGTGGCATAGTCGATGGGGACCTCCGCAGAGACGGTGTAGTCGGTGGCCCCCGACTTCGTGATCGCCCCAATGAAGGCGTTGGGCGAGCTGCCCAGGTGGGCGACTCTCGTGTCGGTGCTCACCTTGAGTGGGGCATCCGGCGAGAAGACGTTCGCCGGGTTGAAGTCCAGCTCATGGACCGAGAACGTGAGCGTCCGTCGTCCGGCGTCGGTGCCCGGATCGTCGAGGGTCCCCGCGAGGAGCGAATCGCCGGCCGCGATCGAGGCCGACTGGGGTTTGGTGATGCTCCAGTTCCGGCCATCGAATTTGTCGTAGGCCTCGGCCCGCCAGTGATACTGGCCGGCGTCGGGGACGGTGATGGCCAGGACGGGGGTGTTGTCGGTGACCCACGATCCGGTGATCGGGGTCGATGGCAGGAAGTCCACGGGGCTGATCCGGGTGCCCGGCCCTCCGCCCCGGAAGACAGCCTCCAACCCCTGGGTCAATTGGACGAGCTGCTGGTCGAAGCCCCGGCCGAGCCCGTTGAGCGGCGCGGACGACGCGGTCGAGGTCAGGACCAGGGCGCCGAAGACGGCGACCCCGATGAACAGGCTGCCGGCGCGCAGGTAGATGCTCGAGAGCGAGCCTGCGTCGCCCAGGCGGTGGCGCAGCCAGGTGGCGCGCTCATCGAGGGCATGCAGGCGAGTGAGCAGGAACAACGCTGCCACAGTGAACCAGATGAGGATGCCCAGCTGCTCATCGCGGGTGATGCTCATGTTCAGGACCAGGGCCAGGCCCGCGATGCCCACCGCGTTCAGGGGCCGGTGATGATGGAAGACGGCGTAGCTCGCGAACTGGCCGGTCGCCCAGCACAGGATCCCGAGAATCAGCATGAAGTGGCCGTACTGCTCGGTGAACGCCAGGCCGCGGAAGGCGAGATCGAGGTAGGCCTCGATCGTCGATGACGCCGTCGCCGTGAACGCCGGCCCCGGAGTGAAGTCGCCGCCGAGGAGGATCCCGCCGACGGCGATCGGCAGGAGCAGGGCGGCAAAGACGGCCCCCAGGAGGTGGGCCAGCCAGGTTGACCAGCCCACCTTGGCCGAGATGAAGCCCCAGATGACCCCGCCCGCCGCGGCATACGGCAGGAACGAGGTGAGGACCGGCCGCCCCAGGACCCAGCGGGCGCTGTTGAGCGACCACGCCAGGCAGACCGCGACCACCAGGACGAGCCCGAAGGTCAGCCAGCCTTCGGCCGGGGCGAGCGGGATCCGGGCGGGCCGGCGGAAGGTCATCGGGCACTCCTTGCGAGCTGCGCGCCGAGGGTCCGGTCCGGCGTGACGGCGTAGTTGACGAGCTCATACTCGGCCAGCGCGTGACCCAGGGCCCGGGCCTCCATCGCTGAATCCGATCCGGCTTCGAGGTTTCCGGAGCGGATGGTCACGACGACGGTGGCGATCCCCCGGCCCCGCAGGCTCGCCAGCGGCCGGACCCACGACCGATCGAACGACGGCGTGATCACGACCGCGGTCATCCCCCGGCGCAACCGGGGCAGGCTGTTCAGCAGGCCCTCCACGAGCGGGGTCGTGCCGTCCCCGTCAACGGCCGCCAGGAGCTGCATCACCTTGAGGTACTGGCGGCCACCGCGATCGGCCGGCAGGACGGCCATTCGGTGGCCGTAGGCCGTCAGCCCGACGGCCCGGTTCTCGCCCAGTGACTTGTCGGCGATCGAGGCCGCGACGCGCACGCCCACCTCCACGCTCGAGGTGCCTCCCGAGCCTTCCTGGACGCGGCTCTCAAGATCCAGGAACAGCCACACGTCGGCGGTCTGCTCGAGGTCGAACTCCTTGACCTGGATCTCGCCCTGGCGGGCCGTCGACTTCCAGTGGATTCGGTTGAAGCCGTCACCGGGCGCGTACGGCCGAACGCTCGTGGCGAGCGGGCTGGTCTGGATCGTCCGCTCCGGTGCGGCGTGACTGCCCTCGATGTTGGCCGACGGCAGGCGCCACAGCGGCAGCGCGTCGATCCGCGGATAGATGACCAGGGTGATCGGCTGGCCGACCACGGCCGATGCCTCGAAGAAGCCGAACGGATCGCCGGTCCGAACCTGGAGGGGCTCGATCCGGAAATGGCCCCGGCGCGTCAGCGGTACGCGGGCGATCCACGAGCGCTCGCCGCGCGAGCCGATCCCGATCGCCCGGCCGGGGATGGCCACGGGCAGGCTGGTCGGGTTGTGGACCTCGAGCCAGGGCTTGGGCAGCCGCCCGGCGTTGCGCAGCGTGTAGGTCACCTTGAGCTGCTCGCCGACGTGGCCCGTGACCTGGCCGACCGCGTAGCCCGCCTCCAGGTCAGCCAGGCCGAGCCGGGTGAGCACGTAGCTCCCGCCGATCACGAGGATGCCCAGGTAGAGGAGATAGAAGAGGAACGGCAGGCCGGACGAGAACGCAGCGAGGACCAGGATGACCGCGAGCGCGACAAGCGGCAGCCGGCGCAACACGAATCCGCGACCTCAGCGGGCCACGCGCTCGGCGGGATCGTCCCGGGAAGCAGCCGAGATCACCCGCGGGCCGTTGAGCGTGGCAGACGGCGGTCCAACAGGAATGGTGTCGAGCAGCTCACGGACGATCTGGGCGGGCAGGACATCGTGGATCGTGGCGCTGGTCTTGATGATCAGCCGGTGGGCCAGGCACGGTTCGGCAAGGGCCTTGACATCGTCGGGGATGACGTAGTCCCGCCCGAGCAGGCCGGCGTAGGCCTGGCTCGCGCGGTACAGGGCAATCGAGCCGCGGGGTGAGGCGCCCAGGTAGACATCGGCGTGGTTGCGGGTGCCGTTGACCAGCCGGACGATGTATTCGCTCACCGAGCGGTCCACGTAGACCTCGCGGACGGCCGCCTGCATCGCCTTGAGCTCGTCGTTCGAGCAGACCACGGCCAGCTCGTCGAGCGGATGGCTCACCTTCTGCTCATCGAGGATCTCGATCTCCTCCAGGGGCTGGGGATAGCCGAGCCGCAGCCGCAGCATGAACCGATCGAGCTGGGCTTCTGGGAGCGCGAACGTACCCTCGTACTCGATCGGGTTCTGGGTGGCGATCACGAGGAACGGATCGGGCATCTGGTAGGTGGTGCCGTCGATCGTCGCCTGGCGCTCTTCCATGCACTCGAGGAGGCTCGACTGCGTCTTGGGGGTGGCCCGGTTGATCTCGTCGGCCAGGACCACCTGGGCCATGATCGGCCCGGGCCGGAACTCGAACTCCTGGGTCTTCTGGTTGTAGATCGAGAGGCCGGTGACGTCCGAGGGCAACAGGTCCGGCGTGAACTGGATCCGCCGGAACGTGCAACCGAGACTCCGGGCAATGGCCTTGGCCAGGACCGTCTTGCCGGTGCCGGGCACGTCCTCGATCAGCAGATGGCCACGGCACATCAGCGCGACGAGGGCAAGGCGCACTTCGTGGTGCTTGCCCACGATCACGCGTTCTACGTTGGCTACGACCTTCTCGCCGGTCGCCTGGATCTGCGTCATCGGGCTCCCTCGGTGACGGGTGCCGGTCGAGTCGTCGATCGGCGTGGGTGGACCGGCGCGGACCGGCAGGTTGAGCGTGTCGGGAGATCGTACGCCAGGGACGTGCGTCCGGTTCCATTCGTGACGCCGTTCCGCGAACCAGCACGAGATCCGCGGACGGCCCACGATAGACCAGATGAGCTCGCGACCCAAGCCCCGGCCGAGTCCGAATTCGACAGCCACGCCCGCGTCCCCGGCGGGGCCCAGCTCCGGGGCTGGGCGCAGCCCGGGTGGTGGCCCGGAGCGGCAGCGGCTCGCCGACCGCGACGCCGGCCGGGTCCACTGGGAGCGCTGGGGGCCGTACCTCTCGAGTCGCCAGTGGAGCACGGTCCGCGAGGACTACTCGGCCGACGGCCAGCCATGGACATACCTGACCCACGATCAGGCCCGCTCCCGCGCGTACCGCTGGGGCGAGGATGGCCTCCTGGGGATCAGCGACGACCACGGCCGGCTGTGCTTCGGCGTGGCCCTCTGGAACGAGCACGACCCGATCCTGAAGGAACGGCCATTCGGGCTGTCCGGCCCCGAAGGCAATCACGGCGAGGATGTCAAGGAGCTCTACTGGTTCCTCGATGCAACGCCCAGCCACAGCTACCTCAAGGCCGCCTACGCCTACCCGGAGGCCGCCTTCCCGTACGCCGACCTGGTCGCCGAGAATGCCCGCCGGACCCGGGCCGACCCCGAGTACGAGCTGGTGGACACGGGGATCTTCGCGGACAGGCGCTGGTTCGACGTGGTCGTCGAGTACGCCAAGGCCGGTCCCGACGACATCCTCATCCGGCTGACCGTGACGAACATGGGGCCCGAACCGGCCCCGATCCAGTTGCTGCCGACGCTCTGGTTCCGGAACACGTGGTCCTGGGGTCGGGACGAGCCCCGGCCGCGGCTCGAGGCTGGGGCGGCCGGGGCGGGCAGCGCCGCCCAGCCGATCGTGGGATCCGACGGGCGCCTGGGCTCGATCCGGCTCGATGTAGACCGTCCCGGCGAGCTGCTGTTCACCGAGAACGAATCGAACTTCGAGCGGCTGTGGGGCACGACCAGCCCCGGCCCGTACGTCAAGGACGCCTTTCACCGGGCACTGGTCGATGGCGAGAGCGCTGCCGTGAATCCCGCCCGGATCGGCTCGAAAGCCGCCAGTCACCATCGCGAGCTGGTTGAGCCCGGGGCGACGGTCAGCCTGCGTCTCCGGCTGCGGCTCGGGCCTGCGGCCGGCGTGGACGAGACGGTCGATCCGTTCGCGGACTTCGAGACGACGTTCGCCGGTCGAATCGCCGAGGCGGACGCCTTCTACGGCGAGTTCGGCGGAGCGGACCTGACCGCGGATGAGCGCCTGGTCCAGCGGCAGGCCTTCGCCGGGCTGATCTGGTGCAAGCAGTTCTATCACTACGACGTGAACGAGTGGCTCGACGGCGATCCCGCCGATCCGCCGCCGGCCAGCCGGCTGACGGGCCGCAACGCGGACTGGCGCGAGCTCAATAACAAGGACATCCTGTCGATGCCCGACAACTGGGAATACCCCTGGTACGCCGCCTGGGACCTGGCGTTCCACGCCGTGACGCTGGCGGTCATCGACCCGGCCTTCGCCAAGGCCCAGCTGCTCCTGCTGACCCGCGAGTGGTACATGCACCCCAACGGCCAGCTGCCCGCGTACGAGTGGCGCTTTGGCGACGTCAATCCGCCCGTCCACGCCTGGGCGGCCTGGCGGGTCTACCAGATCGAGCAGCGGGCGACGGGCAAGGGCGATGTCGGGTTTCTCGAGCGGGTCTTCCACAAGCTCCTGCTCAACTTCACCTGGTGGGTGAACCGCAAGG
>JBEPUS010000051.1:0-13224 GCA_041691435.1 Chloroflexota bacterium
GCCCCGCGCCGGTCGATCCTGCGTTCGTCGATCCTGCGCCCCGCGCCGGTCGATCTCGCCCTCATGTGCACGTGGTACCTCAAACGGCGGGTTTCGGCCAGGAATCGGGCGATCGGGCAGGCGGCAGATGGCGCTTCCGTGCCGGGCCACGCTCGCGTCGGGACGAATTCACCGTCGAGAACCCGGCCAGGGCTCCGGATCGGGTCCGAAATCGCCGTTTTGCGGTACCAGGTACCCGTCGGCGCGGACACCGGCGCAAGCGGCCGCCGGCGCGGACACCGGCGCAAGCGGCCGCCGGCGCGGACGCACGGCGCAAGCGGCCGCCAGCGCGAACAACCGCCGCTCCCCCGGGCACGGGCGCCTGGCTCAGTTCCGGCGGTGCTCCGTCCGGCCGCGGACGAAGTCGACGAGGACGTACTCACCGAGGTGCTCGGGCTCGGCGTAGAACGCCCGGCCGCGATTCAACCGGGTGATGTGGGCCACGAACTCCGTCAGGGCGCGCGATCGCTCGAGCATGAACGTGTTGATCGTGATCCCGGCCTTCGTGCAGCGCTGAACCTCGCGCAGCGTTGCCTGGATGGTCGCCCGGGTCGGCGGGTAGTTGAACTCCACCTGGCCGTCCTGGAAATGCGCCGTCGGCTCGCCATCGGTGATCACCACCACCTGGCGGTTGGCCGCGCCACTCCGGGCCAGGATCCGCCGGGCGAGGAGCAGGCCGTGCTGGAGGTTCGTTCCGTACTCGTAACCGTGCCAGGAAAGCTCGGCCAGGGTCCCCGGCCGGATCTCGCGGGCGTAGTAGGCGAAGCCGATCACGGTGAGGTCGTCGCGCGGGTACTGGGTCCGGATGAGGGTGTCGAGGGCGACGGCCACCTTCTTGGCGGCCACGAAGCAACCGCGCAGGAGCATCGACCGGCTCATGTCCACGAGGAGGACCGTCGAGGTGCGCGTCGACTCCTCGGTCCGATGGACGGCGAAGTCGCCCGGTGCAAGCTTGATCGCCCTGCCCCGCTCGTTGCCCGGCGCATTCTCGGGCCGGGTCAGGGCATTGGCCAGGGTCTCGACCAGGTCGAGGTCGAAGACATCGCCGAACTCGAACGGCTTGGTCCCGTCGCTGCGCTCGGAGCCACGACCGGCGCGGTCGATCCGATGGTCGCCGAAGGCATCCCGGCGCAGGCGGGCGAACAGGTCGTCCAGGACCTTCTGGCCGATCCGCCGGCTGCCCCGCGGAGTCAGCTCGAGGCGATCGCCCGCCCTGGTCAGATAGCCGGCGGCCTCCAGCTGGGCGGCGAGCTCGTCAAGGCGCTCCAGGTCGCGGACGGCAGCCTCGCCCCCCAGCTCACGCAGGTCGTCCCGGTCGATGCCGGCCAGCTCCCCGGGGGTGTTGATCTCATCGAGCTGGGCCTCCAGCGCCTCGAGCCGGCCCAGCGTCTCGAGCTGGCCGAGGGCGCCCTCCAGGCCCAGCTCCTCCTCGCCTCCGAATCGGAAGCGCTCGCCCAGCCCGTCGGGCAGGACCTGGTCGAGGGTGGCCGCAAGCTGGGCGAGATCCCAGCGCAGCCGATCGTCGCGGAGGAGCCCGTCGACCAGCGAGTTGAGCTCGGAGCGCTGGGCGGCCGTCAATGATCGAAGCAGCGATTGCATCGCGGACATGCGCTGGGCCAGCTGCTCGATGATCTCCTCGACCGTCTTCGCGCCGGGAAAGAACGAACCGTGCTTCGCCAGGAACTCGCCAGGATCGGGCTCCGCGCCGGCGAGCTGCTGCTGGAGGAGCTGGTCAAGGTCGCGAACCATCGCCCGGTTCGCGGCAAGGTCTTCCGGACTCATCGTCCTGACCGCGTCGGCCATCCCAGCCGCATAGCGGTCGAGGACCGACCGTCGAAGGCGCTCGACCAGGGCCTCGAATCGTTCGCGCGCGGCGGCGTCCAGGAAGTCGTACTCCTCGAGCGCCCGGATTTGGTCACCCACATCGGGCGGCAACGCGTCAAGCCGATCGAGCCGCTTGGCGATCGTCTGGCGGAGCAGGTCGGCGAGCTCCGGCGTGGGCGCCGACGCCTCGGCAGCCGAGGCAGCCAGGCGTTCCTCGATCTGCGCGCGTTCGTTCTCGACGATCGCCCCGAGCTCCGCCCGCACGTCGCCCAGGACGTCGCCCAGGTTGTAGCGGTTCAGCGCGGCATCACGACGCTCCCGCAGCCGTTCGCGCAGGGCGGCCAGTCCGGGCAGGTCGGCCCGATCGCGGTCGGTGGACCGCCAGCCTCGCTCAAGGAGCCGGCGAAGCGCCTCATTGACGTCGCCGTCGGCCATGACGTCATCGGTGAGCGCATCGATGATCTCGTCGGCCGACAGGTCGGGCACGAGCTGACTGCCATCCCACCGACCGAAGCGGGCCCGCTGGGCGAGCGCACCGCCAGGCCGCTCCGCGCTCGCCGATCCGGGGCCCGCAGATCCGGCGATCCGCCCCACCGCGGCGGCCTCGTCGAGGTCCCGCGGATCGGGTGTCCAGTGGGTCATCGGCGGTACGTGACCGCGCCACCGACGCGGTCCTTGTTGAGGCGCCGGGCAAGGTGCAGGCCCTCGAGCAGGAACTCGATGGCCGACGCGACCAGGGCCGCCTCCGCCGCCGGACCGCGACCGGAGGCTGACTTCGGCTTGCCCGGCTCATCGGGCGCCGCCAGGACCCCGGTCCGCCGGATTGCGTCGGCCATTCCGGGGACCTCGCTCGCCCAGCGGACGTATTCGGCCGAGTGGATTCGATCCCCGGTCTCGAGGGTCAGGCCCTCCTCGAAGGCCTCGACGAGCGGCGCGAGGTCCTCGATCGCAATCCGCCGGTTGAAGGTCGCATAGACCGCCTTGGTGATCAGCCGCTCCACGATCCGATCCTCGGGCGACTCGTCCCCGGCGGACTCGAGCTCGATCTTGCCGGCCGTCGACGCCAGTACGGCGCCGAGGTCGCTGATCCGGGGTGCCGCGGCAGGCTCGCCCAGCCGGACGGCGCGCTTCAGGGCGGCCGCCTCGAGCACCTCCAGGTTGGCCACCGAGACTCGCACGCTGACCCCTGACCGCTGGCTGATCTCGCCCGACCGACGGGCGAGATGGGTGAGCTCGGCCACGATCTCCTCGATGAACGCCGGGACGTGGACCACCGGCACGCCCTCTTCGAGTGGGAAGCCGACCTTCTCCTGGCGGACGATCGCGATCTCATCTTCCAGCGTCCGCGGATAGTGGGTTCGGATCTGCGAGCCCAGGCGGTCCTTGAGCGGCGTGATGATCCGGCCGCGGCTGGTGTAGTCCTCTGGGTTGGCGCTGGCCACCACGAACAGGTCGAGCGGCAGGCGGATCGTGAATCCGCGGACCTGCACGTCCCGCTCCTCGAGGATGTTCAGCAGGCCCACCTGGATTCGTTCGGCCAGGTCCGGCAGCTCGTTGATCGCGAAGATGCCCCGGTTCGACCGTGGGATGAGGCCGTAGTGGATGACCAGCTCATCGGACAGGTAGCGGCCTTCGGCCACCCGGATCGGGTCGACCTCGCCGATCAGGTCGGCGATCGTGATATCCGGAGTGGCCAGCTTCTCGGCATAGCGCCGGTCGCGGGGCAGCCAGGCGATGGGTGTCTCGTCGGCGCCCTCTGCGACGAGCGCCCGGGCCGCCGGACTGATCGGCGCGAAGGGATCGTCGTTCAGCTCGCCGCCGGCCACGATCGGCAGCCAGGGATCCAGGAGCCCGACCAGGAGACGGGCCATCCGGGTCTTGCCCTGACCGCGCTCGCCGAGGAAGACGAGGTCCTGGCCGGCGAGGATCGCGTTCTCGACGGCCGGCAAGACCGAATCGGCATAGCCGATCACCCCCGGCAGGACCGGCCGGCCCTCGCCCAGCCGGCCGAGGAGATTCGAGCGGAGCTCGGCCTTGACCGAGCGCGAGCGCCAGCCCGCGGCGCGCAGCTCGCCGATCGTGCGGGCGCCGGGGCGGTCACCGGCGTCGGCGAGATCGACTCCGGGGACGACAGAGTTGGCAGGCTTGCTGGATTTCGCGGGCATCGGGATCCTCGATGAGTCAGAGGCGGTGCGGTGTTGCTTCGGCGCCGGTTCGAGCCGCCTCGAGTGCCAGCCGGACGGCGCCAGGGTCGTCGATGCGCTGATCGCAGAGTCCGGCCAGCAGGCCGGTACGGGCGGAGACCTCGGCTTCGAGATCACCGGCCCGGACCTCGACCAGCGCGGCCAGCTCGGCCATCACCGCCCACGAGAAGTGCTCGAATCGATGGTTGGTGGCATCCCAGGTCGAAAGCACGGCAGGTCCCTGGCGCTGGAGGTGGCCGTGCCCATCCCGGAGCGGTGGCCGGAGGAGGTGGGCCGCCGTGACCCGCCAGCCGTCGTCGCTGTCCGGACCCAGGACCAGCACGATCGCGACGTGGGCGCCAGCCTCACCGGCCGACTCAAGGCTCAGCTCGGGCATCCGGAGCAGGACCGACTCGAGCGAGTCAGCGTCGACACTGACCGGGGTGGTTGTCATGATCCGCGCGGTTGCCGGGACCGCGCTCGCCAGCAGGCTCTGGCCAAGGCCGTCGCGGACCTCGCTGCCGGACCAGCCTGCGGCGCGAGACTCGCCGGCCGCGGCAATGATCAGGGGCAAGCCGCGCTCCGTCATGATCGAAGCGAGTCCAGCGAGGTCGGCGTCGAGCATTCCGGCCCGGATCCAACCGGTGATCGCGACAGGCAGCGAGGTCCGCGGCAGGGTTCCGGCGAATGCGGAACCGGGCTGGCCTGGGTGATTGTCCACGCACGCTCCGGCTGGCAGGGGGTCGAGCTCGGTCCGATCAGCCTATGCCGAGGCGGTTTGAGCGTCAAACGCTCGATCCCGCAGGGATCTGGGGCCTCGGTGCCGCCGGGACCGGCTCGATTTGCGGCTCAGTGGCCGCCGGCTTCGAGCGACTCGAGGAGGCCAACCGACGGCGCGAAGAAGTTCGTGCCGGTGACCGCGTGGGTGAAGTCGAGGAGGTGGTCGTAGGTACCCGGCGGATCGCCGATGAACATGTTCCGGATCATCTGCTCGAGGATCAGCAGTGACCGGGCATAGCCGATGAAGTACGTGCCGGACTCGCCCCCGACGTCGCCGAACGGCATGTTCCGGCGGAGCACCTTGCGCTCGATCCCGTCCTCGCTGATCGTCGTGAGGACGTTGTGGGCGAAGGCCGGCTTGACGGCATCGTCGAGCTCGATGTCCGCGAGCTTCGTCCGACCGATGATCTGTTCCTGGTCCTCGGTGCTGAGCTTCCCCCAGGCTGCCAGGTCGTGGACGTACTTCTGGACCATCACGTAGCTCCCGCCGGCGAGGTGGGGATCCTCGTCGCCGACCACCGTCGCGTCGATCGCCGCGCCGCCCACGGGATTTTCGGTTCCGTCGACGAAACCGGTCAGGTCGCGCTCGTCGAAGTAGCGGAATCCGTGGGCCTCATCAACCACATCCACCCAGCCACGCAGCCGGGTCAGGACCTGCGTCGCGAGCTCGAAGCACAGGTCCATCCGTTCGGCCCGGATGTGAACGAGCACGTCGCCGGGCGTCGATACCGCCCGGCGCGGCCCTGAGGCCACCGGCATGAACCGGTGCAGGAGGGCCGGACGAGCCAGGCCGACGATCCGATCCCAGCTATCCGCACCGAAGGCCACCACGCAGGTCAGGTGACCATTCACGTCCCGCGCGCCGACCGCGCGAACAAGCTTGGGCAGGCCGGCCGCGAGCGCTCGGACCGCGGCCACGGCTGCGCTGGCCTGGTGGACTGTCATCACGAGGAAGATCGCGTCCCGGGTCATTGGCTCGTTGAACGCCTGGGCGACCGCGCCCGAGCTCGGCGACTGCATGACCGCAATCCTGACGCCTCGTCGCTCGTGGTGCTCGGCGAATCGTGCCGGACAGGGTCAGGCGCAGGCGTGCCCAGCCAGCGGCAGCACCTGGTAGATCTCGACGTGCGCCGCGGCGGAAGGTCCTCCGGCTGCCACGTTGACCGACAGGAACGGCAGAAGCTGGTAGTCCGCCCGGGTTGGCTCGAGGTCACGCGGATCGAGCCGTTCGATGAAGACCGGCCGGCTGCAGATCAGGGCGGCGATCCGCGCCTCGCGGGTCCCCCAGCTCTCGTAGACGATATTCGTGTCGTCGACGATCAGGACGTCCGGCCGCCGGCCCTCGACGTGCTGGCCGTACCAGAGGGGCGTCGAGGCGTCCCAGTACGACAGGATGGCCGCGTTGGCCGGCAGGCTCGCGAACACGACGTCCACGTAGTCCGGGCCGGATCGGTCGCCGCTCAGGTCGGCCCCGGACCAGTTCAGGCCGCCCAGCGCCACGACGAATGCCAGCCCGGCCGCGCCGAGGATTGCGCTGCTCAGCCGACCCGCCTCGAGCTCCGGCAGGGCGTCGAACGCGCGCTCGAAGGCTGCCGCCAGGAGCCGGGCGATGCCCTCGGCAGCCACGGACATGCCGATGCCCAGGATCAGCCAGGGTACGAGCAGATAGTGCTCGAGCTCCAGGTAGTTGGCCCAGATGTACGCGGTCGTCACCAGGATCGCGATGCACATCAGTCCGAACGCCGGCCGGCGCCAGATCAAGCGGGCGAGCCCGGCGGCGGCCAGGAGCGGGACCACGATCGTGGCGCGTGCGAGGAGCAGCGACCAGAGCGTCGGCAACGCTGCCATGAAGTCGCCCGGGCCCTCCGGTGCGAGGAAGTCGAACTGGCCCCGGAACTGCGTGCCGGTCACCAGCCAGATCACGCCATCGAGGGTGGTCGGGTGGTTGTACGGCAGGGGCGGATTGCCCAGCGCCGCGAGCGGGATGTAGACGTAGACCGACAGGCCCAGCAGGATCGTGGCGCCGGCCAACAGCAGCAGCCAGGGCCGGGCGAGGAGCTCGCGCCGGCCGGCCCACAGGACGAAGAGGACCACGAGCGGAGCCACGAAGAGCATCAGCAGGTGATTGCCCAGGCCCAGGCCGATCAGGAAGCCGCCGAGCGCGAGATCCGACCGCCGGCGCCGATCAGCCCAGACGAGTGCCCGGTGGATGATCAGCGCGACGAACATCAGGTGGAGCGGATTGACTTCCGAGACCGTGGCCGCCGCCCAGACGGTGCCGATGGCACCCGTGGCCAGTGCGCCGGCGATCGCGATCAACGGCCGGACCCCGAGACGCAGCGAGATCAGGCTGAGGCTGACCAGGCTGACGGTCACGTAGACGGCCGAGAGCAGGTTGGCCCGGAACGCGACCGAACCGATCGGCAGCAGCTCGGCCAGCCAGGCCATGACGATGTAAGTGGGATACCCCGTCGGGTGGGCCACGCCCAGGACGTGGGGCACGGTGGCCATCTCACCCCAGTCTCCAAACGCCACGCCGGGCATCAGCGTCCGCAGGTAGACGAGCAGAGCGACGACCGCAACGGTCAGCGCGACGACGGGTCCCGCCGACCGGGCCGACGGGAGGACCAGCGGATCTGCCCCGGGCGCGGCGGCCTTCGCCTCGAGATCTTCCACGGCGGCAGTCTAGGGTGTTCCGCCGGTGGCGCCGCCTGCATGTTCCACCTGTCCGGGCGATTCAGGTCTTGACGGATCCGGTCCGGCGATCGTATTCTGCCCCCGCACCCGCTGGGTGCCCGTGAAGATCGCGAGTTGAGGAGGCGTCGGCAAATGACCAACGACGTCCGAATCCGCGCCCTGACCAGCGCCATCGGCGCTGCGCGCAATGGGTTCCTGCCCACCTCGTAGATCACCGGGCGGCCAACGGCCGCCAAGGAGTCACACGAGCCGTGGGCCGGAAATCGGTACCACGGTTTTTGTTTGCCCTCCAGGTGTGGAGGACCAGAGCCGCGGGCCGCCGACGCGATGACGTCGAAGCCGACCCGCGGCTCGTCCGATTCCGGGTCGACCAAGACCGGCCACCCCCTCCACCGGAGCCAGCTCCATGACCGCAACCCTGACACCACAACTGAATCAGCTGCCCAGCCCGCCGCGCCAGGCCGCCCTCGTGGTCGACCATGTCGTGAAGCGGTTCGCGGTGGGCGACAAGCGCCGCCCGATGGTGGCGATCGACGACGTGTCGATCCACCTCGGACGGGGCGAGATCTACGGAATCCTGGGTTCGAATGGCTCCGGCAAGTCGACCCTCGTCCGGCTGATCTGCGGCCTGCTGACGCTCGATGCGGGTCGGGTCGAGATCTTCGGTCACGACCTCGTCCGCGAGGAGCTGACCGTCAAGCGCCTCATCAACAGGGTCTCGGTGGACGCGGCCTTCTTCAAGAAGCTCAGCCCACTCGAGAACCTCAGCTTCGCGGCCCGGCTGTACGGTCTGGAAGGCGGCTCGGCCAGGATCGCGGCCGTCGCGATCCTGGCTCGCCTGGGCATCTCGGAGCGGCGTGCCAACCGGCCCATCGAGCAGATGAGCCGGGGAATGCAGCAGAAGGTGGCGATCGCCCGAGCGTTCCTCACCTCGCCGTCCCTGCTCCTTCTCGACGAACCGACCACCGGCCTTGATCCGCGCTCGAAGCTCGACGTCCAGGCCTTCATCGAGGAGCTCCGGGCCGAGCACGACGCCACGATCGTGCTCACGACCCATGACCTGGCCGAGGCCGATCGCCTGTGCGACCGGATCTCGATCCTCAACGCCGGCCGCAAGGTCGTCGAGTCCACGCCAACCGGGCTGAAGCTGCTGGTCGCGGAGCGCCACGACCAGCCGGCGACGCTCGAGGCGGCATTCATGACCTACACGGGTCGCTCGCTCGACGACGACCTCGAAGAAACGGAGGAGACCGATGCATCGACATGACGAGCTCGAAACCAGGCGGCTCCGCCGCAGCCAATCGCCGATCACCCCTCGAAAGGAATCCATCTTCATGAACAGCCAGTACGAGCTGGCCCGGGTCATCCATGCGGAACGTCTCGCTCGCGGCATCGCCGAGCGCGAGGCCGACCAGCTGGCCCGCCAGCAACCTTCTCACCGCCCGATCCGGCGGGCCATCGGACGCTCGATGGTCCGGATCGGGATCCGGCTCGCCGAACCCAATCTCCGCCCGGCGCGATCACGCTGAGTGATCGGGCCGGGCGGCCCAACCCACCCCTGAGGACACCACCGTGACCGTGCTCACCCACGAGATGAAGACGAGCTTCGCCTTCATCGAGCGCAACTTCTACCTGACCCGCCGCTACTGGGGCTGGGAGCTCGCGTTCCTCGTGTATTCGGTTGCCGGGGCGCTGTCGATCTCCCTGATCGGGGCGCAGGCCGGCGATCCGCGCCTGCTCCTGTCGCTGATGATCGGCGCGATCTTCTGGAACTACCTGTCGGTCGTCTTCTCGTGGATCGCGGAGACGATCGCCGTCGAGCGCTGGGAGGGCACGCTCGAGTACACGATGATGGCGCCGATCCGCCGGTCGACCCAGCTCATCGGCTCGACCGCCTACGCGATCGTCTACGGCCTGGTCCACACGGCCGTGATCCTGGTTGTCCTACTCCTGTTCTTCCCGCAGCTTGACCTGGCCCGGGCCAATCCCCTGACCGCAGTCGCGTTCGTCCTGCTCGGGTCGTTCAGCTTCGTGGGCATCGGGATGATCGCCGCGATCCTGCCCCTGCTCTACGTGGAGCGCGGGGCACAGATGACCTTTGTCCTCCAGTCCTGCCTCCTGCTGGTGAGCGGCGTGTACTACTCGATCTCGATCCTGCCGGGCTGGATGCAGGTCCTCTCGCACATCTCGCCGGCGACATACGTCCTCGACGGGGTCCGACGGGGCCTGATCGACGGCGTCCCGATCACGGACCTGTTCGGCGACATCTGGCCGCTGTTGATCATGGGCGTCACCTTGATCCCGCTGGGGGTCTGGGCGTTCGGCCGGGCCGAGCAGTACGCCAAGCGCACCGGCAAGCTCAAGCGGGTGGGCTGAGATGGCGATCGACGCCACCCTGCCGAGCGGATCCAGCGGACCCGCTGGGCCCAGCCTGGAGAGCCTCGGTTGGACCGCCGCCCTGGCCGACGCTGCCCTCGCGCATGCCGCCGACGGCCACCGCCCGGCCCGGATCGTGGCGGAGGACCGGGGCTCCTACCAGGTCCTTGGCCCGGACGGCGAGCAGCGGGCGTCGGTCACCGGCCGGTTCCGCCATGAGACCAGCGATCCGGCCGCCTTTCCGGCGGTTGGCGACTGGGTCGCGGTGGATACCAGCCCGGCCGGTGATACGACGATCCACGCGGTCATGCCCCGGCGGAGCGCCCTGGTCCGGCAGGCCGCCGGGCGACGGACCGAGGCGCAGGTCGTGGGTGCCAACCTCGACCTCGTATTCGTGGTCGCCTCGCTCAACGGTGACCTGAACCTGCGCCGGCTTGAGCGCTACATCGCGGTCGCCTGGGAGAGCGGCGCCGAGCCGGTGGTGCTCCTCTCGAAGGCCGACCTGGCCGACGACAACGAGGCGACTATCGCCGGCGTCCAGGCCGTCGCGGCGGGTGCCACGGTCCTCGTCGTCAGCTCGTTCGACGGGCGCGGGGTCGACGAGGTACGCGCCCTCATCGGGCCCGGCCGGACGGCCGCATTCGTCGGCTCGTCGGGGGTGGGCAAATCGACCTTGCTCAATCGGCTGGCCGGCGAGGAGCGCGCAGCCGTGCAGTCGATCCGCGAGGACGATGCCCGCGGGCGGCACACCACCACCCGGCGCCAGATCCACCTGCTGCCGGAGGGCGGCCTCGTGCTGGACACGCCGGGCATGCGCGAGCTCGCCCTCTGGGATGGCGAAGGACTCGACCAGTCGTTCGCCGATCTGGACGAGCTCGCGCTCGGCTGTCGCTTCAGCGACTGCGCCCACGACGCCGAGCCGGGCTGTGCGGTCCAGGTGGCGATCCAGGCGGGAACGCTGGCCGCGGATCGACTGGCGGCCTGGCGGAAGCTCCAGAAAGAGGCTCGTCACCACGAGCGCCAGGTGAACGTGCTCGCCCGGAACGAGGAGCGCCGGCGCTGGAAGACGATCAGCAAATCGGTTGGCAAGCACATGGACGCGAAGTACGGAGCCGATCGCTGGTGAGCAGGACGAACGAGAGGCCCCTGCAGGCCCACCCGGCGGACACCCCGGCCATCGCGGGCCTGCGTCTCCGGGCGTTCGATCCAACCGTCGACTACGGCGCCCTCGTCGCCCTGCGCCACGCGACCAGTCGTTTCGACGGGCTGGACTGGCTGCCGAGCGTCGAGGACCTGCGCACCGAGCACGAGCACATTGCGGGCTTCGACCCCCGCCTGGACGTGCTGGTGGCCGAGATCGACGGGTCGATGTGCGCGGCGACCGAGACCCACGCCCGGATCCGCGACGGACGCGGCAGCCATCACCTCGATGGCTGGGTTGCGCCCCGCTGGCGCCGGCAGGGTCTTGGCCGGGCACTCCTGCACTGGGCCGAGCAACGGGCCGCGACCGTGGCGATCGTCGACGGGCCGGCCGGTCCGCACGATCTCGAGACCTGGATCGATGTGACCCAGGCCGGGGCGGTGGCCCTCTTCGAGTCCGCGGGCTACCAGGTGGTCCGCCATGGGCTGCGCATGATCCGCGACCTGGCCGAGCCGATCGAGATGCGGCCGTTGCCCGCTGGCCTCGAAATCCGGCCGGTCGCCGTAGCCGACCACCGCAGGATCTGGGACGGGGACACCGAAGCCTTCCGCGACCATTGGAACAGCGCCGAGCGAACCGAGGCGGACTACGAAGGCTGGTTTGCGACGCCCGGGCTGGATACCAGCCTGTGGCGGGTGGCGTGGGCCGGCGACGAGGTGGCCGGTGGCGTCATGACCTCGATCTGGCCCGAGGAGAATGCCCTCCTGGGGGTCCAGCGAGGCTGGCTCGAGCACGTCAGCGTCCGGCGCCCGTGGCGCCGCCGCGGGCTGGCCTCGGCGCTGATGACCGAAGCGATCCTCGGCCTGCGAGCGGCAGGGATGCGCGAGGCCGCGCTCGGCGTCGATGCCCAGAACGTGACAGGTGCGGTCGGCGTCTACGAGCGACTCGGGTTCCGCCCGGTGCGGACGACCGTCAAGTACCGCCGGGAGCTCTGAGGCTCAGGCGAAGAGACGCCCGCCGGAGGTGACCAGGTCGATCCAGGCCGCCTCCCGGTCGATGGAGGTCGACGGGCCGTGGCCGGGGTGGACCCGCGTCCCCGGTTCGAGGCGACCCAGGCGGGCGATCGATTCGGCCATCTGCTCCGCGGAGCCGCCCGGCAGGTCCACCCGCCCCCAGCCGCCGGCGAAGAGCGTGTCGCCGCTGAACAGGCGGCCCTCCTCGGCGGCCAGCAGGCAGACCGAGCCCTCAGTGTGACCGGGCGTGTGGAGGACCTCCAGCCGGAGGGCGCCGAAGCGGATCAGGCCGCCCTCCGCCAGCTCCACGGCCGGCACCGACGGCGGGATCTCGAAGGGCGCGGCGACCGGCTGGGGATGGACGAGCCGCTCCCGGTCCAGGGGGTGGACGGCGATCGGTGCGCCGGTCCGGGCGGACAGCGCGGCGTTGTCGCCGATGTGGTCCCAGTGGCCGTGTGTCGAGATGATCAGCTTGAGGGTCCAGCCGCGAGTGGTGAGCTCGGTATTGATCCAGTCCAGCGACGGAATTGCCGTATCGATGGCAATCGCCTCGCGGCTGACGGGGTCGGCCAGGACCTGTACGTTCGTCGCGATCGGGCCGACGGCCCGGGTGATGAGCTCCATCGGCTCAGCGTAGCCGAGCGGCGAGTCTCGCTCAGGCCTCGAGCTTGGTCTTCATGCACACGAAGGTCTGGCCGATCATCTTGTTGGCCGTGCCCTCGATCAACCGGGCGCCGAGGCTGGCCAGGGTCCCCGAGATGTTCACGTCGGCGCTCCAGTCCATCCGGGTCCCACCGTCGGTCCCGTCGCTGAGGGCCATCCGGGCCGTCCCGTCGACGGCACTGCCCGGTGCCTGGCCGTGGGCCTTGACCTCGGCAACCTCGTTCTCGGTGACGCTGACCATCTCGCCGTTCAGCACGAAGCGGGCGTTGATGAAGCCAATGCCCACCTTGGCCCTCGCCTTGAAATGGGTCGCGTCGCTGGGCTCGACCGATTCGACGCCGGGTCCGCACGAGCCGGCCTCGACCGGGTTCGTGACGAACTCCCAGACCTTGGCCCGGGAAGCGGCGATCTCGACGGTGCCCTCGAAATGCATGGAATCCTCCGGGATCGGCGGGCTTCAGCCGCCGCTGGGTGCGCCGCTGCCCACGTAGGCACCGGGCTCACGAAC
>JBEPUS010000052.1:0-13032 GCA_041691435.1 Chloroflexota bacterium
GCCAGCTGACGGTCTTCAAGCCCTACGACGGCCCGTGCTACCGCTGCCTCTACCCAACCCCGCCGCCGCCCGAGCTCGCCCCGGGCTGCTCCGTGGCCGGCGTCCTCGGCGTGGTGCCCGGGATCATGGGCCTGCTCCAGACCAACGAGGTCCTCAAGCTGCTCCTGGGGATCGGCGACTCGCTGGCCGGCCGGCTGCTCCTGTTCGACGCCCTGGAGGGCTCGTTCACCGAGCTGAAGCTGCGTCGTGACCCGGAGTGCCCGGTCTGCTCCGACAAGGCTGTTGCGGCCCGAGCCGCGGGCGAAGCCGTTGCACTGCCCGTTGGCCAGGACGTGCCGTTCGCGCTCGGGTCCCCAGTTGGTTCCGGGTCGATCAATCCGGCAGCCCGATGAGCACGGTATGGATCCCGCCAGTCCTGCGGGCCTCGGCCGGTGGCGCGAAGCAGCTGGATCTCACCGGCGGGACGGTCGGCGAGGTGATCAACGCGCTGATCAGCGCGCACCCGTCGCTCGAGTCCCAGATCCGCACGCCGGAGGGACGCCTGAACCGGTTCGTGAACATCTACGTCAACGGCCAGGACATCCGCTATCTCGGGGGCGAATCGGCGGTCGTGGCGCCGGCCGATGAGGTCCGCCTCCTGCCGGCCATGGCCGGTGGGGCGATGCGTGGTCCGATGCGTGGTCCAACTGGCGGCGCGAGCCGATGGTCACGCTGAGCGAACCCGCCCCTGGTCATGAGCATGTCCACGCGCACGAGGCGCTGAGCCCGCACGGCGGCCGCTACGCCAGCATCCTCGACGCGATCGGCCACACGCCCCTCGTCGAGATCCCCCGGATGTCGCCGAATCCCGCGGTCCGCATCTTCGCCAAGCTCGAGATGATGAACCCCACGGGTTCGGTCAAGGACCGCGTCGCCCGGGCGCTCATCGCCGATCTCGAGGACTCAGGCCGGCTGACCGCCGATTCGATCATCCTCGAGCCCACCTCGGGCAACACCGGCATCGCCCTGGCGATGATCGGCCGGCGCAAGGGCTACCGGGTTGCCCTGGTCATGCCCGACAACGTCACCCAGGAACGGCGCCAGCTCGCGGCGCTGTTCGGCGCCGAGGTGATCGATTCACCCGGCCATCTGGGGAGCAACGGGGCGATCACCCTGGCCAAGCACCTCGTGGCCAAGGATCGCCGGTTCGTCATGCCCTACCAGTACGGCAACCCGGCCAACCCGCTGGCGCACGAGACGACGACGGCGCCCGAGATCTTCGCCGATTGCCCCGAGATCGACGTCTTCGTGGCCGGCCTGGGGACCGGCGGCACCTTGATGGGCGTGGCTCGCTTCTTTGCCCGGAACAAGCCCGAGGTCCGCATCGTGGCGGCCGAGCCCCTGCCCGGCGAGAACGTCCAGGGCCTCCGATCGCTCGATGATGGGTTCATTCCCGAGATCCTGGACCCCGACCTCCTCGACGCGAAGTACCTCGTAAGCAACCGCGACGCGATTGCAGCGCTGCGCGACCTCGTCGATCGGGAGGGGATCTTCGCCGGCCCGTCCTGCGGAGCGGTCCTGGTCGCGGCCGCCCGCGAGGCCCGCAAGATGACCGCCGGCACGATCGTCGCGCTGCTGCCCGATGGCGGCTGGAAATACCTCTCGGCAGGCACGTTCAACCGTGACCTCGACGAGATGGAGGCTGATCTCGAGGGTGGCGTCAACTGGTGGTGACCCACCCGGGACCGGCCTCAGCGATCCTCCCGGCGGAGATTCGCACGGCGATCGTGGAGCACGCCCGGCGCGAAGACCCGAACGAAGCCTGCGGGCTGATCGTTGGCGCGTCGGCCGCGGCGGATGGCGGCCAGGCAATGCGCTTCATCCCCACCCGCAACGCCGCGAGCTCGCCGTATCGCTACGAGATCGACTCGGTCGAGCTGCTCGCGGTCACCCTCGAGGCCGACCGGAACGACGAAGAGATCTGGGGGATCGTCCACTCCCACACCCACACGGAGGCCCGCCCGTCGCCCACGGACATCGGCCTGGCGTTCTACCCGGACTCGCTCTACCTGCTGGTCTCGCTGGCCGAATCCGAGGCCGATCCGGCGACCGGCGGGCCCGGCATCCGGGCCTGGCGAATCGTCGAGGGCGAAGTCTTCGAGGTCGAGCTGACGTGAGGGCCACGGGCGGTTCGCGCCTGTACGTGCCCCTCGCCGTCGGCATTGGCGCCCTCGTCGTCGGCACCGCGTTCGGCTGGAACGCGGACCTGCTGACCAGTCTCGTGACGCCGCCGGCCATCGTCCGGGCGGTCCTGGTCGGCGCGTCCGCCTGGCTGGGCGTGGAGATGCTCCGGCGTGCCCTCATCGGGCTGTCCGCCGGCGACGACCTGCGCACGTTGGTCCGCGGCGTGCGCTTCATCTTCCTGGCCGTGGCGGCATTCGCCGCCGGGGCGGGCTGGTTGCTCGCCAGCGCGCTGCCCCTCATCGCCGCCCTCCTGATCGCCGGCGTGGACGTCGTCGAGACGTCGTTCCTGCTGATCGTGGTCGGCGCCCGCCGGATCGCGGGACCGGACGGCTAGCCGGCGATCGCCGTCGGGGCGGCGGTCTGCGGCCGCCCCGAGCCGCAGCACTGTGTCGGGGCTCCGTTGTCATACCCCACGTGACAAAACGGGAGGTTTTGAGACGATCGACGGCCTCTGACGTACAAGGCGCTGGTTTTCATCCCGCCGCATGCACGGCTGGCGATCTCGGCCGCGTCGGATCCCTCGGATCGCCATCGGTCACGCCAAGTTCTGCGGGTTTGTCACGCTCCACGCAACGGTTGCCCCGAGCCTCGGATCGCCGCCAGGCAGCCAAGGCTGGCTCGGCCGAGCCTCACTTGCCGATTATTCGTGGGCGTGCTGGTATCCGACAACCACCGGTCGACGGCCTCACGCTGCGTCACCTCTCACGCTCAACCTGCCGTCGAGGACCCGGAGTCCCAGCTGGTATGGAGCTCTGCCAGCTCGGATTCCTCGGATACCAGCACGACGGGCGGTAATCGGCAGGAACGGAACTGGGAGGTTCAGCCGCGCCTGGTGACCAGCGCGTCGACGAGCGCCGCATCGGTGGGGGTCGATCCGAGCTTGAGGCGAGCGCCGATCCGCACAGCCAGCGGCGGCTCGATATAGGTCCGCGCCAGGGCGGCCCAGTTGCCTTCGGCGAAGACCTCGGCCGGCGTCCCGTCGAGCGTCACCCGGCCGGCCTCCATGACCACCACCCGGGCGAACGTCTCCGCCACGAAACGCATGTCGTGGCTGATCGCGATGACCGTCCGTCCGGCGGCCGAAAGGTCCGCCACGATTGACTGGATCCGCTCCACGCCGGGCAGATCCTGGCCGGTGGTCGGCTCGTCCAGGACCACCGTGGGCGTGCCCATTGCCAGGATCGAAGCGAGGGCCAGCAGCTTGCGCCGGGAATACCCGAGATCGTATGGATTCTGGTCGGCCTGGCCGCCGAGGCCGACTTCCGCCAGGGCGGCCCCGACGGCCGTTTCGAGCGCGGCGCCGCGCAGCCCGAGGTTGCGCGGCCCGAAGGCGACTTCGGTCCGCACCCGTCCGGCGAAGATCTGCCGGTCCGGATCCTGGAAGGCGAGCCCCACCAGCGCGGCCAGCGCGGCCACGCGCCGGTCGACGGTCGGCCTGCCGTCGATGAGGACCTCGCCGTCGGTGGGCCGGAGCAGCCCGTTGAGGTGACGAACGAGGGTGGACTTGCCACTCCCATTCTGGCCAATGATCGCGACCAGCTCGGCATCCTTGATCTCAAGGTCGACCCCATCGAGCGCGCGCGTCCCATCCGGGTAGACATGGACCACGCGCCGAAGCTGGATCACGGCGACGGCCGGACGGTCACGAGCAGCTGCGGGTCGAGCTCCCTGGCCTTCATCGCCCGCTCGAGGCGAACGCGCGAGGGCGCCTCGACGCCCCAGCTTTCGAGGCGCTCGTCTTCGAGCACCGTGGATGTCCGTCCATCGAGCACGATCCGCCCCGCGTCGATCACGACGACCCGACGGCAGAGCTCGTCGAGGAGATCCGTCTTGTGCTCGACGATCAGGAGGGCGGTGCCCGTCTCGGCGGCCAGGCCGGCCAGGGTTTCACCAATGAGCCGCGTTCCGGCCGGATCAAGCTGGCTGGTCGGTTCGTCGAGCATCAGGATGGCCGGCCGGAGCGCGAGGACGGCCGCGAGGGCGACGAGCTGAGCCTGGCCCCCGGACAGTCGATCCGGCTGGCGACTGGCGAGCTGCTCCACCCGGGCCAGGCGCATCGCCCACTCCACTCGCTCAACGATGGCATCCACGCCGAGGCCGAGGTTGCGTGGCCCAAAGGCAATCTCCTCCCAGACCGTCGTGGTCGTCCCGGTCAGCTGGGTAGCGGCATTCTGGAAGAGGATTCCGCAACGTTCTGCAGCGCGATACGGAGAGAGTTGGCGGGACTCTGTATCGCCGATCTGGACGGAGCCTTCGAGCGTCCCGCCGATCGAGCCCGGCGCCAGGCCCGACGCCACCAGGCACAGGGTGGACTTGCCGGCGTCGTTCCGTCCGCAGACCCCGATCACCTCGCCCGCGGCGATCTCGAGGTCGAGCCCATCGAGCGCCCAGCCGGTGGCCCCGGCATAGCGGTAGCGGACGCCGTTGAGGCCGAGGACCGTCACGGCAGCGCCAGCCGGCCGGTGACGGTGGCGACGATCAGCACCACCGTGGCCAGGCCAATGAGCCAGCGGGCGACACGCTGGCGGCTGTCGTCGGGCATCGTCCGCAGGGTTGCCCGACGGGTGGGCGACGAGAATGCCCGGGCTTCCAGGGCCATCGTCCGTTCCTCGACCTCGGACAGGGCACCGGTGATCATCGGTCCGGCCAGGGGCACCACGCCCCGGATTCGCCGCCAGATCGAACCCTGCGTGTCGAGGCCGCGCGCCCGTTGCGCGTCGGCCACCTCGCCGGCCCGGGCGGCCAGCCGCGGGATCGTCCGGATCGCCGCACCCACGATGAACGACGCCCGCCGGCCCAGGCCGCGTCGCTCAAGGTCGGCCAGGAGATCGTCGGTCGGCGTGGTCAGGGCGAACACGGCCACGCTCAATGCGAATGCGAGGATTCGCAGCGATGCCTGGCCGGCCACCGTCAATCCGGTCCCTGTCGCCCGAAAGGGACCCACCGTCAGGATCGTGTCGTGGGCGCCCGGGTACAGGAACGTGTTGATCAGGACGATCGAGAAGAGCAGGGGCACGGTGGCCAGGACGAAGGGCACGAACGCCCGGCCCAACCGGGCCCCGGCGACGGTGGCTCCAACCAGGACCAGGGCCACGATCGGCGCCAACCAGCCACGCAGCACGAATGCGAGCGCTGCGGTGCACAGCGCGATGACCAGCTTGGTCGTGGGGTTCAGGCTGCGGTAGAACCCGGCCGGTGGTCGGAGGACGTAGTCCGGAACAGGAGTCAGGTTGGTCTCCGCGTGGCGCTGCCCCGCCGAATCACTCGACGGTGGGGCCGACCAGCCGTTCGCCGTTCGGGAACCGGGCGATGATCCGGCGCGAGAGCCCGGCCAGGATGATGAAGACGACGAAGCTCGTGATGGTCTTGTCGATCGGGTCGCTGAACAAGCCCTGGCCGAGCGAGGCGTGGATCACGTCCGAACCTCCTTGACGGAGCGCGGCAACGAGCACGTCCACGCCCGAGCCGGTCACTCCGCCGAAGACGTACGCGGAGATCGGCGCCGAGACAAAGGCCGCCACGATCCCGGTGAGCACCCCGGCGAGCGCCACCCAGAACCCCGCCAGGTCTTTCGAGACGAGGATGAACCCGCCGACCATGACCGCGGCAACGATCGCGATCAGCACGATCGCGGTGAACACCCAGCTCGGGTAGCCGCCGATGTTCGGGTCGGTGTACGCCGGATTGTTCAGGATTGGGTACGCCACCACGCCGATGATCACCGCAGCCGTCACCGCCGCCAGGATCAGGACGAGGCGCGAGGCAGGCCGTGATCGGTAGATCCCCAGCTGGCCCCAGACTCCGGCCAGCAGCCCGATCACCCCGGCGGTGATCGCGAAGGGTCCGATCGTGCCGCCGCCGATGCCCGGGGCGTACTGCCAGATCAGGTTCGAGAGGATGCCGGTGAGCGCACCGGCAATCGGGCCCGCGAGGACGCCCACCAGGATCGTGCCGATCGAGTCGAGATAGATCGGCAGCTTCAGCACCTGCTGGACGGTCACCCCGAGGACGATGTTGATCGCGATCGCAATGGGCATCAGGACGATCGTGCGTGTCGTGAACTGGCGCGAGATCCAGCCCATCAGTGGTCCCTCCGAACATGCCTGCTCGCCCGATCCCGACGGTCGCCGGGCCTCGAGACTCCCTCGCCCCTAGGGTGCCACGTCCGGGGGCCGCTCGGCTACTCCCACTTGCTCCGCGAGGGCTCCCACCCGCTCGATCAGCCGGCGCAGGAACTCGGCGGCGTCCGCCGAGACCGCCAGGTCGACGTTCGCCGGGCGATGCCAGAGGCCCCGGAAATCGGCGATCGTCTGGCCGGCCGCCAGCTGGCCGCCCGTCTCGACATCGACGGCCACGGCCTGGGTCTCCACCAGCGCCTCGTCGAGGGCGGTCGCGGCCGCCAGCGGATCGTGGATGAACGCCCCGTAGAAGCCGTCGTACTCCGCGTGGAACTCCATGTAGAAGCGCAGGGCATCGGCCACGAAGCGGACGACCGGGTTGCTCGCCACCGAACGGGTCGCGTGCATCGGGTCCTCGCCGCGGCTCAGTGCGACCGAATCATCCGGCAGGCTGCCGGCCCGCCGGGCGAGCGCCACGACGTCCGCGGGCCGGATCATGGCCTGCTCGGTGACGTCGAGCCCCAGGGCCAGGATTCGGGGCACCCCGGCGTCGGCCTCGATCGCCCGCGTCCAGGCGTGCATGACGGCCTGGGCAGCCTCGGGATCGCAATGGATGTTCCATTCCGAGACCGGGGTCGTGTTACCGGGCACGCGAAAGGCGCCACCCATGATCACCAGCCGGCGCAGGAGCCGGGGCAGGCCCGGCTCGCGCTCGAGCGCGACCGCCAGGTTCGTCAGTGGCCCGATGCACAGGAGGGTCAGCTCGCCCGGGCGGCGCCGGGCCTCCTCGGCGATCAGGTCCGGGGCGAAGCGGCTCGACAGCGGGGCACCTCCGGGCGGCAGCTCGGCGTAACCGACGCCACGCGGCCCGTGGGTCTCCGGGGTGATCTCGAGCGGGCGAACCAGGGGCACGGTCCGGCCCAGGGCAACCTCGATCTCGCCCCGGCCCAGCAGCTCGAGGAGGCCCCGGTTGTTCTCGGCCACCTGGTGGGCTTCGACGTTACCGCTGCAGCAGGTGATCGCCACGACGTCGGCGTCCGCCGACGCCAGGAGGTACAGGATGGCCAGGCTGTCATCGATCCCCGTGTCGCAGTCGACGACGATCGGCCGGCGGGCTGTCATGCGCCGCCGGGCCGGAGGTCGAGCCGAACGATCGAGCGAGCAACCGTTGCCTGCGGTGAATCGATCTCGCGGGCCACGTGGAAGCCGGCCCGCAGGAAGGTCGAGAGGGTACCCGTGTAGAGCGTCGGGCCGGTCGGCTTGCCGGTCGAGGTGTCGACCGGATAGGCCTCGACGGCCGGCGCGCCGTGCTCCCGGGCAAAGGCAACGGCCGCTGCGAGGAGCTGGGCTCCGACGCCCTGCCGGCGGGCTCGCCGCGCGACCACGAAGCAGACGATTGACCAGACCGGGAGCGCGTCGACGCGCGGCCGGGTTCGCGAACGGCCCAGGTGTTCGAAGTCGTCACGCGGGCCGAGGCTCACCCACCCGACGGCTCGGCCATCGTTCGCGAGGGCGACAAGCCCAGGCGTCAGAGAGCTGTGCGCCTGTCCTTCGAGGGCTCGCCGGCTTGCCGCCTGCTGCTCGGCCCGGTTGCCGGGAAACGTGGCCCCACCACGCCAGAACTGGCACCAACACCATTTGGCGTCGCCGCCCTCCTCGAACAGCGCGGCCAGGGCCGGCCAGGTCTCCCCGGTGAGCGGCTGGATCTCGAGGTCCATACGCCACACGATAGCCGGGCCGTTGCCCTCGGCGCCTATCCTCGGTCCGATGACGTTGCCTGACGCTTCGATCGCGTCTGATCGGTCGATCCTCGACCGGCGGACCCTGCGCTTCCGGGATCCGGACCTGGAGCGTGCCTACGAGCGCGCGTCGTTCGACCAGGTCAGACGCGAGACGCTGGCCGTGATCCCGATCTCGATCGGTCTCTGGCTCGTCGCGGGAGTCCTGCTGCCGATCTTCACGCCGATCCCCCTGGGCGTCTCCGTGCCGATCGTCGTGTTCATGACCTTCGTGCTCCTTGTTGCGGTGATCCCTGCCCGGCTGGTGCGCACGGTGGGCGGAACATCGCGGTTGATCATGCTGCTCAACGTGCTCACCGCGAGCTCGATCCTCATCCTGGCCTCGTCGGCCGGCCAGTTCGAACGCCTCGCCGGCCAAGCGATCGTCCTCCAGTCGATCTTCGTCGTGGTTTTCGGCCGGCGCTTCGTCCTCGCTGTTGGCCTGCTCTCGATCGAGATCGGCCTCGTGGTCATTGCCGCCTGGGCGAATGGCCTGCTGGGGAGCTACATCTACAGCCTGTTCCTGGTGGTCTCGACCCTCGCGGTCACCGTCGGGGCCACCTACGGGCTCGAGTCGTCTGCTCGCACCGGTTGGTACCAGCGCCGCCTGATCGCCAACCTGCACGCTCAGGTCGACCGGCTCTTCCACCAGTACCTCTCACCTGACGTGGCCGCGGCCCTCCTGGCCGAGCCGGACCGCGCCGAGCTGGGTGGCGAGCTGGTCGAGGTCAGCGTCCTGTTCGTCGACCTGCAGGGCTTCACCGCCTACTCGGAGCACACGGCACCGGCCACGGTCCTCGGCTTGCTCAACGAGTACTTCGAGGCGATCGTGCCGATCGTCTTCGCCGAGGGCGGCACGATCGTCCAATTCGCCGGCGACGCTCTCATGGCCATCTTCAATGCCCCGGTCCGCCAGCTGGATCATGCGATCCATGCTGCTCGAGCCGCACTGGCGACCCAGGCGGCGGTCAGCCGGATTGCGGCCGATGACCAGCGCCGTCCTCGCTTCCGAGCGGGCGTGAATACGGGTCCAGCCGTCGTCGGCAATGTCGGCGGAGACCAGATGCGCAACTTCACCGCGATTGGCGACACCACCAACGTCGCGGCGCGGCTCCAGACCTTCGCCCAACCCGGCCAGGTCGTCATCGGGGAGGCAACGTACATCCAGCTCGGATCGATCGCCCGTGTCCACCCACTGGGCATCCCGGCGCTCAAGGGCAAGAGCGATTCGATCGCCGCGTATGAGTTGATCGGCCTGGACCCCGAGCCGGAGGCGCCCTCACCTACACTCGCTGGGTGAGCGCCAGACACCTGGACCAGGCCCCCATCCTGCCACCGGCCACGATCGGGATCATTGGCGGAGGCCAGCTCGGCCGGATGCTGGCCCTGGCTGCCCGGCCCATGGGCTACCGAATCGCCGTCATGGACCCGGATCCGGAGTGCCCGGCTGCGAGCGTGGCGGATCAGCTGATCGTGGGCGGCTACGACGACGTCGCCGCGGCGGTGCGCCTGGCGGACGCAAGTGCCGTGGTCACCTACGAGCTCGAGCACGTGGCAGCCGCCGTGGGGCGGGCCGCCGCCGAGCTCCGACCCCTGCGGCCAAGCGTGCACGCGCTGGAGGTCACCCAGGATCGCCTCGCCGAGCGTCGCTTCCTCGAAGCTGCCGGGGCGGCCGTTGCGCCGTGGCGCGAGGTGCGCACGCACGCGGAGCTCGCGACGGGTGCCGCCGGGCTGGGCTGGCCGCTCCGGTTGAAGGCGGCGATCGGCGGCTACGACGGCCGCAGCCAGGTTCGGCTTGCCGGGACGGACGACATCGATCCGTCGTGGCGGGCCCTGGAACGCTCGGCGAACGCCGCGGGCCTGCTGCTCGAGCGGGAGCTCGAGTTCGCCTGCGAGCTGTCGGTGGTCGTGGCCCGAGGACTTGACGGTGAGGCCATCCCGTTCGAGGCGGGTCGAAACCGGCACGACGCCGGGATTCTCTTCGAGACCCTCGTCCCGGCACCACCGCCTGTGACCGACGAGATCGCGGCGCGAGCCCTGGCGCTCGCCGTCCACCTCGCCCAGGCGCTCGACGTGGTCGGGACGCTGACCGTGGAGCTGTTCCTGCTGGGCGATGGATCGCTGGTCGTCAACGAGCTGGCGCCGCGAGTCCACAACAGTGGCCACTGGACGATCGAAGGCGCGGCGACCAGCCAGTTCGAGCAGCACATCCGGGCGATCTGCGGCCTGCCCCTGGGCAATCCCACGGCGCATGGAGCAGCCGCGATGCTCAACGTCCTCGGGTCGGGAGAGCGGCGCCTGGCGCGCCTGGCCGGGGTGGCAGAGGCACTGGCGGAGGCGTCCGTGCACCTCCACCTCTACGACAAGCGCGAGGTCTTCGAGCGCCGCAAGATGGGCCACCTGACGGTTCTCGCCGAGACGTGTGAGCTTGCCTTGGAGCGTGCCGTCCGGGCGCGCGACCTGCTCACCTGGAGCTGAGAAACCGCCGCTGGCGGAGATCGCACTTCGTCGATTCCGCGGCGCTGGCCATGGCGGCCGAGTGACCGGCGCTCGCCACGGATGGCAACTCGGTCGAGGTCCGTCCGACCAGCACAACGGGCGAGGCGGGCGGCACTCTCTCGCGTCCGCGCGCGCCGTTGTGGGTACGGAGTACCTCAAAACGCTGTTTTCGGGCCCCGATCCCCCGACGGCAGTGGCAAGCCCGAGGAAGTTCAGCCCATTCCACGCTCAGAGTGGAATGTTTGCGGTGCGGCCGCGCGGGAAACTGGGTCCGGCAGGCCTGGAATCGGCGATTTGAGGTACCGGGTACCCGCGCCAGCGGCGCTGAGCCGTCGACGGAGGGCGGCTCGTGCGCCGCGGGTAGAATTGGCAAGCCGCGAAGCCCGGGGCGCTGCCAATGAGCCAGGAGTGATTCCGCCGATGCCCTCAGCGCCGCACCGCGTGACCGTGATCCCCGGCGATGGCGTGGGGCCCGAGGTGGTCCGGTCGGGGATCCGGGTGATCGAGGCGGCCGGCGTCAGGATCGACTGGGAAGAGGCCGCCGCCGGCGCCAGCGTCTTCGTGACGGGCGACACGTCGGGCGTGCCTGCCGAGACCCGCGCCTCCATCGAGCGCACGAAGGTCGTCCTGAAAGGCCCCCTCGAGACCCCCGTCGGGTTCGGCGAGAAGAGCGCCAACGTTACGTTGCGCAAGCTGTTCGAGACGTACGCGAACGTCCGCCCTGCCCGGGAGCTGCCGGGCGTTCCGACCCGCTACGCGGGCGAAGGCGTGGACATGATCATCGTCCGCGAGAACGTCGAGGACCTGTACGCCGGGATCGAGCACATGGTCACGCCCGACGTGGGCCAGTGCCTCAAAGTGATCAGCCGGAAGGGCTCGGAGAAGGTCATCCGCTACGCCTTTGAGCTGGCCCGGCGCGAGGGCCGCAGCAAGGTCACGGCGGCGACCAAGGCCAACATCATGAAGATGACCGAAGGCCTCTTCAAGAATGTCTTCGAGGAGCTGGCTCTCGAATATCCGGAGATCCATTCGGAGCACCTGATCATCGACAACGTTGCCCACCAGCTCGCGAAGCAGCCGTCGCAGTTCGACATCGTGGTCACGACCAACCTGAACGGCGACATCATCAGCGACCTCGCCAGCGGCCTGGTGGGCGGCCTGGGCTTTGCCTCGTCGGGCAACTACGGCGAGACCGTGGCGATCTTCGAGGCGGTCCACGGCTCGGCGCCGAAGTACGCCGGCAAGGACGTGATCAACCCGACCGCCCTGATCCTGAGCTCGGTGATGATGCTCCGTCACCTGGACGAATCGGCGGCCGCCGACCGGGTGGAGGATGCGGTCCTGGTGACCCTCGAAGAGGGCACCGCCACCACCCAGGACCTCGTCCGGCAGACGGGCGGCGACGTGGACACGGCCGCTTCGACAACCGGGTTCACCGATGCCGTGATCGCCAATCTCGGGCGCGGTCCTTCGACGCTCAAGGCCCGTCGGCCGGTGGCCGCTGGTACTGGCTCCGCCGGCGCGTTCGCGCCGCTGCCGGCGTGGTCGTACGGCCCGGCTCACTATGCCGCGATCGAGCGGCGCACCGTCGGCCTGGACATCTTCATCGAGACTGAGGCCGGGGCGGACCAGCTCGGGCCCGAGCTCGAAGGCATCGCCGCGGGCGGTCCGTTCGAGCTCCACTTCATCGAGAGCCGGGGCACCAAGGTCTATCCATCGGTCGGCCTCTCATCCGACGGTGTGCGCCTGCTGCGCGCCCGGTTCTTGACCCGCGACGGGGGAGCGGCCATCGACGGTGACCTGCTTGCGCTGCAGGGCCAGGTCGCCGCGCGACAGCCGGGCTGGACCCACATCGAGAAGCTCCACGTCTTCGATGGCGCCGATGGCTTCACGAAGGCCCAGGGCGAGTAGATGGCCGGCGATCCGGGTCCCCGCGTCGGGATCGTCGGCGGCAGCCGCTCGGACTTTCCCGTCCTCGAGAAGGCGGCCGCCCTGCTGAGCGGGCTGGGGATTGCCAACGAGCTGCGGGTGGTGTCGGCGCATCGGACGCCGGACCTCCTGTACCGCTACGCCGAGGAGGCACCCGGCCGCGGCCTCCAGGTGATCATCGCGGGCGCCGGGGGTGCGGCCCACCTGCCCGGGATGATCGCTGCAAAGACCATCCTACCGGTGATCGGCGTGCCGATCCCCACCCCGAACCTGGGCGGCCTCGATTCGCTCCTGTCGATCGTCCAGATGCCTCGCGGGGTGCCCGTGGCAACGGTCGCCATCGGCAATGCCGAGAACGCGGCGATCCTGGCCGCGGAGATCCTGGCCCTGGCCGACGCCGAGCTGCGTGCCCGCCTCGCGGCGTATCGCGCGGCGCAGACGCAGGCGGTCCTCGACGACGAGTCGAACAAGCCCGGCTGACGGCC
>JBEPUS010000053.1:0-12957 GCA_041691435.1 Chloroflexota bacterium
CACCCTCGCGTGCGTCGGCCGCGCCTTTTGTTTATACCACCCCGGCCACCCCCGGGGGGGGGGCCAGGGGCGGCGCCGGGGCCTGACGGGCACAGACCTCGTGGTACGGTCTCGGGCGATGTCGGTGGCGGGCTAGGCGAGCGTGGGATCGAGCGTGGGATCCGGCTTGGGACTGGGCCACCTCGCGGCTCGGCGGGTCCGAGCCGATGGTGCCTTCCTGCTGGCGCTGTGGCTGGTGGTCAGCGCGGCGACCAGCCTCGTCGCCGCGGCCTTCCAGTACAGCGACGCCGTCGCCATCTCCGGACTCCAGCGGGCCGTGCTCAATGCGGCCCCGGTGGACCGCGGCGTCTCGGTCCAGACCGATGCAACGGCCGCCCAGGTCCCGGCATTCGACAGCACCGTGACGGGGATCCTCAGCAGCGCGCTCGGCCCGGTCGCACCGGTGATCCTCGCGGCCCGCTCGACGGCGCTCGCACCCCTCGGCATGGCCAGTGACGAGGCGGGACGTCATCTCACCGTCCTGGGCGGCTACGCGAACCTCGACGAGCACGCCCAGCTCACGGCTGGCAGCTGGCCCATTGCCGGGCGCAACCCCATCGAGGCCACCCTGTCCACGGCCGCGGCCCGGGCCATGGGCCTGGCGATCGGCGACCGGCTGGCGCTGGTCGATGCATCCGTCCCCAACTCGGGTACCAACCCGCTCCTGACCGTGGTCGTGACCGGCACCTGGACGACGGATCCGGATGACACGTATTGGCTGGGTGATCCGCTCGACGTGAACGGACTGCTCGACCAGGGCTCGGTGGCCTACCAGGGGCCGCTCATGGTGGCCCCCGGAGACCTCCTGGCCGGCGGGCTGATCCAGCACCTGAGCCTCACCTGGCGGGCAGGCCTGGCCACCGCCCGCCTGACGCCGGCCGATCTGCCCGGACTCGCCCAGGCCGTGCCCGGCCTGGCCCCGTCGCTGGCGGCCGCCCTGCCGCCCCGCCAGGCGGTCAACGTGATCCTGGGCGTCGCGCCCGTGCTGACCAACGTGGTCCAATCCCTGGCGCTTGCCCAGGGCGGCGTCACCCTGCTCACGCTGCAGTTCGTTGTCCTGGCAGCGTTCGCCGTCATCCTCGTGGCGGCCCTCCTTGCCGAGCGTCGCCGGCGTGAGAACCGGATCCTCGAATCGCGTGGAGCTACCCGGGTCCAGATCGTGACGATCACCACTGCTGAAGCGATCCTCGTGACGCTGCCGGCCGTGATCATGGCTCCCGTGGTGGCCGCCCTGGGGATCCACTTCCTGGCGACGAGCAGCCCGCTTGCCGGCGCGGGCGTGGACCTGCCCCTCGCGCTGTCGGGCCACGCGCTCTTCGGCGCCGTCCTGGCGGGGCTGGCCGCAGCCATCGCCCAGGTCGCGCCAACCATCTCGATCGGCGGCCGGCTCACCTCCCTGCGCCTGGCGCTCGGCCGCGAAGGGAGTCAGGTCGCGGTCCAGCGCGTGGGCATCGACATCGTCCTGCTGCTCATCGCCGCCCTGGCGCTCTGGCAGCTCCGCCTGTATGGCTCGCCGGTCACCACGGCCGGTGGCACCCTCGGGGTGAATCCGTTGCTCGTGGCCGGGCCGGCGATCGGCCTGGCGGCCTGCTCGCTGCTGGCGACCCGAGCCCTGCCCCGGCTGGCCCGGATCGCCGAGCGGCTGTTCCTGCGGCGATCGAGCCTCGTTCCCGAGCTCGGCGCACACGAGCTCGCTCGACGTCCGCTGCGTTCGATCCGCTCAACGCTGATGGTCATGCTCGCCGCCGGGCTGACGACCTTCGCCATCGTCTATGACGCGACCTGGTTTCAATCGCAGTCCGACCAGGCCGCGTACCAGGCTGCCGCCTCCGTCCGGGTGGCGGTCGCGCCGCAGTCCAAGGTCCCTGTCCCGTTCCTCGGGCAGACCTACCGGGCCATCCCGGGCGTAACGACGGCCACCCCCACGATCCGAACGAGCGTGGACATTGGCGGCAGCCTGCGCAGCGCCGATCTCCTGGGGGTCGATGCGCCGTCGATGCCGGCCCAGGCCGGTCTTCCAGGCGGAGCTTCGGGCCCACTGGGCCGGGCCATCAGCGACCTCGCCGGGAACCGGCCGAAGGTCGCGGCGGTCGCCCTGCCGGGCCAGCCCGTGCGGATCGAGCTGACCGTGGATGCCGCCCTCGTATCCGCTGCCGTGGATGGCTTCGGGCTGCCTGCCGGACAGGTGGTGCCGGCGCCCCAGGGCGTCGCCGCGAGCGTGTCGATCCTCGATGGGGACGGCGGGCTGTGGACCTTCGCAAGCACGAACCGGGTCAGCTTCAACGGTTCCAACGAGACGCTCGACATTCCCCTGCTGCCGGCGGCCACGCCGGCCGGGTCGTCCGTGGTCGTCCCCGAGCTGACGGCTCCGCTGCGGCTCGAGGCGGTGGAGATCGATCTCACGCCCGCCGACCAGGTCAGCCTTACCACGGGGACCCTGACCGTCCGGACCGTCCAGGTCAGCGACTCCCCGGACGGCAGCGCCTGGACGCCCGTGCCATTCGATCCGGGGACCACTGGCTGGGCCTGGGCCCGGACGGATCCCCAACAGGCCCAGGCGGCGCCCTACCTGCCGCCACCTGGCCAGCCCGCCCAGATCCTCGTGACACCCGACGACCCGCTCCAATCCTTCTTCCAGCAGGCATCGGCGTCGTATCGGGCCGCGGCGGGGCCGACCAGCGACCTGGTCATCGATGCGATCGCCAGTCCCAGCTTCCTCGCGGCCACGGGCGACCACGTCGGGGACGCGGTTGACGGCTCGATCATGCGCAGTCCGGTCCATTTCAAGATCGTCGACGTCGCCGACGGCGTCCCGCCGCTCGACCCGCTCAAGCCATTCCTCGTGGTCGACGGGCCCACGCTCAGCCTGGCGGACTACCTCGGCAACGGGACGACGCTGCCGGCGAACGAGTGGTGGCTCTCGGTGACCCCCGGACAGGCTGCGGGGATCGATCGGCAGCTGGCTGCGCCGCCGTTCTCGTCGACCACGATCGTCTCGCGCGACGCTCTCCTCGCGACGCTGCGGGGCGACCCGGTGGCGCTCGGCGTGGTCGGCGCCCTGCTCCTCGGGACCATCTCGGCGGTCATCTTCGCCGCCCTGGGTTTCCTCGTGAGCGCCTCGGCCTCGATCGAATCGCGGGCCGACGAGTTCGGCCTGCTGCGTGCGCTCGGGCTGACCGACGGCCAGCTGCTGCGCTGGCTCGCCGTGGAACAGGGGCTGCTCCTGGCGGTGGGCATGGCCGTGGGCATTGGCCTGGGGGTGGCCTTCGGCTGGCTCGTCCTGCCCGCGGCCAGCTTCACCACCACCGGCGCTCGCCCGGTCCCCGAGGCCGCCCTCGTCGTCCCATGGCAGATCCTCGGGGCGATGGCGATCGGCAGCCTCGGCCTGCTGCTTGCGACTGTGCTGATCGCCCGTCGGATCATCGGCAGGATCTCGGTCGCCGCGACCCTGCGGGCGGTGGTCGAATGACCGCACGCTGGATTCCCATCTGGTCGCGGGGCATGCGCTCCGAGCCGGGCCGGAGCCTGGGCGTGGCGGCGCTGGTCCTGGTGACCGTGGTCATCGCCGCCTCCGTCCCGCGCCTCCTGGTCAGGGCCTCTGACGACGCGCTGCGCGCCGATGCCGCCGCGGCAGCTTCGACCGTGCGCAACCTCCAGCTGGTTCAGTCCGGCCGGATCGCGGCCGGTTCGACGGATCCACTCGGTCCGGCAAGGACCGCCGGAACGACCCTCGAGGCTCGCTACCCGGCGCCGCTGCCGTCGGTCGTCGCCGGGCGCGGAATGGTGATCGACACGCCGCTCTGGCACGTGAGCGCCGGGACCAACGTGGATACGGTCCTCAACCTCCGGATGCAGCAGGACGTCGATGCCCACGTCCGGCTGACGGCGGGCCGCTGGCCGACCGGCGCGACGACGACGATCCACGACCCGGGCAGCGCTGCCGACGTCGACAGCGACCTGGTGGTCTTCGAGGTCGCCACCTCCAGCCAGACTGCCGGCAAGCTGGGGCTGGCGGTCGGCGCGCGGCTGATCCTGGCGCCCGAGCCCAGTGATCCGCTGGCCGCCAACCGGGCGGTCAACCTGGCCGTCGACCTGGTGGGCACCTACGACGTGATCGCTCCGACCGAGCCCTACTGGATGGACGACGCGAGCGTCGATCACAGCTACATCTATGCGCTGTCGGCACTGGTCGAGTACGCGGGCGCGACGATGCTCCTGGCCCCCGGGGCCTATCCGGCCCTGATGACGGCCACCCTGGCATCGGGCATGCCGATGACCTACCACTGGCGATCCTACGTGGGGGCCGCGACCCTCGAGTCGGACCAGCTCGATGACCTCTCGGCCGCGCTCCGCCGGGCGACGACGATCTATCCGCCTGCCAATCCCAACCTGGGCAACGGCGGCCTGTTCGCCGGGGCGGACCAGATGAGCCCGGCGTCGCTCCGGACGGGGTTGCCCGGGCTGATCGCGGCGCACCAGGCGCGCTGGCTGTCCGGCGCCACGATCCTCACGATCATGTGGACGGGCGCGAGCCTCGTGATCCTGGCCAGTCTCGCGCTGGTCGCGGAGACGATCGCCCGCCGGCGGCGGGTGTCTCTGGCCGTGGTCGGCCGGCGTGGTGCATCGCCCGGCCAGATCGCGGCGGCCATCCTGAGCGAGTCGAGCGTGCTCGTCCTGCCGGCGACCATCGTCGGCAGCGTCACGGCCGGGCTCCTGATTCCCGTGCCCAACCAGGGACCCACCGTGGTGGTGGCCACCGGCATCGCCATCGGAGCGATTGCCTTCATCATCGTGGCCAGCCGACGGAATCGAGCCATCGACTCCGTCGAGCGACCACGCCGCCTGCGTCGCCCTGGCTCGGGCCGGCTGGTAGCCGAGGTGTTCGTCGTGGGCCTCGCCGTCGTCGGAGCGATCCTGTTGCGCGGCCGATCGCCTGGCGGTACCGCCGCCGGACCCCCGCCGCCGGCCGGTCCGGATCCTTTCCTGGCGGTGGCCCCGGCCCTCGTTGGGCTCGCCGCGGGGATCATCGCGGTTCGCCTCCTGCCGCTCGTCGCTGGCTTCGTTGCCCGGCTCCTCGCGGAGCGGCGTGGCCTGGTCGCCGTCCTCGGCCTGCGGCGCGCCGCCCGGGATGGCAGCGTGGCAGCGGTGCTGGTCGTGGCCCTGACGGCGACGACGGTCGCGTCGTTCGCCTCGGCGCTCCTGGACCAGGTGGACGCTGGCGCGCGATCCGCCGCCTGGCAGACGGTTGGCGCCGACTACCAGCTGACAGGCAGCCCGGACGGCCTCGCCGCCTTCCAGGCCTCGCCGCCGACCGGCGTGGACGCCACGGCAGCCATCTCCGCCGTCAGCGTGGCGGTCAGCACGGGCGGTGGCCGAACCCTCCTGGCCCTCGATCCGGCGGCCCTCACTCAGGTCGCCAGGGGCACGCCCGCGGAGCCCGACTTCCCGGCGAGCATCCTCGATCCGGTCGGCACGGGCCCGCTGCCGGCGATCATCTCGAGCGATGCCGGCGGCTCGGGACCGATCGCGCTCGGCCAGGGGTTCAGCGTCCGGATCGGCGGGACGGCGGTCCCGCTGCGAGCCGTCGCCGTGCGCTCGAGCTTTCCCTCGGTCCCGGCCGGCGAACCATTCATCGTCGTGTCGAGCCGGGACCTGACGTACGTGCCCGTGCAGACAGCCGTCCTCGTTCGATCCTCGGCGCTCACGCTGGCCCAGCTCCAGGCCGCCACCGCGAACCTGCTCGGCGTCACCGTCCAGGGCCGGGCGGTGACGCAATCGAGCCTGCGCGACGCTCCGGCCGTCACGGCCGTGGCACTCGGCATCCTCAGCGCGGCGGCGGCGGTGCTCGCCTACGGGCTGCTCACCATCACCCTCGCGATCGCCCTCGACACGGCCAGCCGGCGACGGGAGACGGCCCGGCTACAGATCCTTGGCCTCTCGAACCGCCAGGTCGTTGCCCTCGTGATGATCGAGTTCGCCCCCGTCGTGGTCGTCGGCGTGCTGGCCGGCCTGGGCCTCGGCCTGGCGCTGATCGCCTTCGTCGGACCGGGCCTGGGCCTGCCGGCGGTCCTGGGGGTTGCCCGGCTCGAGCCGGTGGCGATCGACGCCGGCCGCCTGCTGGCGATCGCCGGCCTGACACTGGCGCTGATCCTGGCCGCGACGCTACTCTCGACCGTGCTCGAGCGGCAGACGCAGCTGGCAACGGCAGTCCGGGATTGAATCCAGTGACCGCAAGCCTTCGACCGGATGGCGACATCGTCGCCTGCGACAACCTCGTTCGGATCTACAGCGTGGCCGACATCGAGGTCGTCGCCCTGCAGGGCCTCGACCTGCGGATCAAGGCCGGCGAGATGGTCGCGATCGTCGGGGCGTCGGGCAGCGGCAAGTCGACCCTGCTCAACATCCTCGGGGGCCTCGACGTGCCAACCGCCGGCCGGGCCGTGGTCGATGGGCTCGACCTGGCGCGCCTGTCGCGCAGCGAGCGAACCCGCTACAGGCGCCGGACCGTTGGCATGGTCTGGCAGCAGACCTCACGCAACCTCCTGCCCCAGCTCGACGTGCTGTCCAACGTGGAGCTGCCGATGGTCCTCGATGGCCGGCCGAATCGTCAGCAGCGGGCCGAGGACCTGCTCGAGCTGGTGGGCCTGCCCGACCGGGGCCGGCACCGGCCGCGCAGCCTGTCGGGCGGTGAGCAGCAGCGGGTTGCGATCGCCGTGGCCCTGGCCAACTCGCCGTCGGTGATCCTGGCCGACGAGCCGACCGGTGAGCTCGACAGCACCACGTCGGCAGACATCTTCGAGCTCCTGCGCCGCGTCAACCGCGAGATCGGCACGACGATCGTGGCCGTGACCCACGACCCGCTGGTCGCCGACCACGTGACCCGCACCGTCGCGATTCGGGACGGCCGGACGAGCACGGAGACGGTCCGCAGGACGGAACGCTCGGACGCCGGCGATCAGCGGGTGATCGCCGAGGAGTTCGCCGTCCTCGATCGGGCCGGTCGTCTGCAGCTTCCGCGAGCGCACATCGCCAAGCTGGCCCTGGCCGACCGGGTCCGTCTACGGCTCGAAGAGGATCACGTCGGCGTCTGGCCAGGCACGGACGGGCAGAAGCCCGACCAGGATGAGCCCGATCGGCTCGTTCCGGCGGCCGACACCGACGATCCAGGCAGGCAACGGTGAGCGGGCGGGGCGGTATCGCCGTGCCCGGCGTCGCAGGCGCTGTCGCAGCGCTCGAGGCAACGGGGGTGGTCCGCGAGTACCCCTCGGGTGATGGGCTGGTCCAGGCCCTCGCAGGCGTGGACCTGCGGGTTGAGCCGGGCGAGCTCATCGCGGTCCGCGGCCGTTCGGGCAGCGGCAAGACCACCCTGCTCAACGTGCTCGGGGGGCTCGACCGGCCCACGGCCGGCCACGTGGCGATCGAGGGCCGGGACATCGGCAGCCTGTCGGGGGCCGAGCTCGTCGAGCTCCGGCGACACACGATCAGTTACGTCTTCCAGGGCTTCGGCCTGCTGCCCATCCTGAGCGCGGCCGAGAACGTCGAGATCCCCTTGCGCCTGGCAGGGACTCCGGCGGGCCTCCGCCGCGAGCGTGTCCAGGAGATGCTCGACGTCGTGGGGCTTGGGGGCCGGGCCGGCCACCGCCCGGCCGAGCTGTCCGGTGGTGAGCAGCAGCGCGTCGCCATCGCTCGCGCCCTGGCCAACCGGCCGCGGATCCTGCTGGCCGACGAACCGACTGGCCAGCTCGATTCGGAGACGGGCCACGTGATCATGACCCTGATCCGGCGTGTCGTGCGGGCCGAGAACGTCACGGCGATCGTGGCCACCCACGATCCGGCAATGCTCGATGTCGCGGACCAGGTGGTCGAGCTGCGCGACGGGCGACTCATCGACCGCTGAGGCGAGCCACGCTCTGGCGCAGGAAGGCCTCGTCGTGGCGCTCGTCACGGCCGGCATCCTGAAGCGGGGACCTCCTGCGTCGGCGCCACGATCCGCAGAGCGTAGCGTCGGGCAACGCGGCTCGGACGCTCATACTTGGCGTGTGTACATCCCTGCCCATTTCAAGCCCGACGACGCGACAGTCCGGGAGCTCCTGGACCAGCAGGGCGCAGCCGACCTCGTCACGGTGACCGCCGCTGGGCTCCTGGCCACGATGCTGCCCTTCCTGTACGACCCACCCGGCAGCCGGGCAGGGATCGGCGAGCTCGGCGCGCTGGTCGGCCACGTCGCCCGGGCGAACCCGCAGTGGCGCGCCCCGGCGCTCGAGGCCATGGTCATCGTCCGGGGACCCGATGCGTACGTCTCGCCGGCCTGGTACGCCACGAAGCGCGAGCACGGCCGCGTGGTCCCGACCTGGAACTACGTCACCGCCCACGTGTACGGCCGGCTCATCATCCATGACGACGTCGAATGGCTCGAGGCGCTGGTCCGCAGGCTGACCGTGCACCACGAGGCCGGCCGGGACCAGCCGTGGTCGGTCGACGACGCCCCACCCGAGTACTTCGCCGGCCAGCTCCGGGCGATCGTCGGAGTGGAGATCGCGATCGAGCGAATCGAGGCGAAAGCGAAGCTCAGCCAGAACCGCTCGGCCGAAGACGTCACGGGCACGATCGCCGGACTCGCCGAAGCAGGCCAGCCCGCCCTGGCCGAGGCGATGCGCCGGGCGGGCCGCTGACCGGTCCTGGGAACGAGCAACCGGCCGGGCATTCGTCCGGCCGGGCACCCCTACGCGAGCTGGGCGACCGCCGCCTCGGTGATGTCGACGCTCGCGGCCGCGGCCTCGATCGCGACAACGCGCGCCTCGCCGAGCGCCGCCCGCGCCCGGGCGACGGCCGCATCGCGGTCCCGGCGCTCATCCGGCGTGGAGACCTCCAGGCCCAGCCGCCGGCGAGCCGCCCCAACCACCGCGAACAGGCGCAGGCCGGCGGCCATGTCGCCCTCGGCCACGTCGATCGCCGCGACGACGTCGAGACAATCGACCTGGCCCTCGGCGTGACCCAGGAGCACGCACCGCCGGAGGGCATCCAGGCAGCCCTGCCGTGAGCTCGCGAGGCGTCCCCGGCGGCGCTCGACGATCGCCTTGTTGATGATCGCCGAGGTCTCCCCGCGCACGTCGCCCAGCGCCTGGAAGACATCCGCGGCCTCGTCGAGGACCTCCGCGGCCTCGTCGAAGCGGTCGAGGTTCCGGAGCGCCGTCCCCAGGTTCGTGAGCGACGCGCCGAGGCCCCGCTGGTTGCCCGAGCCGCGCACCTCGGCAAGGCTCTCCTGGCCGTAACGGACGGCGTCCACGACCTGGCCCATCGCGAGGGCGGTGGCCGAGAGGCTGTTCAATGCGCCCGCGATGCCCTGCCGGTCGTCGAGGGCCCGGCACATCGCCAGGCACTGCTCGCCGAACCGGATCGCGTCGGGATAGTCACCGCTGCTGCGGGCCAGGGCCGAGGCCCCGCGCAGGGCCACTGCCCGTGTCCGGGATGCAGCCGGGACCGAGGCGGCCAGGGTACGGCGCAGCCAGACCAGCCCTTCAGCCACGTGGCCGCGGACATACCAGTACCACCACAGGCTGGCAGTCATCGCCAAGGCACCCTCCGGGTCGGCCCCATCGCCGAGGGACCAGGTCAGGGCCGCGAGGAGGTCGTTGTGGGCCGCGCCGAGCCGGACGAGCCAGGTCTCCTGCTCGCTCCCGCCCCACTCACCGGCCGCTCGGACGAGGCCCGCGCACCAGGCCGCGTGGCGTGATCGTGCGACCGCGCTCTCGCCGGCATCGGCGAGGCGCTCCTCGGCGTACTGGCGGATCGTCTCGAGGAGTCGGTAGCCGGTCGGCCCGTCGAGGTGCGGCTCGGCCACGACCATCGACTGGTCGACGAGCCGGCAGAGAACCGCGAACGGATCGTCGTCGGGCAGCTCCTCGCCCCACACCTCGATCGCTGCCGGCACGTCGAGGCTGCCCCGGAAGACGGCCAGGCGGCGGAGCATCCGGCGCTCTGCCGGCGCGAGCAGCTCGTGACTCCAGTCGATCGCCGCGCGCATCGTGCGATGCCGTTCCACCGGTCCTTCGGCGGGCCGGCTGGGCAGGTCGAGGCGGCCCTCGAGGCGGGCGACGATCTCGTCAAGCGACATGGTCCGCAGGCGAGCCGCGGCCAGCTCGATCGCGAGGGGCAGCCCGTCGAGCCGCCGGCAGAGCACGGCCGCCGTGGCCACGCTCTGGCCGCTCAGCGCGAAGCCGGGCCGGGCCGCTGCGGCTCGATCGGCGAGGAGCTGGACCGAGTCGAACGTGAGGATCTCGGCGCCCGCCGCGATCTCCGGCGGCAGGCGCAATCCAGAGAGGCCCAGGGTCACTTCGCCCTGGGCGCCGAGCGGCTCACGGCTGGTGGCCAGGATCCGCAGGCCGGGCGCGCCGGCGAGCAGCTCGGAGCACAGTCCGGCGACGAGCCCCAGGACGTGCTCGCAGTTGTCCAGGACGAGCAGGCTGCGCTGGTCCCGGAGGCGGGCCAGCAGGCCGACAACGAGCGCCTCGCCGCGGCGCTCGCGCACGTCGACGACGTCGGCGATCAGGCGGGTCACGGAGCCGCCCGGGGTGAGGCTGGCGAGCGACACGAGGTGGACCTCGGCCAGCCGTCCAGCGGCCATCGAGCGGGCCAGCTCGAGCGCCAGGCGGCTCTTGCCGCAACCGCCGGGTCCGACGATCGTGAGCAGGCGGGACCGGCCCAGCAGGTCGAGCGCGGTCACGAGGTCCGCTTCCCGACCGACGAACCGGGTGGTGGGCATCGGCAGGCCGGCGGTGGGCCCGGCCAGGGTCGGGTCGTGGCGTTCGATCGCCCGGCGCAGCTCGACAAGGGCCGTTTCGGGCGTGGTGCCGAGCTCGAGATCCAGGGCCGACTTGACGCGCTCGAACGTAGCCAGGGCATCGGCCGTGCCGCTCGTCCGGTACTGGGCGAGCATCAGCCGCCCGGCAAGTCGCTCATCCGTCGGGTCGCCGGCCACGAGCCCGGCCAGCTCGGCGACAACGGTCTCGTGCTCGCCGAGCGCGATACAGGCATCCGCCCGGTCCACCTGGGCCGATCGCCGAAGGGCATCCAGGCGGGTCGCCTCGGCCCCGGCGAGCACACCCGTGGCATCGCCATCGAGCGCCGGCCCGCGCCAGGCCAGCAGGGCGCTCGCCAGGCGGACCGCCGCGAGCGCCGGCTGCCGGCTGAGCAGCCCGCGAGCCGCGTCGACCTCCGTCTCGAACCGGCGGGCGTCCATCTCCTCGGGCCGGACCGTGAGCCGGTAGGCCGTCCCGGCGGTGACGATCCGGCCGGGCAGGAGACGACGGAGCGCCGCCACCTGGGCCTGCAGGGAGTTCTCGGCCGTTGCCGGTGGGTCGTCGCCCCACAACTCGTCGATCAGCCGATCGCGCGAGATGAACCGGTCGGTCTCCATCAGCAACGCCGCCAGCAGCGCCCGCGGCCGCGGCCCGCCAAGGCGCAGCGCCACGCCGTCCTCGACCACCTGGAGTGGCCCGAGGACCTGGAAATCAAGTACCACGAAGCACCCTGTTCAAAAACCGCCCTACCTCACGCTCAAGGGTAGCCGGTATTGCTCGTAGCTCGGCCGCGCCCGGCGTCGGCCATGGGGATCAGCGTTTGATCAGCCGTCCGGATCATCCTCCGGGCCATGCAGTCTCACCAGGACGTCGGCCGGGCCGAGCTAGATCGGCTCATCGACACTCAGCTTCGAGCGGAGCACGACGGTGACATCGAGGCGATCCTCGCCCCGATGGCTGAGACCGTCGTCCACGACCTGGTTGGATCGCTCGACAACCCGGTCCAGGGGCTGCCGGCCGTCCGGCGTCGCTTCCACGACGCCCTCGCGGCGACCGTCCACGAACGAGACGTCCCGGTGCGTCGCCTGTACGGGGCGGACTTCGTCCTCGACGAGCACGTCTGGTCGGGGCGCCTGATCGGCCGAGCCTTCGATCTCGAAGGCCACGGGCGTTGGATCAGCCATCGCTCGATCTGGTTGCTCGAGATTCGAGCCGGCCGGATCGTCCGGGAGACGGTCTGGAACGACATCGAGGCCATCCGCAGGCAGCTCCTGTGAGCAACCGCTCGACGGGCAGCTTCAGCCGCATCCAGCAAGACAAGGAGCAATCACGATGATCATTCGACCTCGCCTCGGAATGGGCCTGTTGACGATCGGCGTTGCCGTCGTCCTCGGCGCCTGCTCGGGATCCAGTCCGGCAGTGCCGGCCGGGGGCGCCTCGCAGCAGCCTGCGGGCGCGAGCCAGGGCGCAGCCGCGAGCAGCGCACCGGTCGCCGGTTCAGGCGGCTCCGACTCCTGCGCCAGCGTGGTGACCAAGGACGCCGTCAGCCAGGCGACGGGCTTCCCGATCGCGACCACGTCCGGCGCCGCCGGAATCTGCTACTTCCAGGCCGCGGACGTCAGCAAGTACCTGATCGTGTGGGTCTTCAACAGCCAGGAGGCGATGGGCCCGATGCTCCAGATCGAGTCCGGCAGCGAGCACATCGCGGACCTCGGCGACGACGCGTTCTGGGCGGGTGCCGCCGGAATCCTGTTCGTTCGCAAGGGCGACCATGGCGTCGAGTTCCAGGACCCGGATTTCGTGTTCACGCCCGACACCAACACGGGGCCCCGGGATGCCCTGGTGACGCTGGCCCGAACGGCACTGCCGAACCTCTAGACGGCCCCCAGCTCGGGCCCCGGGCCGTCGGAACGCGAAGGACCCGCACCAGGGTGCGGGTCGCTTCGTGAGGCCGTCCGCGTTGAGTGGAGGGTTAGCGAACGTCCCTGGCGGATACGATGTCGGCCGCGGCCTCAGCCGTCATTACGCTTCGTCATGAAGGCGGTCAGCTGGGCCGCGGCTCGTCGCCGCCTGCGGGGTCCCAGCCGGCGTTCGTGAAGGTCGGTACGAACCGGTAGCC
>JBEPUS010000054.1:0-12745 GCA_041691435.1 Chloroflexota bacterium
ATATGTTTATAAGAGACCGGCCCGGGCCGCGGCCGGGGCGCGCACGGCCCGGGGGGGCGCAGGGCCCGCGAGTTAGTGCCAGATTCCAGCCACGAGGACCGTATGGTCGAGATCCGGCCCGAATCCCGGCAGGCTCGCGGCGGGGACAGCGGGCTCGTGCACGAACCAGGGTCGAGGCAGTCGGCGCGCGGGCCAACGAACGTCGCGACCGACCATACGGTCCTGGTGACGGGAATTTGTCACGAACCCCGGCCGCGCGGAGCATTGGACTCGGCCACGGACTCGGCCACGGACTCGGCCACGGACTCGGCCACGGACTCGAACCCGGCCGCGAGTCGACTCGGTCACGGCGACTCTCGCCCCGGACGCGGCGAAGCCCGTCCACGAGGCCGGTCGCATGGCAGACTTGGCGGGCTGTGACAACGAACATTCGGACCCTTGGGCCGGGCGATGGGCCGGCGATCGTGGCGGCCGGCCACCTGTTCGACGCGCCGCCCGACCTCGCCACCTCCGAGCGCTTCCTGGTCACGCCGGGGCATCACCTGCTGGTGGCCTACGTGGACGGGGCGCCGGCCGGCTTCGTCAGCGGCGTCGAGCTGACCCACCCCGACAAGGGCACCGAGATGTTCCTGTACGAGCTGGCGGTCGACGAGCCGTTCCGGCGGCGCGGGATCGGCAAGGCGCTCGTGGAGGCGCTCCTGGAGATCGCTCGTGACCGGGGCTGCTACGACCTGTGGGTCATGACCGACCACGACAACGATGCGGCCCTGGCCACCTACCGGACGACCGGTACGACCGATGAGTCCAGCCACGTGATGCTGACCTGGGACCTGGCGTGACGAGACTCCGTGGGACCTGGTACATCGTCCCGACACCATTCGATGCGGACCGCGCGCTCGATCTCGCCAGCCTCGCCCGGCTGGCCGATGCTGCGGTTGCCTGGGGCGTTGACGGCCTGACCGCCATGGGCGTGATGGCCGAGCCAGGCGCCCTCACCGGCGACGAACGTGCCGCTGCGCTCCGGACGCTGTTCGATGCCACGGCCGGGCGCCGGCCGATCGCCGTCGGCTGCTCGGGCGCAGCCCTCGCCACGACGCTCGAGCTGATCAGCCAGGCCAGGGCGCTCGGGGCCGCGGCGGTGATGGTCGCCGCTCCCCCGCTACTTCGAAACGTCGACCAGCTGCCCGCGTTCATGAAGGGCGCAGCCGCCGGCGGGCTGCCCCTGATCATCCAGGACGAGCCGAACGCGACCGGTGTCGTCCTGCCGGTGAGCATCCTGCTCGCCGCCGCGGCCGCAAGCGGCAGCCGGACGATGAAGATCGAAGACCCGCCGACGCCCGCCAAGATCGGCCGCCTCCTGGCCGGCAACGCGGAGCTGGACCTGTTCGGCGGCCTGGGTGGTGTCTCGGCCCTGGCCGAGCTCCGCCGGGGTGCGTGCGGCACGATGACCGGGTTTGCCTATCCGGAGATCCTGCGCCGGATCCGGGAGCTGACGGAGGCCGGCGATCGGCGGGCCGCGGGGCGCCTCTTCGACCGCTACCTGCCACTCATCCAGTTCGAGGCGCAACAGCTGGTGGGCCTGGGGATCCGCAAGGAGGTCCTCCGCCGCCGCGGGATCTTCGGCACTCATCACACCCGGGCCCTGGCGTCCGGCCTGGACCGGCCGACGCTCGACGAGCTCGACGATGTCCTCGACCGCCTGGGCATCGTGCCGGGGCCCGGGCCGTTCGAACCTGCTCACGCCGAGGCAGCCCGCGCAGGGGGCTGACGGCCGGAACCGACGGACCGCAGAATGGGCGGGCCCAACCATCGATGATCTGCGACGACGATTGGAGGGATGCGCATGGTTCAACTCGGAGCGATCTTCCTGTTCCTGCACGTGATGGGTGCAATCGCGGCGTTCGGGCCGTCGTTCGTCCTGCCGATCATTGCCAGCCAGGCACGCAAGATGCCGTCGGGGGCGCTGTTCGGGCTGCACGTGACCGACACGGTCGAGCGCAGGCTGATCATTCCCCTCGGCATCTTCCAGGCCATCACCGGGATCGGCCTGATCTGGGCCTTCGGCTTCGATCTCACGGCGACCCATTGGCTGGCAGCCGGCATCATCCTGTACGTGATCGCGATCGCGTTCGCGATCCTCGTCCAGGCGAAGACGGTCGAGGCGATGATCCACTTCCTCGAGTCGGCGCCGCCGCCGGTCGCGGGCACACCCCCGGGACCCCCGCCGGCCGCGTTCCTGGCGCTCGGGAAGAGGGCCCAGAACGGCGGCATGTTCCTGACCGTGCTGCTGGTCCTGATCGTCTACTTCATGGCGATCAAGCCGCAGTTCTAGGGAGCGGAGCTCCAGGCAACCGAGCCTCTGCTCAGTCGGCAGTTCCTTCGGCGGTCGCCCAGATGTCGGTGAGCGTGTAGCCCGTCGGGAACGGGTCGTCCGGGGCGAGAACGTAGTTCGCGAAGCCCGTGATCCAGCCCCGTCCGGTGATCGTCGGCACGACCGCCGGCCGGTCGCCGACGCGGGTCTCCTCGACAAGCCGGCCGGTGAAGGTCGTCCCGAGGATTCCCTCGTGGACGAAGTCCTCGTTCAGAGCCAGCCGCCCACGGGCGTGTTCGCAGGCCATCTTGGCGCTCGTCCCGGTCCCGCAGGGTGATCGGTCGATCGCCCCGGTCCAGCTCTCCGGACGATCCCATGAGGCCTGCCCGGTCGACACGATGACGGCATTGCGCCGCGAGGAGCCGGGCTTGTGGGCCGGACCCGAGATCTGCGAGATCGTCACTCCGGTCGTGAGGCCGGGGTTCTCGGGATGGCGCACGGGCACCTGCTCCTGCGTTGCGAGCTTGACCATCTCGCCGATCCGGACGATGTCGCGGGCCTCGTCGGGCGTGATCCGCAAGCCGAAATGCTCGGCGTCGGCGATCGCGTAGAACATCCCGCCCCAGGCCACGTCAACCTTGACCGATCCGAGCTGGGGCACTTCGACAACGGCATCGAGATGGACGGCGAACGCCGGCACGTTGCGGAAGGTGACGCTCAGCACCCGCCCATCGCGGACCTGGGCCTGGACATCGATGAGGCCGGCCGGCGATTCGAGCCGCAGGGTGGTGACCGGCTCAACCACTGCGACCATGCCCGTCTCAATGAGCACGGTAACCACGCAGATCGTGTTCGAGCCGGACATCGCCGGGTACTCGACCTGCTCCATGATCACGTAGCCGGCATCGGCGCCGGGGATCGTCGGTGGCAGGATCAGGTTGCAGTTGGCAGCCGGGTAGCCGCGCGGCTCGCGCAGCATCAGCTTGCGCAGGTCGTCGGCGTGGTCCCGAAGATGGGCCATCTTCTCGAGCATCGTCGCGCCCGGGACGTCGAGCACCCCGCCCGTGATCACCCGGCCGGGCTCGCCGGCCGCGTGGGCATCAACGGCAGTGATCAGGCGATCGAAACGCATCGGGCTGGGGCCTGGTAGCCGAAGACTCCTGGGCGGGGCCTAGGGCTTGCGCTCGAGGATGGGGCGCGCCTTCTCCGGATCGTCGACGACGAACGTGAACATGGCGCGATCACCCCACCGACCAAGGAACAGGTGGCCCAGGATGTTGACCCCGGCCGCCGACAGGTCGCGGGCGACGCCGGCCATGCCGCCCGGCTGGTCGCCGACTTCCGCCAGGATCGACTCACCTTCGACGAACGTGTAGTTGCCGGCCTCGAGGACCGCCCGCGCGCCATCGTCGTCGGCCGTGGTCATGATCACGTGGCCGACCTCGCCGATGCCGCCCCCGCCGATCGCCCGCAGGTCGACACCGCGCGCAGCCAGCGCTTCGGCGAGGACAGCGAGGGCACCGGGTTGGTTGGGGAGCTGGACGACGAACTGGCGGGCCATGAGCACCTCCGCGGATCTGGGTCGGCCGATTCTGACACGGCGACCGGCTCAGCGAATGGCGCCGCCGCCGCCGCCGGCCGAAGGAGCGCTCAGGGCCGCGGCGGCGGCGGTCGACGCCGCGAGACGGGCGCCGCGGCCGCCAGGGCAATCGCCCGCCGGGCCGCGCCGAGGTACTCGGACGTGGGACCGGAGGCCCAGTCGTTGTCGACGGCCATGCCCCGCTCGACCACGCCCGCCCAGGCCGCCGGATTCCTGCGCGCCTCGAACGCCTGCTCACAGGCCCACACCAGCCCGTCGGCCGTGGCGTGCTCGAAGACGAAGCCGGTGCCCGCGCCCGGGGCGAGATACTCGTCGACGACCGTGTCGGCCAGGCCCCCGGTCCGATGGACGATGGGCGGCGTGCCGAAGCGCAGGGCGATCATCTGGCCCTGGCCGCATGGCTCGAAACGGCTGGGCATGACGTAGAGGTCGGCGCCCGCATAGATGCGCCGGGCCATTGCCCGGTCGAAGCGCTCGTTGAGCACGATCCGGTCGGGCCGAGCCTGGGCCATGGCCCGGAATGGCGCAGCCAGCGCATGATCGCCGCTGCCCTGGACGATCAGCCGCGCGCCGGAGGCCAGGAGTCGTGGGCCGGCCTCTGCCAGCAGGTCGAAGCCCTTCTGGGGATCGAGCCGGCCGATCATCCCGAGCACGGGCGCCTCGTCGCCCGGATCGAATCCCACCCGCTCGAGCAGGTCGGCCCGGCAGGCCGCCTTGCCCGCCAGGTCGCCCGTGCCGTAGGGCATGGCCAGGTCCGGGTCCGTCGCCGGATCCCAGACGGCGGGGTCGATCCCGTTGAGGATCCCGAAGAAGCGCGGCCGACCGGATCGGTCACGCTGGGCCGCCTTCCAGCGCAGGGTTGGATCGAGGCCGAAGCCGACGGCGGGGGTCAGGGCCTCGGCGGCGAACGTCGGGCTGACGGTGTTCACCAGGTCGGCTCGCTCAATGCCGGCCCAGAGCAGGTCGATCCCGGCCGCGGCCGGGGCAACAGCCCCGTCTCCAGGCGCCAGGCCAAGGGTGGCGAGACCGGCCCGGTCGACCCAGCCGTGATAGGCGAGGTTGTGGATCGTCAGGAGCGAGGCAAGGCGTCGCCGGCCAACGATCGGATCGTCCGGGTAGAACCGGTCGCGCAGGACCAGCGTGGTCGCGGCATGCCAGTCGTGCACGTGGACGAGGTCGATCGGCCGCGCCTCGGCGCGGAGCGTCTCGAGGACAGCCCGGCCGAGGAGGCCGAACCGCCATGGGTCATCGTCGAACCCATAGATGCCGTCGCGATCGAACGCCGCCGGGGCGTCGACCAGGCGCAGCCGGTAGCCGTGGGTGACGACCGACCGAATGACGACGACGCTGCTGCCGGGCTGGGCCGCCGTCGTCGGCCCGTATGGGCCAGGCACACGGACCGAGAGCGACTCGACCGCGGCGTCGGGCGGCAGGGTCACACCGCGATAGGCGGGCAGGAAGACCTCGACCGGCCCGTCCAGGGCGCCGGTTCGACCGAGGCTGCGGGCGAGCGCGTCGACGACATCGCCCAGCCCGCCGGCCTTCGCCCACGGTTCACATTCAGCGGCGACGGAGACGATGCGCATGGGCCCATTGTCGGGTCTGGCGCCGGGGCCTCGCTCGCTCCCCTATCATTCGCCGCGAATGGATCCCCTCGTTCACGTGCCGACGATGCCCGGCGCGCCCTTCCGCCTGCCGCCGCAGGTCGAGGGCCTGCGCCGGCTCGCCTACAACCTGTGGTGGAGCTGGCATCCCCGGGCGAAGGTCCTGTTCAACCGGATCGACGCGGCGGCCTGGGCGCGCTACCGGAACCCGGTCGCGGTGCTCGAAGGAGCGGTCGACTGGCGCACCCTGATCGAGGACCAGGACTTCCTGGTCGAGTACGGTGCCGTCATCGCCGACCTCGACGCGTACCTCGCGAACGGCCGGAACCACTGGTTCCACCGCCAGTACGCGAAGTCCCTCGAGGGTCCGATCGCCTACTTCTGCGCTGAATACGGGTTCTACGAGAGCCTCGGGATCTATTCGGGCGGACTCGGCGTGCTGGCCGGCGATCATCTCAAGACGGCGTCAGACATGGCCCTGCCGTTCGTGGGCGTGGGGCTGATGTATCGCAAGGGCTATTTCCGCCAGACGATCGATGCGGACGGCCACCAGGAGCATGCCTACCCGGACTTCGACCTGGCCCGCCTGCCGGTCCAGCGGGCGGCCGATCGCTACGGCGATCCGCTGACGGTGACCATCGACCTGCCCGGGCGAACGCTCCACGTTGCCGTGTGGGTTGCCCAGGTCGGGCGCGTCCCGACGCTCCTCCTCGACACCGACATCAACGAGAACGACGAAGCAGACCGCCCGATCAGCCACATCCTCTACGTCCGGGGCCGCGAGATGCGCCTCCACCAGGAGCTCGTCCTGGGCGTCGCCGGGACGCGCGCGATCCGGGCCCTGGGGATCAGGCCGGCGGCCTGGCACCTCAACGAGGGCCACAGCGCGTTCCTGCTCGCCGAACGGGCCCGCGAGCTGGTCAGCGCCGGGGCAACGCTCGACGGCGCGTTCGAACAGGTTCGCCGGACGAGCGTGTTCACGATCCACACCCCCGTCTCGGCAGGCAACGAGCGCTTCGATGCCGACCTCGTTCGGCGTGTTGCCGGTCCGGTCCTGGGCGCCAACCGGCCCGAGGCGGCGGGAATGGTGGATCTCGAGCAGCTCCTCGTGCTCGGCCGCGGCGTTGACGATGATCCCCGCCAGTTCGACATGACCGCCCTGTCGCTGCGCCTCTCGTCAGGCGCGAATGCCGTCAGCCAGCTCCACGCGGTTACGGCCAACGCCACCTGGTCACCGATGCTCGGCGAGCGGCGCATCCTGGGGATCACCAACGGGGTCCATGCGCCGACCTGGGTCGGGACCGAGATGAACACGCTCTACGCGAACATCCTGGGCGCCGACCTCGACGACCTCGATCCGCAGACCAGGACCGGCCGCTTCTGGGAGCGGCTGACGAAGGTCCCCGACCGTGACCTGTGGGCGGCCCACCAGCGCCAGAAGAGCGAGCTGGCCATGTTCGCCCGGAAGCGCCTGCGCAGCCAGTTCGCCCGGCACGGTGAAGCTCCGGTCGTTCTCGAGCAGCTCGAGGAGGCCCTGGACCCGGAGATCCTGACGATCGGTTTCGCCCGGCGGTTCGCGACCTACAAGCGGGCCGGCCTCCTCTTCACCGATGTCGAACGCCTGGCTCGACTGCTGTGGCACCCGGACCGGCCGGTCCAGATCGTCTTCGCCGGCAAGGCCCATCCCGCCGACCGGCCCGGCCAGGGTGTGATCCAGCAGATCTTCGAACGATCCCGCTCGGCGGCCCTGCGTGGCCGGGTCTATATCCTCGAGGACTACGACATGCGGATCGCCCGATTCCTCGTGCAGGGCGTGGACGTTTGGCTGAACAATCCGCGGCGGCCACTGGAGGCATCGGGAACGAGCGGGATGAAGGCGGCCCAGAACGGCGTCGTCAACGCGTCGGTGCTGGATGGCTGGTGGGACGAGGGCTGGACGGGCGATAACGGCTGGGCAATCGGCGGCCGCGAGCAGAATCCCGATGAAGGCGCCCAGGACTGGGCCGACGCCCTCGATCTCTACCGGATCCTCGAAGACGAGATCGTGCCCCGCTACTACGAGCGCGGGCCGAGCGGCATTCCGACCGGCTGGACCGAGTGCATGCGCAACTCGATCGCCTCGACGATCTGGCGCTTCTCGACCACCCGGATGCTCCACGAATACACCGAGCAGCTCTACCTGCCCGCAGCCGGGGTCAAGGTGGAGGCGCGGACCGAGCCGCCGAAGGTCGGCGCAGGAGCGGCGGGCCAGGCGGGTTAGACCCCGACGGGCTCGCGCACCAGGATCACGGTGGTCCGGCCGGCGGTCCACTCGCCGTAGATGATCAGGACCTTCTCCAGGATCGTGTGCACGCCCAGCCGTGCGACCACCTGCTCATCCTCGTATGGGAAGGCGACCTCGTTGATCCGGCGCAGAGCCGCGTCCAGGTCGGGCACGACCTTCTGGCTGCCGACGATCAGGATCAGGCGGCCGGCTCCAGCGGCATAGGGCCCCCAGCTGGCTGCCGGTCCCGGATGCGGCGACGAGCGCCCCGTCCTCCGTCACGGCGGCGACGCTGCCGAGCATGTAATCGGGCGCGGCGCCCATCTTGCGCATCTCGCGGGCCTGGGTCTGACGATCCATCGTGAACAGGCGCGGCCGGAGGGCGTCGTGCTTGCCCGATTCCGCGAGCAGCGGGACGAGCCCGACGTCCTCGAGCGTCTTCGACTTGCCCCAGTGCAGCTCGGCACCCTCTGGGATGAGGCCCAGGACGGCCTCGCGCGCCTCGTCGGCCGTCTCGACGACCATCGCATCGATTCGGTGAGATCGGAACGTCTCGGCCAGCTCCTGGAGGGAATCCGCGGTCTCTGGCTGCTGGATCGACATGGTTGCGGTGCCTCGTGGGAGTCGCGGCGGCGACGCCCAGATTATTGCACGCGCAACGAATTCAGCCGGCGGGTGGCTCTTCAGGCTCGTCGGGCGGGGCTGGGCGCTCGGGCCGGCGGGCGCGGATGAACCAGAGCCAGGCACCGATGCCCAGCACGACGGCGCCGACTGCTTCGAGCGGCAGGCCCAGCACGAGGAGGCTCGCGCCACTGGACTGCTGGGCCACGCTGTCGAGGAGGATCAGCGCGAACGCCACCACCACCAGGATCCGGCCGAGGTTGCGCTGGAAGCGCCGATCGAATTGCATCGCTCGGCAATCCTACGGCCGCGGGCCGCCGGCGGATGGAGTCGGCTCCGGTGCCGGCGGATGCAATCGGCTTCGGTTCCTGGGGTTCCGGGTCCCGGACGAGCTGCCGGCCGGCCGCCCGCGTTTACGCTGATGAGCGGTCCCCGTGCTGTTATCCAAAGAAGGACCGCCGGTTCGGTGGTCGGACGCAGGAGCCGACGTCGGTTCGTGCGGGAGGCGTCGTGCGGGTGCCGCCCCGCGCGTCCTCACTGGGCTCGATTTGTGGATACCAGCACGCCCATCGGTATCCAGCCAAAACGGGCCTGCGCGGTGGGCCCGCGATGGGCCTGCGCGGTGGGCCCGCGATGGGCCTGCGCGGTGGGCCCGTTTTGCGATGGGCCCGCGCGATGGGCCCGCGCGGTGGACCGACTGAACGGCCCGCCGACGACGTTCCGGACTCCCCCTGGGCGGATCCGGGAATTGCCTCTAGCGCATTCCTGCGCGGGGCGTTTGCGAGTCGACTCGGTCGTCGCGCGTGTCGACACCCCAGCGCTGCGCCAGGGCTCCGAATAGTGCGAGGATGACGGCGGCGACCAAAACGGCAGTGATGAGTGCCATGTGCTTCTCGATAACTGCTCGAGCGGGACCCGCGCTCGATGTTGGTATAGTGTCCTAGGCCAAATAGTAATTGGACCATTCAACTATGTCAAGTACCCATCGGGGTCTCGACGTCGAGCGCGACTCGGATGTCCCGATCAGCACCCAGATCTTCTGGCAGGTGGCCTACCAGATCGATTCCGGCCGGCTCCTGCCCGGCGCCCGGCTGGCCCCGGTGCGCGAGCTCGGAGCGGCCCTGCGAGTCAACCCGAACACGATCCGCGCGGTTTACAAGCGGCTGGCTGATGCCGGCTACGTCACGAGCCGCCACGGAGCGGGCACCCACGTCGCGGACCGTCCGCCTCAGCGACGCGGCCAGGAGGCATTGGCCGGGATCGTGGCCGAGATGCTGCGCCGGGCGAGCGCGGCCGGGTTCACGGCCGACGAGGTTGCCTCGGCCACCTTTGCCGCCGCTGCCGAGCGCAAGCGGCCCGGGCCGCTGGTGCGGGTCCTGTTCGCCGAGTGCACCAACGCCGATGCCGTCTACGACGCGGCCGCGATCGTCGAAGCGTTCCCGGCGGTCATCGAAGCCGACGCGACGCTGCTCCACGAGATCCCGGACCGGCTGGAGCGGTTCCACTACGACCTGATCGCGACGACCACGTTCCACGCTGACGAGGCCCAGGCCTACTCGGTGGGCCTGGGTATCCCGGTGATCGCGATGATCGTGGGGCCCGGCTACATGGAGCTCGTCCACGAGATCGCCGCGTTGCCGCCGGGGGCCTTCGTCGGCCTGGTGTGCGCCTCGGAGACCGGTACGGACAACATCGCCGAGACCCTCCGCCTCGCCGGTGCGACCGGGGTCGAGATCGTGAGTGCGGTCATTGGCTCCGACGCCGGCCTCCAGCACATCGACGAAGTCGCCGACCTGATCCTCCTGTCGCGCGAGGCGATCGCACTGGGGCTCGACGATCGCTTCAGCCGGCCCGAGCGCGTCCGCGCCTGGAAATACGAGTTCGACCCGTCCGGGCTGGAGCTCCTGCGACGGGCGATCGAGCATGCCCAGGCGGAACGCGACGCGGACGACCCGGACCTTCTCGAGCCGGGCAAGCTCGAGCCGGGCAAACTCGAGCCGGGCAAGCTCGAGCCGGGCGCGGCGGCGACATCGGTCGGCGCCGTCAGCTGAGGTGGCCCGCCGGCGATCCACCGACCGAGAGTTCCGACTTGCCCGGCTCGCCCGGGAGCGCTACGACCTCGCCGACCTGACCCTCGACCCGGGCCTGGAGACCGCCCAGGCGATTGCCGCCCGGCTCGCCGCCGGCCGGAACCCCACCCCGGGACCTGCCAACCGCACCCCCAAGGGGTCGGCGATCCCAACGCCGGTGACGGCCGGGGAGCTCCACGCGGCCGGCATCCTGGTCTCGATCCTGGGCCGGCTGATCGACCGCTATCGAGAGTCGAGCGAGCCCGACGCCCTGCGCCATGCAGCCGGCCAGCTCGAGGAGATCGTCGGCCCGGAGGGCCTGGCGGCGACGATCGAGGCGTTCCCGGTCGAATTTCCCCGCCGGTTGGCGAAGCCCGAGCGGCCCAACCCGGACGTCGCCCTGGCCCAGCTCCTCCTCCTCGGAGTGCTCTCGGAGAATCCGGCCGTCGCTCCCTTCGGGGAGCTCGTCGACCTGCGTCCTCTCCGTGCGCGTGCCGCGAGCGCGCCGGTCGTGGAGGCGGCCCTGGAGGCGACCCTCGATCGTGCCCCGGCCTTCCCCGACGATTCGCGCTCGCTGATCGACCTGCTCCGCGAGCCGGCGCTGGCAGCCCCGGGCTCCCTGGCCGACCAGCTCCGCTACATCCAGGCGGCCTGGGGTGAGCGCTTCGCCCCGCTCCTCGGCGACCTGCTCGACCAGCTGCTGATCGCCCTCGACGTCCTCGCCGAGGAGCGTCACGCGGCCGACCTCTCCTGGCAATCCACCCAACCGGACACTGGTGGGGCCGGACCGGCCGAGGTCTACAGGTTCGAAGGCGAAGCCGTCGAGGTCGAACGGTTCAGCACCGACACCGACTGGATGCCGCGGCTCATCCTGGTTGCCAAGAGCACCTATGTCTGGCTCGATCAGCTCTCTCGCCAGTACCAGCGCGATATCCACACGCTCGATGCGATCCCCGACGAGGAGCTGGCGATCCTCGCCCGGCGAGGGATCACCGGGCTCTGGTTGATCGGCCTCTGGCAGCGCAGCCGCGCGTCGGCCCGGATCAAGCAGCTCCGCGGCCAGCCCGACGCCGTCGCGTCGGCCTACTCGCTCGATGACTACGCGATCTCCGACGACCTGGGCGGACCGGACGCCTTGAACGATCTTCGAGCCCGGGCTGGTCGCCATGGCATCCGCCTGGCCAGCGACATGGTCCCCAACCACATGGGCATCGACTCGCGCTGGGTCATCGAGCATCCAGATCGCTTCCTGTCGCTCGCCGAGTCGCCGTTTCCCGCCTATTCGTTCAACGGCCCCGACCTGTCCGACGACGCCCGCGTCGAGATCCGCATCGAGGACCACTACTACGACGCGAGCGACGCCGCGGTCGTGTTCCAGCGAACCGACACCGCGACCGGCGCCGTGCGCTACGTCTATCACGGCAACGACGGCACCACGTTCCCCTGGAATGACACGGCCCAGCTCGACTATTCGAAGGCCGGCGTTCGCGAGGTGCTGATCCAGACGATCGTCGCGGTGGCCCGCCAGTTCCCGGTCATTCGCTTCGATGCCGCGATGGTCCTCGCCAAGCGCCACATCGAGCGCCTGTGGTTCCCCGAACCGGGTGGCGGAGGGGCGATCCCATCGCGGGCCGGCCGGGGCATGAGCCGGCGGGCGTTCGAGGCCCTGATGCCCAACGAGTTCTGGCGCGATGTCGTGGACCGAGTGGCGCTCGAGGCACCGGGCACGCTCCTGCTCGCCGAGGCGTTCTGGCTCCTCGAGGGCTACTTCGTGCGGACCCTGGGGATGCATCGCGTCTACAACAGCGCCTTCATGAACATGCTCCGGGACGAGCACAACGATGAGTACCGCCAGGTCATGAAGAACACGCTCGAGTTCGACCCGGCGATCCTGGGGCGATTCGTGAACTTCATGACCAACCCGGACGAGAAGCCCGCGGTCGAGCAGTTCGGGACTGGCGACAAGTACTTCGGGGTGGCCGCGCTGCTGGCCACGCTGCCCGGACTGCCGATGCTCGGTCACGGCCAGGCCGAAGGCTTCCACGAGCAGTACGGGATGGAGTTTCGGCGCGCCAGGCTCGACGAGCCGATCGACGAGCCGCTCCTCGCCCACCACGAGCGGACGATCTTCCCGCTCTTCCACCGGCGTGCCGACTTCGCCGGATCCGAGCAATTCCGGCTCTACGACTTCGAGCAGGAGCCGGGCGTCGTCAACGAGGACGTCTACGCCTACTCGAACTGCAGTCCCAGCGGCGCACGCTCGCTGGTCCTGTTCCA
>JBEPUS010000055.1:0-12754 GCA_041691435.1 Chloroflexota bacterium
GCGAGGCGGGCGGCTCGCCAGTCGTCCTGGTCGGCAAAGACGTCGATCTCGCCGGGCCCCCAGCGGGCAATCTGGCTGATTGCCGTGACGATCGCGTCGTGCTGGTATTTCCGGCCGCGGCCACCGTCGATCACGCCCGTGACGAGGTAGCGCCGGACGAGCTCGAACGGAGCCCAGCCAACGCCGACACGGACACGGTCGCCGACGCGCTGGCTCTCGAGCCAGTCGTCATCGCCCACAGGGTATTGCTCGTGCTCGCCGACATGCTCGGCGATGGGCAGGCGGCGCCCCGAGCCGGCCAGCGACGACAGCAGTCCGGCGTCGTCGACTGTGACGTAGCAGATCGGACAGGACGGCAGTTGAGCTTGTGCCGATGGGGCGCTGCCGTAGGGAATTCCGCAGCGCCGGCAGAAGGTGACCGACGCACTCGGCCGGGCCGCGCCGCATTGCCGGCAGCTCTGCTCGGTGGCGGTGGGGGCAGGACGGGTCAGGCCGAGCATCGCTGCAGGGCTAGGGAGACTGGCACGAATCGATGATGGCGGACCCGGACCGGAAAGCGAAGATGACCAGCCCGGCCGTTGGTCCCGGCGGCGGTTCGGCGTTCGTCCGGAATGTCGACCGAACGCACCGCTCACGCACGAATGGGCCGTTCTGGCCGCGATCGTCCGGGAGCCCGGGTGGTCAGCCGGTAACCAGCTCCTGGGGTTCGGGGTCGCCCGGCTCGAGGTCGGTCGTGAAGCCCTTCGCGACAGTCGACTCGGCGCCCGGAAAGAAGAAGCCAAGCTCGAGATCGCTCTCGACTCGATCCACGGAGTAGCGGTTCACCCAGGCGAGGACGTGGAGATCCACGCCGTCCTCGGGTCGTCCGCCGAGTCCGATGCGGACCTCGCCGAGGAGGACGAACGAGCCACTCGGCCGGGCCAGCGCCCGCGCGGGGTCGAAGCCGGGCAGCGTCGGCAGGCGGGCCTCGACGATGTACGGACCGGCATAGATGCGCACGTCGTGCCAGACCGAATGCGCCGGGCTGGTGGTCTCCGGGGGAGCCACCACGACGAGGAAGTCGTCGACCTCGAGATGGGTCGTGGCCGAATGGCTGGCGCTGCTGCCGTCAAGGCGCGCCAGGCGGCCCGTCTCGACCTCGACCTGCTCGAGGGTTTCGAGCAGGTCACCGAGCCGGCCGTCGCTGGCGATGGCGCCGTGCCGGATCCCTTCGGCGGTATAGGCCTCGAACTGAATGGTCATGCGCGACCCCCGTTCGAAGGGAGACTCCCACGGACCGCCCGCCCCGTCCATGTGCCGCCGTACCACGCAGGCGAGGCGTTCGTACCGCTGAATCAAGAACGTGGTGCCGGCTGGCACCGTGGCGGCTCGGAGTCGGGCGGCTCAGTACGGTGGCCAGGGGATGGCCGGCCGCTCGAGGTCGGGTTGGGGAAAGCGGCCCGTGGCAATCAGCGCATCCAGCCGCTGCCGGGTTGCCCGGACCTCGCCTGGGTCGAGCAGCGCGCGAAGGTCGCGACCCAGCCCACCATCGAGCTCCGCGCGAAGCGCGCGCAGGACGGCCACCTCGTCGACATGGAAGCGCTTGCCGCGCCAGGCCCACAGGACCGTCCGCAACTTGGGCTCGTCCGAGAAACACACCCCGTGGTCAACTCCGTACAGGTGGAGCGGGCGAGCCGAGTGGTCGACAGGCTCCTCGCCGATCCCGGTGAATTCACCGGGTGCGCTGCCGGCAACGCCTGGCTCGAGGCAGACCGGCAGGATGTGGCCCCCCTTGCGATCGGTGTTGTTGACGACGGCGTCGAAGATCGCCATCGGCCGCAGCCGGGCGTCCGAGGTTCGGACGAGATCCCACGAATGGACGCCAGGATCGGTCTCGATCCACAGCTGGACCATGCCCGGACCGAAGGGCCCGTCGCGCAGGACGGTCGGCGGGACGATGCCCCAGCCCGAGGCATCCGAGACCAGCGCCGCCGCGACCTCGCGACGGGCCAGCGTCTCGTCGGGGAAGTCCCACAGCGGACGCTCGAATCGGACCGGCTTGTAGATCGCCGCCAGCTCGACTGATCCTGACCGAAGGAGGCAGTAGAGGGCCGAGTTCGACGAGACTTCGAGGCGGCCCTGGACGTCGAGCTTGCCGTCCTCGAGAAGCGCGCGGGCCTCCGCGCGGTCGAGCCCAGGCAGCCCCGGCAGGCTCACCGCACTCAGTTCAGGTAGGCGGTCGGGCGGGTGCAGATGTGACCCTGCGGGTCGAGTGGCTCGCCACACCGCGGACAGAGCGGCCGGCCACCGGCAATGACCCGCGCCGCCTGGGCGACGAAGGCGCGGATGTCGGCCGGCGAGAGGCGCACCCGGATGAGGTCCGGCCCGTCGGCCGCCTCGTCGTCGGCCAGCACGGCGTCAATGATCGAGCTGTCGTCGGTGTCCTCGTCGTCGGTGATGGCGGCGGCCTGGATCACCACCATCTGGCGGGCGCTGTCCCAGCCGATCGTCATCGCCCCTACCCGGAAGGCCTCGACCAGAGGCTCGCCGAGGGGCGCCTCGTCGATGACCCGGTCGCCGGCATTCGCCGGGATCCCCTCGACGCCGCGCTCGGCGAGCGTATCAAGGAGCGCCCCGAGGTTGGCTGCGAGGACGGCAACCTGGGTCTTCTCGGCGGCCACGCTGACGATCGAGCCGCCCTGGCGTGCCTGCAGGAAGAAGGCCCGGTGGCCGGGCTCGCCCACGGTCCCGGCGACAAATCGGTCGGGGGCGTCGAAGTTGGAGATCCGTCGGGTCATGCGGTTGCCTCTGTGCTGGCCGGCTTGCGTGCGCGCGCTGGCTTGTGCGCCCAGCCTGATTTCTTCTTCGTGGCAATGAGGTCGAGCGGATCGCCGCCCTGGTCGTTGACCCGGAGCACGAACGGCCGCAGCTTCGTGTAGCGGACGACGCTCAGGCTGGCCGGCCCGACCACGATCCGCTGGAACTGGTCGAGATGGAGGCCGAGGGCATCGGCCAGGATCGCCTTGATGACGTCGGCGTGGCTGACCAGGGCATACGTCGCATCGGCGCCGAGCCGCTCATTCCAGTCGCGGACCGCGGCCACCGCGCGGGCCTGCGTATCGCGGAGGGCCTCGCCACCCGGAAAGGTGACCGCCGAAGGGTGCGCCTGGACGGTCGCCCACAACGGGTCCTTGGCCAGCGTCTTGATCTCGCCGCCGGTCCAGCTGCCGTAGCGGACCTCGCCGACCCGCTCGTCGACCTCGCGCAGCGGCTGGGGCTCCCGGCCGGCGGCCAGGGCATCGGCCGTGTCGAGGCACCGATCGAGCGGCGAGCTGATGATCGCCGCCAGGGGGACCGGTCGCAGTCGGGCGGCCAGCGCCTCGACCTGTTGCCGGCCGCGGTCGTCCAGGTGGATCCCCGGCGTCCAGCCAACGAGGATTGGCCCGGTGAGGGCGGTCAGGCCATGGCGAACGAAGAGAACGGTGGTCACGGGAGCAAGATCGTACCCTGCCGTCGACGGACCCGCGATCGAGAGCCGGTCGTATGATCGCCGCGATGGCTCGTCCGGTGCAGCCCGTCTCAGCGCCGGTCGGCCGCGGAGCGCCTGGCCTGGCCCTGGCACGGGCGCTGTTCGCGGCGCTCCTCCTGGCGCTGCCCCTCCTGCTCGTCGCCACGGTCGAGCCGGCCGAAGGCCACTCCCAGCTCCTCCTGAGCCTGCCCGCCGCCGGATCGATCCTGCCGGTCAGCCCCGCGGAGATCTCGCTGGTCTTCAGCGAGCCCATCGAGGCGCGCTACAGCTCGCTCGACCTCCTCGATGGCTCCGGCGTGGCGATCCTGACCGACGCCGGCGTGCCCGACCCGACCGATCCAGATGTCCTGACGATCGGCCTCCCGAAGCCGCTGCCGCCAGGGTCGTACACGGTGAGCTGGCGAGCCTCCTCGGCCGCCGACGGGCACGACACGACGGGCTTCCTGGTCTTCGGCGTCGGGCCGGTCAGCCTGTCGGGCCAGACCCAGAGCGTGGCCGGCGGCGGGAGCCTCCACCCGGGTCACGATAGCGCCCATGCGGCCGCCGAGATCCAGGGCAAGGCGGCCGGCTACGGCGGCGTGATGGTGGCGTTCGGACTCGCTGTCCTGGCGCTGCTCGTGCTTGGTCCCGGGCTCGGACGCGTGCCTCGCGGGACGGCCTACGGCGCCGGCATCGGCCTGATCGCGGCGGCCGCCGGCTGCCTCGTCCTGATCGTCGTCGGCGCGACCGGGGCGATCAGCACCACGGCCACGACGGCGACCGGATCGCCGTCGGACTACCTGGGCTACGTCACGGGTAGCCGTTCCGGCTTCCTCCTGGGCGCGCGCCTGGTACTGGGGCTGGTGGCCGGACTGCTCGTGATCAGCGTGGCCCGTCGCGGCAGCTCCTCGAGGGCCGTCCTCCTCGCCGGGCTCGCCGCATCGGCCGAGATCGGCCTGATCGCGGCCGGCAGCCATGCGGCCGCGTTCAGCAGCCCCCTGCCGGTGGCCGTCGATGCCGTCCACGTGGGAGCGGCGAGCATCTGGCTGGCCGGAATCGTTGCCCTGGGCGCGCTGACCGATTTCGGCGGACGAACGCGGCTCGCCCCGGAGGTCCTGCGCGACGTCGTTCGGCGCTTCTCGGCGCTTGCCCTGGTCTCGATCGCCCTGATCACCGTGACCGGCGTCTATGCGGCGTGGATCGAGATCGGCGACTTCACGGCGATCCGCACGGCCTACGACCTCGACCTCGCCATCAAGGTCGGAGTCTTCGTCCTGGCCGTGGCAATCGGAGCCCTGAACTACTTCGATGGCGGACAGGATCGAGGCTGGCTCGGCGGCCTCTCGAAACGGCTCCTGCTCGAAATGTGCCTGGCAATCGTCGTCGTGGTGATCGCGGCCAACCTGACGAGCGGCTCTCCGTCGGGCACCGACCGGCCGGTGGGGATCGAGGCGGCCCGGGCGGCCGCCGTCCCGGTGGAGAGCGCGGCCCTGGCTCTCCAGCCCGGCCGGCCCGGTCCGAACCGCTACCTCGCCACGTTGCGGGTCGCGCCGCCGAGTGGGACGGCCGTCGAACTCGACCTGGCCCGGACCGAGGCGGCCAGCACATTGGCAACGATCGCGATGCAACCGGATCCAACCGATGCAAGTGGCCGGACGTGGTCGGCGGACGTGGCCAGCCTGCCGCCGGACAGCGCCTGGGGCGCGACGGTCGTGACCACGGCCGCAACTGGCACCGAGCTCGCACGCGACGTGTTCGACTTTGCCGTCGACGATACCGGGATCAGTGCCGGCCGAGCGACGCCGCCCATCGACCCCCTGCTGGCCATCGCGCTCGTCCTGCTGCTGGGCAGCCTGATCGGGGCCGGGCTGAGCCTGTCCGGCCGGGCATTGCCCAGGACCTTGCCCGAGACCAGCCGGCTGGCGGTGCTCGGCGGCAGCCTTGTGGGCGGCGTGCTGGGGATCGCGATCCTGGTCGCCGGGCCGCCGCGTTGAACCTGGAAGGAATGAGTCGATGAGCCGCGAACCGCTGGCTGCATTCGCCCGCGCCGATGCCGAAGCCGATTGGCGGCCGGGCCCGGAGCAGCTGACCGGCGCCCGCCTGGCTCGATTCATGCGATCTGCCGGCTTCGCCGACCTGGAGGCGCTCCAGGCCAGGGCAGCCGCCGATCCTGCCTGGTTCTGGGCGGCCGCCGCTGACGACATCGGGATCAGCTGGCAGCGCCGGCCGACGACCACCCTCGACCTGGCCGGCGGGCCGGCCCGCGCAACGTGGTGGGGCGGGGGAGCCTTCAACCACGGCCTCGCCGCGACGGCGCCATGGGCCGCCAGCCGGCCCGCTGACGAGGCCCTGGCCTGGGAGGGCGAGGACGGCGAGATCCGCCGGTACACCTGGGCCGAGCTCGATCTGGCCGCGCGGCTGGCGGCGCGCAACCTTGCGGCCACCGGCATCGGCGCCGGCAGCCGCGTCGGCATCTTCCTGCCGATGCTGGCCGAGACCGTGATCGCCGTCCTCGCCCTCGGCCGGCTCGGGGCGGTCTTCACCCCCATCTTCAGCGGCTATGCCGCCCCGGCGGTCGCGGCCCGGCTCGAGGCATTTGCGGCAACCCACCTGATCACGGCGGACGGCTTCTACCGTCGCGGCGCCGTGATCGGGCTCAAGGCCGTGGCTGACCAGGCCCTCGCGCTCGCACCCACCGTGCGACGGATGATCGTTGTCCGCCGCCTGCCATCCGTGCCGGTCGCGATGGAGGCGGAGCGGGACGTCGCGTGGTCCGCCGATCCGGCCGAGGGAGCGGCCGCCGCGGACGAGGTCGCGCTGACCGATCCGGAGCAGGCCTACATGGTGATCTACACCTCGGGCACCACCGGCAAGCCGAAGGGCACGGTCCACGTCCACGGCGGTTTCCCGATCAAGGCCGCCCAGGATCTCGCCCACACGTTCGACCTGCGGGCCGGCGACGCCCTGTGCTGGTTCACCGACCTCGGCTGGATGATGGGTCCCTGGGCGATCAGTGGCGCCCTGCTCCTCGGCGCCCGGCTCGTCATCTACGAGGGCGCGCCCGACTGGCCGGATCCGGGCCGGTTGTGGGCACTGGTCGCAGGCCATCGGATCACCCACATGGGCGTCAGCCCCACCCTGATCCGGGCGCTCCGCGTCCATGGCGACGAGCCGGTGCTGGGTCACGATCGGTCGAGCCTGCGAGTGCTGGGCTCGACAGGCGAGCCCTGGAATCCTGACCCGTGGCAGTGGCTCTACTCGGTGGTCGGCGGCGGTCGCCTGCCGATCGTCAACTACAGCGGCGGCACCGAGGTGAGCGGTGGGATCGTCGGCTGCAACCTGCTCCGGCCGATCCGTTCGACCTCGTTCAACGGGCCCTGCCTGGGCATGGCGGCGGATATCGTCGACGCGGCCGGGGCGTCGGTTCGCGGTACGGTCGGCGAGCTGGCGATCCGCCAGCCCTGGCCCGGGATGACCCGTGGCTTCTGGAACGAGCCCGACGACCGGCTGTATCTCGAGGCGTACTGGCGGCGACAGCCCGGCCTGTGGATCCACGGGGATTTCGCGGCGACCGATGCCGGCGGCTTCTGGTACATCCACGGCCGCTCCGACGACACCCTGAAGGTGGCCGGCAAGCGTGTCGGACCGGCCGAGGTGGAGGCCTGCGCCGTGGGCCATCCCGCGGTGATGGCAGCAGCGGCGATCGGGATCCCCGATCCCCTCAAGGGCGAGGCGATCGTGGTCCTGTGCGTGCCCCGGCCGGGCGTCGCCTGGGACCCGGCGATCGCCATCGAGGTGAGCCAGCGCGTCGTGCAGGACCTGGGCAAGCCCGTCCGACCCAAGCTGGTGGTCGGCGTCAGCGACCTTCCCCGAACCAGGAGCGGCAAGGTCATGCGCCGGGTGGCTCGCGCGGCGTACCTGGGCCTCGATCCAGGCGACCTCTCGGCCCTCGAGAACCCCGCGTCGATCGAGTCGATCGCGGCCGTGGGTCCGGCCGCCGGCCGACCGTAGTCCACCGGGGCCGGTATCCTGCGGCGATGATCGAGACGGAGGCCGGCACGGCATTCCTGAAGGCGGTTGAGGCTCGGCTGCCGAAGTTGCGATTGCTCACCGATCCGGTAGATCTCGACTCGTACCGGCGCGACGAGACCGCCTACCTCAACCCTCCGCAGCCACTGGCCGTCGCGCTGCCGACCGAGACCGCCGAGGTCGCCGAGCTCGTCAAGCTGGCCGCCGGGCATCGCGTTCCGATCGTGCCCAGGGGTGCCGGAAGCGGGCTGTCGGGCGGTGCCACCTCGGTCGCGGGCGGGCTGACGATCTCGTTCATGCGGATGAACCGGGTCCTCGAGATCGACAACGCCAACCTGGTCGTGGTCACCCAGCCGGGGATCCTCAACGCTGCCCTCAAGCGGTTGGTCGCCGCCGAGGGTCTCTTCTATGCGCCGGACCCGGCGAGCACCGAGATCTGTTCGATCGGCGGCAACCTGGGCACGAATGCCGGTGGCCTGTGCTGCCTGAAGTACGGCGTGACCCGCGACGCGGTGGTCGGGCTGGAGATCGTGACGGCGGCGGGCGAGGTTGTCCGGCTCGGCGGCAAGACGACCAAGGACGTCGCCGGCTATGGCCTGATTCCGCTGATCGTGGGCTCGCAGGGCACGCTTGCCCTCATCACCGAGGCGACGCTCCGGCTCCGGCCCACACCGCCCCCGAAGGCCACCCTGCTGGCCTTCTTTCCGAGCCTCGTCTCGGCCGGCGATGCGGTCTCGGCGCTGGCTGCGGCAGGCGTGGAGCCGTGCACCCTCGAGCTGCTGGACCGGACGACGATCCGGGCGGTCGACGACGACCACCACCTGGGTCTCGACCGTGACGCCGCGGCGATGCTGATGATCGAATCCGACCTGCCGGGCGCGGCGGCGACGCGTGCCCTCCAGCTCGCGGAGGCGGCCTGTCACGGGGCCGGTGCCGCCTCGACGATCGTCGCCGCCGACCAGGCCGAGGCGGACCTGCTGCGCCAGGCGCGGCGCCTCGCGTTCAACTCGATGGAGCGCCTGGGCGTCGCCCGGATGGAGGACGTTGGCGTGCCCCGCGGGCGGGTGCCTGAGCTCCTCGCCGAGATCGAGCGAATTGCCAAGGAACAGGGTCTGTTGATCGCGACGTTCGGCCACGTGGGCGACGGCAACCTCCACCCGAACATCATCCTGGACCGCGACGACCCCGACGGCGAGGCCAAGCTCGGCCGGGCGACCGATGCGCTGTACCGGGCGGCAATCGCGCTCGGCGGCACGGTCACCGCGGAGCACGGCATCGGCGTCTCGCGCCGCGACTACCTCGAGCTGCAGCGGGGCAGCGGGGCAGTCGCGATGATGCGGGCGATCAAGAGCGCCCTCGACCCGCTCGGCATCCTCAATCCGGGCAAGGTCCTGCCGGACGCCTGATCGGGTGTCGGGGGTCCTGCCGGACGCCTGACCGCTCCGGCCGCGCCCGGACGGGGCTTGAACGAATCGCTTCCACGTGCATGGTCGCTGCGAGCGGAAGGGCGGGCCGCAAGCTCGGCGTGGGCAATGGACCTGGTGTGGGGAACCAAGGGTGAGCACGTTCCCACGCTCAGTGGCCCGAGCAACTGGCGTGGATCGTGGGCAGGGGCCGGAACGCGAGAGCTTGAGCCTCGGCGTTGTCTCACAGCGGCCATGCAGCAGGAATTGCCCGGCCTAACGAGGAGTGGCGCGCGACGTCCGCGGCGCGAGCACCCCTTGACCGACAGGACGGAAGACGTGATTCGGTCAGAGCCACCACGTGGCGAGGTCGGCGACCGTGTGGGCGATGGCTGTTGCGGCGACGCTGCCCGAAGCGAGGCGCAAGCCGGCGAGGAAGACGCCAACGCCCAGGTCGAGCGGGACGACGTGCCAGCCGTAGAGGGGTACGTGCATCAGGGCGAATGCCGCACTCGTGACGATCACGGCGACCAGCAGGCCGGCGGAGTCCCGCAGCGAGTTGAAGAGCGCACCCCGCAGCACCAGCTCCTCGGCGCTCGCGACGACGATCGTGATCAGCGCCCAGATCGCGAAGTCGCTCTTCGGGACCGCCCGGATCGGCTGCCCGGCAAGCTGGATTGCCCCGAACGCGAGCCCGACGAGGACGATGGATCCGGCAATACCGATGACGATGGGACCCACGCCGACACGGGCCAGGCGCATGCCGCCCGTCCAGGCGATCGCCAGGAACGCGGCCCCAAAGAGGGCTCCGACGAGATAGGGCGAGACGCCGGCGACCGTGGCAGCCCAGCGGGCGCCGACGACCGCGGCCAGCGCGAGGCCGAGCCCCACTGGGCCTGTCAGCCCGTTGATACCGGTCGATGCGGCCGCCGGCGACGAATCGGCGCGGGTAGCGATCACGAGCGGCGGATCAGCGGCCGAGCGGCACGAACTGGATCGAGCCGGTCGCGTACGTGGGCGGCCACACGAACGTGTACTTCTGGACCGCCTGCCACTGCCAGATCACCGCGGCGGCCCGGAGGTTCTGGCCAAGGTTGCCGGGTGCCGTCGAGAACTGGATCCCGGCACCGTTCGGCAGGCTCCCTGGGGGCAGGTCGAGCCCGCGGGCGGCGGCCGCGACGTGAGCCGCGCTGAGGCCGTCCGGCGCCGCGACCGGCAGGACATCGTGGAAGAGGGCCCAGGCTGCTGAAAAGCCGGACAGGGCCTCCTCGCTCGGGGCGCCGGCCGACGAGGTCTCGTCGACGGGTCCGACGATCACCGGGCCCGTGCTCGGAGCTGCTGCAGGATCGGGGCCGCTGCCGTATTCATCGGCCGGAGCCGCGAGCGGGTTGTCCTTTGCCCAGGCCGCCGCCAACCGGTCGTAGACGGCCCTTGCCGCAGGATTGAGGGCGGTCGGCTGGAAGCCACCAGTTGGCCGATCCGAGGCAAAGACGCCGATCGCGTCGGCGCCGAGCTCGCCGGCGAAGTCGGGCGTGCACTCGGCCATCGTCGAGCCGATGAGGGCGGCCACCTTCAGACCGGCGCCGACCATCGCCTTGCGGAAGGCCACGCCGTCCTCGATATGCGAGGCCAGGATGATCACCGACGGTTTGGCCGCCGCGAGCTCAGCCATCACCTTGGGCCAGTTCGGGTAGGTCAGGTTGTACGTCTGCTGGTCGACGATCTGGGCGCCGCTGGCTTGGGCCGTTGCCGCGGCCGCCGCGGCGACCGATTGGGGATAGGCGTCATTGGCGGCGACGATCGCCAGGCGCAGGCCGGCCGGCGTGATGCCCAGGCGGGGCGCGAGCTGGGTTGCCGCGAAGCTCGCCGAATTGTCGCCCAGGTTCGTGCTGCTGGCGCCCACCCGGAAGACCAGTGGCAGTCCGCGACCCGTGAGCTGGTCGGCGACGGCCCCGGCCTCCCAGTAGACCAGGCCGGCCTGGTCGGCGGCTGCGGCGGCGGGGATCGAGAGCTCGGACGAGTACGCGCCGATGACCACGCTCACGCCATCGGCCTTGAGCGAGGCCATCGTCGCAGGAGCCACATCGCCCGACTCGAGATCGCGAATGTCGAGGACAACCCGCCGTCCGGCGACTCCGCCGTCGGCGTTCACGAAGTCGGCGGCGAGCTGGACACCCCGCAGCTCTTCGAGGGCCAGGCTGGCTGCCGTCCCGCTGATCGGAAAGACCGCGCCGATCCGAACGGGATCACCGCCGAGCGCCGCTGACCCGGGACCCGCAGGGCCGGACGGTGAGGATCCCGCCGAGGCGACGGAGCAACCGGCGAGGAGCGCGACGGTGGCGATGACCGGGAGGCGACGCAGGGATGCCGTCATGGCTGTTCTCCGAGGTGCGTTGTTGGCAGAGTGTGCCGGGAATGGCCCAGCGTTGCTCGGGTCATCGTTGGTTGCGCTTTCGACTGCGCCTGGAGCCCGGCCCCCGGGCGCGCCTGGAGCTCTCGGCGAGGCGGGCGAGCTCCAGCCGGCGCCGCCGGCGGAGGACCAGGAAGCCTGCGGCCCCGAGGATCGCCCCCACGACCAGGATCAACAGGCTGACTTCGAGCGGCCCGAAGCCACCCGTCGCCGCGACGAGGGCGAAGTCGCCGAACGTGCCGGTCGTACCCAGGAAGAACGCCGGTGTGCCTGAAGGCGAGGACGTGATCTGCGACCAGCTCCCCGCCGCGAACTGGGCCACCACGGCCTCGGTCGTGGCGTCGGGCGCTCGCAGGACCAGGGTCACGTTGGTGCCCGGCTTCGTGGCCAGGGCCGCGCCGCTCTGGTCGGTCACGGCGTAGTCGTAGACGTTGCCCAGGATCGTGCCTGCGGTCGAGGGCGCCGGTGGCGCGATCGGCCGGATCGTGATCGTGACGTTGGTGCTGCCCGGGGCCAGCTGGAATGCGTCCGGGGAAGCGATGAGCTGGGCCTGCGGCGGGGACTCGCTCGTCGCGGCATTGAAGCCCGGGCTCTGCCCGTTCACGACCGGCTCGGTCACGGCTGCCGACGTCGGGTCGCCCGCCTGGCCACTGGCCGGAGCCAGGTAGTGATACGGCCCGAGGACGGTCAGCGAGTCGAAGAGCGGCGCGCCGACCGGCGACCAGGCCTGCGCGGCGAGGATCAGGCCGATGCCTGCGGCGAGCGTGATCAGCGCACCGAGGCGTGGGGCCTGGGGGCGGTCCGGGCTGTTCAACGGACGGTGAAGATGATCTCTGGCGTCTTCACCCGCGGGTCGAACGGCGCGTGGTCGGCGGCGACGAACTCGGCATACATCACGTAGGTCCCGGAATGGACCGGCAGGTCCTGGCTGAGCTGGTAGTTCATCGACACGAGCGCGTTGTCCACGTACAGGTGCACGTGACCAGTGGTCGGGCTGATGTTCGTCGTGGTGGCCGGCACGATGCTGGCGTTCTGGAGCGACAGGACCACGTGGACCGTGGCGCCGCTGACAACCTCGTTGGCGGTCGGCGAGACGAAGGTCAGGATGGCCGGCGATGACGGCCGCGACCCCTGGGGCGTTGGCGCCACGAGGCTGGGTCCCTCGGACGGGGCGGTCGCGAGCGCCCCGCCACTGCCACAGGCGGCCACCGCCAGGAGGATCAGGACCGCTGCGACGGCCCACGGCCCGGGGCTTCGGGTTCGGGACCTGGACCGGAATCGATGTGGAATTGCCATTGGACGGTGCCTCAGGGACCGACTGGAAGATCGAGCTGGGTCGTGAGCTGGTCGCCATTCGGAGCGGGACCGGCCACCGACAGTGTGTACGTCCCGGCCGCGAGGGTCGTATCGGCGACAAAGTGGCCG
>JBEPUS010000056.1:0-12741 GCA_041691435.1 Chloroflexota bacterium
GCGACGGAGCCTGCGCGCCTGGCCGCGGGAACGCATCGAACGCTCAGGCCCGGGCGGCGCCCCTCCAGCGCAGGACGAGGATGACCAGCGAGTACAGGTAGGCGACGAACATGCCGACCACGAAGACCACGATCGGGAACCCGTCGGAGGTATCTGCCCCGGAGTTGTTCAGGGCGGACAGCGCACTGCTGATGATGATCAGCAGGAGCGAACCGAAGAGCAACGAGTAGAGGATCCCCAGGATCCGGCCCCACGTCTTGCCGAAGATGATTCCCAGGCCGGCGAGCACCTCGAAGAGCGCGAAGAAGAGCATGACGATCCCGACGCCGGCGGCCGCGTCGAGGACGGCGTTACCCAGCGCCGTCCCATTGACGGAGTCTCCGGAATTGGCTCCGAGTCGATCGAAGAAGTCACGCAGGATCGCGCCACCGGCAATCGCGCCCACGCCCAGGACGCCCCAGAAGAGCCCGATGAGCAGGAGCAGGACGCCCGCGATCCGGGCGAGGATCGTCACGGGTCCCTTGGCCATTGCCGGCTGGACCCAGCCGGGCGTTGGCTGAGCCTGACCCCAGCCGGCCGGTGGCGGTGCGGCGGGCGGCACGGGCGGCGGCACGGGCGCCTGCGGCTGCGCCCAGCCGGCCGGAGCGGCGGGCGGAGCCGGTGGTGGCATGGGCGCCTGGGGCTGGCCCCAGGCCGGACCTGGAGCGGCGGCAGGCTGCGCGGCTGGCTGGACCCAGCCCGATCCCTCGACCGGTGGTGCTGCGGCGGGCGGAGTCTGCGGCTGGCCCCAGGCCGGACCCGCTGCGGCGGCCGGCGGCTGGGATGGCTGGACCCAGCCTGATCCTGCGACCGGTGGCGGCGCAGCGGCCGGCGGCTGCGCTGGCTGGACCCAGCCTGAACCCTCGACGGGCGGTGGGGCAGGCACGGGCGGTGGCTGGACCCAGCCTCCACCCTCCACCGGGGGCGCGACCGGCGGGAGGATCGGCGGACTTGGCGGAACGTCGGCGCTGCCCGCGTTCGGATCCTGTGGCGGCTGCTCGTCGGTCATCGCGGAAGCCCTCCTGCTCGGTGGTCCGTGCCCTGGGTCGTTGCGTCGATTGTGCCCATTCGATAGGCACCGCGTACAGGCTACGTCGCGAAGATTCGGCTCAGCTCAAAGGCCGGGGTCTCGAGGAGCTGATCGTAACGGCAGTCGGCCGGGCTCTTGTCCGGGCGCCAGCGGACGAACGTCGTGCCGTGCCGGAAACGATCGCCCTGGAGGTGATCGAAGGCCACTTCGACCACGCGTTCGGCCCGCAGCAGCTCCCACGAGAGGTCCTTGCCCCGGTTCCAGCGCGACGTGGCGCCCGGAACCCGCTGGCCGCTCGCCGCCTGCTCTTCGGCCCAGCTCGCCCAGCCCGCCCACGGATGGCCTTCGAGCGCGTCGGTCCGCAATGGCGCCAGCTCGGCGACCAGCTCCGCCCGGCGGGCCATGGTGAACGACGACGTGACCCCGACATGGTGGAGGGTCCCGTCCGCGTCGAAGAGACCCAGCAGGAGGGACCCGATCAACGTGCCGGGGCCCTCCTTGTGCCAGCGGAACCCGGCGACGACGCAGTCGGCTGTGCGCTGGTGCTTGAGCTTGAGCATCGCCCGCTTGCCCGGCTGATAGGGGGCATCGAGGCGCTTGGCAATGACGCCGTCCAGGCCCGCGCCTTCGAAGCGGTCGAACCAGTCCATCGCAGTCGCTCGATCGCGAGTCGCCGGGGTCAGGTGGACAGGTGGCTGGGCCGCGGCCAGGACGCCCTCGAGGCGCACCCGCCGATCGGCCTGGGGCAGCAACCGCAGGTCGTCATCGCCCAGGGCTAGGATGTCCCAGGCGACGAAGCTGGCCGGTGATTCGGTGGCAAGCATCCGTACCCGGGATTCGGCCGGGTGGATCCGCAGGAGCAGGGCATCGAAGTCGAGCCGTCCATCACGGCCCGCGATGACCACTTCACCATCGAGCACGCAGCGCTGAGGCAATGACGCGCGCAGCGGGGCGCCGAGCTCGGGAAAGTAGCGGTCCAGGGGCTTCAGGTCGCGCGACTGGATGAGGACCTCGTCGCCGTCGCGAAAGACCAGCGCACGAAAGCCATCCCATTTCGGCTCGAAGAGCCAGCCCTCATCGGTCGGAAAGGACGCGGCCGGCTTCGCCAGCATCGGCTCGATCGGCGGACTGACCGGCAGATCCATCACGCTGAGCATACCGGTGGCGGAGCCGGCGGCGCGGAGTGGCACGATACGCAGCGTGACGACGATCCCGGCATGAAGACCATCGAGAGCCGCTACGACGCCTCGGCCCTCGCCTATCGGGCCTGGTGGGAGCCTGTCCTCCGGCCGGCCGCCATGGACCTGCTCGATCGGCTCGAGCGCGCCGGGGACCGGCCGGCAGGCCGGGTCCTCGACGTTGGGACGGGCGCCGGCCTGCTGGCGATCGAGGCGGTCCAGCGCTGGCCGGACGTGAGGGTTACCGGCCTCGATGGCTCGACCGAGATGCTGGCAGTGGCCGCGGCGACCGCCGCTGAGCTCAAGGCGGCCAGCCGGGCCCGGCTCGACTGGCGCCGTGATCATGCCCAGCGCCTGCCGTTCGAGGACGGGACATTCGATCTCGTGATCAGCTCATTCGCCTATCAGCTGGTCCCCCGCCTCAGCACGGCCCTGCGCGAGGCGTTTCGCGTGCTCCGACCGGGCGGCCGCCTGGCCGTTGTCACCTGGCGGGTGGCCGACGACCGGTTCGCCCCAGACGAGGCGTTCGAGGACGCCCTGGACGAGCTCGACCCTCCCGACGAGGGCTCCGAGAACGGGGTGGCCGAGGAAGCGCGGGCCGGTGACCTGGCGTCCGCGGCCGCAACGGCCAGTCGCCTTCGGCGGATCGGCTTCCACCGGGTCGTGGCCCGCGAAGCGTGGCTGACCCACGACCACGATCCGGCGCGCTACCTCGACTTCCTCGAGGAGTACGCCGAGCGCGAGCTGTTTGCGGAGCTCAGCCCGGCCGAACGCCGCCGGCTGCGGGCGGCCGCCCGCCGGCGCCTGGCACGCCTCGCCCCGGGAGCGTTTCGCTGGCGGGTGCCGGTCGTCCACGCCATGGCCCGGCGCCCGGAATCGAGCGAGCGCGAGCCGTAGCCCGCGCTCGAGTCTGGTTCGCCGGCCCGCTGGGCCGGACCTGGTTCAGCTTTCGGTGGATTCGTCCGCAGCCGGTGCTTCGGCGCCCTCGGCGGCGGGCTCGCCCTCGGCCTCGGCCTCGGCGACCACGGCCACTTCTTCCTGGCGCGGCGCCTGGACGCGAACCACGGCTTCGTCGAGATCGGTCAGGAGGGTGACGTCCGAGGGGATGACCAGGTCGCGGACGTGGAGCGTGACCTCGTAGTCAACCAGCGACTCGATCGACAGGGGCAGCGATTGCGGCAGGTGATCGGGCAGGGCTCGCACTCGAACGGACTCCGCCATGTGGAGCAACGTCCCGCCGTTGAGCTCGACGGCCGGGGAGATGCCCGTGAAGACGATCGGCACGTCGACCGTCAGCTCCTCGGTCATCCGGACAGCGAGCAGGTCGACGTGGAGGACGTGCTGGTGGACGGGATCGCGCTGGATCGCGTGGATCAGGACGGGCGCGGCCCTGTTGCCATCGACCGAGACATCGACGAGGGCGTTGGGCCCGGTCCGCCGGTGGAGCATCTCGAAATCGTGGGCATCGATCGTGATCGCCTGCGATGGCACGCCATGGCCGTAGATCACGGCAGGCAGGCTACCGGCACGGCGCAACCGCGCCACGTGCTTACCCAGGATCTGCCGGTCGACGGCAGCCAGGGTCGGTCGAGTCGTGGTCATCCGGGGAGGATCCTCCGTGGGTTGATGGGCGAGCCTAGCACACCGAGCCAGCGGGCTCTTTCGCGGCGGCGGTGTAGCATGCCGCCGGATGTCCGCCACCATTCTGATCGTCGAGGACGAGTTCGCCGTCGCCCGTGGAATCCAGTACGCACTCCAGCAGGAGGGCTACGAGGTGACCGTGGCGCGGAGCGGCGAAGAGGGCCTGGACTTTGCGACCCACCAGGCCCCGGATCTGGTCGTCCTCGACGTCCGGCTGCCGGGGATCGACGGCTTCGAGGTCCTCCGCCGCCTCCGGGCAACCGGTTCGAAAGCGCCCGTCCTGGTCCTGACCGCGCGCGACGACGAGGTCGACAAGGTGATCGGCCTGGAGCTGGGGGCCGATGACTACCTGACGAAGCCATTCGGGCTGCGCGAGCTGATGAGCCGGATCAAGGCCCTCCTGCGGCGCGCCTACGGCGACCTGGCCGACGCCGCCGGTGGCCGGGTGATCCGGCATGGCGACCTGCTGATCGACCTCGAGCGGCGCCGCGTCCAGCGCGGCCAGCGCCGGATCGCCCTGACCGCCACCGAGTTCGAGATCCTGCGCCACCTGGCGAGCCGCCCCGGCCGGGTCTACTCGCGGCGCGAGCTGCTCGAGCTGCTCCGCGACTACGAAGCCCTCGACCAGGACGAGAAGACGATCAACGTCCATGTCAGCCACCTGCGCGAGAAGATCGAGGACGATCCGTCGCTGCCGGCCTTCGTCCTGACGGTTCGTGGCGCCGGCTACGCCTTCGCCGAGCGCTGACGACCCGATGGTGCTGCGCCGCTCGTTGCGGAGCACGTTGCGGGGCGCGTTGCGCAGGCTCCTGCCCCACACGTTCGCGGCGCGCCTGACCCTGGCCTTCTCCGGGGTGGTCGCCCTGACCCTGCTGCTGGTCTTCGTGGGCGTGATCAACCGGGTCGACGACTACTTCTACAACCTCCAGGTGAACGACCTGCAGGTCCGGGCGCTCACGGTTCGCGACGCGATCATCGTCTCGCTGGAAGGCCTGACCGATGGCGCTCCGATCGTCAGCCCCATCAATACGCTGAACCCGGCGGTGGCCGCGTTCCTGGCCAACCCGACCGAGCAGCGGATCCTGGCCGACGACCTGGCCCAGGCCGACCTCCAGGTGAGCATCGGGCTGATCACCCGCGATGGCAACGGCAAGGCCGTCCTGGTGCCGGCCGAGAACGGCGAGTTCAGCGCGCCGTTGCAGGCCCAGCCCCGCCCGGGCCAGGCCCGCGACGACATCCCCTACAACGACCAGGGCCCGGACGCCGTTGAGCAGAACAGCCTCTTCGAATACGGGATCGAGGTCCGCCTGGCCAACCCGTACACCTACCGGGCCAGCACGCTCGCCGCCATCTTCTCGCTGCTGATCGTCATCGCGATCGCCGGCCTGTGCCTGTCTGTGGTGGTCGCCTCGCTGCTTGCCCGGCGGTTCACGACGCCGCTGCGCCGGCTCACCGAGGCCACCCGCGGCCTCACAGAGGGCGACTTTGCCCGGCGGGTGGCGATTGATCCGCGCAATCCGGGCAGCACCGAGATCATCGAGCTCTCGCGCCAGTTCAACCAGATGGCAGCGCGGCTCGACGAGAGCGTCGCGATCATTCGCCGGGACCGCGACCGGAGCCGCGATTTCCTGGCCGACGTCTCGCATGAGCTGCGCACGCCGATCGCCGCCATGCGGATGTTCAACGAGCTCCTCCAGGAGGGCGCCGACGCGGATCCGGCGACCCGCGCGGAGTTCCTCGAATCGAGCCGCCAGCAGCTGGAGCGGCTCGACTGGCTGGCCCAGAACCTGCTCGAGCTGTCCAAGCTGGACTCGGGCCTGGTCCTGCTCGATCTCCGGCCCGATGACCTGCGCACGGCGGTCGAGTCGGCGGTGGAGCAGGCCGAGCCCTCCGCCGCCCGGCGCGGGATCGCCCTGACCCTCCACAGCGCGGCTCGGCCCCTCCGGATTCGCCACGATCCACAACGGATCGGCCAGGTGGTCTCCAACCTGATCGGCAACGCCCTCAAGTTCACCGCCGCCGGTGGCCAGGTGACGGTCGACGTGCGAGCCGTGAACGGCGGTGCCGAGATCGAGGTCCGCGACAACGGCGTCGGGATCGACACCGCCGAGCTGCCCCGGATCTTCGAGCGCTTCTACCGGGGGTCGCTGGCCAATGAGGCCCGGGGCAGCGGCAGCGGGCTGGGCCTGGCCATCGTCAAGTCGATCGTCGACATGCACGGCGGGCGGGTGGTGGTCGACAGCCGTCTTGGCCGGGGCTCGTCGTTCGTGGTGACCCTGCCCCGCGATCCGCGCCGGCCCCAGGCCGCAACCGAGGCGGGAGGCGGGACGGCAGCCGAGGCACAGCCGGCTGCTCCGGAGTCCCTGGAGCAGAAGCCGGATACCATCCCCGAACTGGCCGGAGAGGTAACGGATTCTTCATCGGCTCACCCGCCCCTCCTGAATCCGGAAGCCCCACGCTGAGATTCGGCCAACGGCAGGCACGCCCAGGCGGCGCGCCGCAGGCCCGCCTCGTTTTTCCGACCAGGAGCTGAATCACTCGATATGGACCCAATGAATCCGACGGATCCCCAACCCGACGCCAACCAGGGCGTGACGCCTGGGCCGGTCGATCCCGGCAACGCCCCTGACAACGCTTCCGAGGGCGCCGCCGCTGGCGGCCCCGAGCCGGTCACCTATTTCCTGCCACCGGCCCCGGTGACCCCGACGGCGGGACCCGGGTTCGCGGCCCCCGTGAGCTATTCGCCACCCTCGGATGCGCCGACCGATTGGCAGCGCCAGACGTGGGGCGCACCCGCGCCGACCACCCCTGAGACGTGGTTCGAGCCGGCTCCTGCGGCCGCGCCCGCCGCCCAGCCGCCGCGTCGTCGCGGGGCGAGCTTCGGGATCGTCTTCCTGACCGCCGTGCTGGCCGCGGTCCTGGCCTCGACGGGCACCTATGCCGCGATCCGCTTCTCGGGTGGCCTCGACCGGCCCCCGGCCACCGTCGTGGGCTCCTCCAGCAGCGGCACGAACGTGACCCAGCCCGTGACCGTCGACGAGCAGTCGGCAACGATCAGCGCAGCGGCCAAGGTTGGGCCGGCCGTGGTCCGGATCGTGACCGCGGGAACCGACCCGAACGATGCGACGGCCTCCTCCGGGATCGGCTCCGGCGTCATCTTCGACGCGAACGGCTGGATCCTCACGAACCATCACGTCGTGGCCAACACGAGCAGCCTGACCGTGCAGCTCAAGGATGGCCGCCAGTTCCAGGGCACGATCTACGGGATCGACACGCTGACCGACCTGGCCGTGGTCAAGGTGGATGCCAAGGGCCTGCCAACGGCGCCGCTCGGCGACTCATCCTCGATCAAGGTGGGCGAGCTGGCGATCGCGATCGGCAGCCCGCTGGGCACCTACTCCAACAGCGTCACGGCGGGGATCGTCTCGGCCACCGGCCGGAGCATTGACACGGACACCGGCTCGATCAACAACCTGATCCAGACGGACGCTGCCATCAATCCGGGCAACAGCGGCGGCCCGCTCGTCGACGCCGTTGGCGACGTGATTGGAATCAACACGGCCGTCGCCTCCAACGCCCAGGGGATTGGCTTCTCCATCCCGATCAACATTGCCAAGCCGATCATGCAGCAGGCGATCGCCGGCCAGCCGCTGGCCCGGCCGTGGATCGGCATCCGCTACGAGACCATTGACCTCCAGCTCCACCAGCAGCTCAAGCTCTCGGTGGCCCAGGGTGCCTTCGTCAGCGGCGGACAGGACGCTACGGGCGCCACCCAGCCGGGGGTCGTGGCCGGCAGCCCGGCTGACAAGGCCGGGGTCAAGGAAGGCGATATCGTCACCTCCATCGAGGGCCAGTCAATCGACGGTGGCCACCCGCTCGATGCGGTGCTGACCCAGTTCGCTCCCGGTCGGACGGTGACCCTGGAGATCAACCGCGCCGGCAAGATCCTCGACCTGCAGCTCACCCTGGGAACGCGGCCCACCAACCCCTGACCGCCGCCAGCGCGTGGGCCGGGTCAGCGCCCGAGGCGCTTCCGCCAGATCTCGACGCCGGCCCAGGCCAGCGTGCCCTCGTGGGGCGCCTTTGGCTTGCGGACGCGAATCCCGACCTCGGTGATCGGCGCGAACGCGGTCAGCACCTCCTGCGCGAGGGCCTCGGCGAGGGCCTCGATCAGGCGGTAGCTGGTCGACTCGACCACCGTCCGGGCGATATCGAACACCGCGGCGTAATCGACGGTCCGGGCCAGGTCGTCCTCGACCGCGGCCGGCTGGAGGTTGAGGACCATCTCGACGTCGACGTGAAAGGGCTGGTCCGTCCGCTGCTCTACCTCGGAGACTCCGTGGCGGCCCTGGAAGACCATGTCGTTCAGGATGATTCGATCGCTCACGGCGGCATCATGGCATGCCCGCCCGGCGGCCGAGGCCGCTGTCAGCCACCTGATCCGGCCACGTCGCGCAGCAGCGGATCGTCGACCAGCGCGGCCCGGATCGCGCCCACGAGGTACAGCGAGCCCGCGACGACGATGGGGCCGGGGGCCGAGGCGAGCGCCGCCGCGAGCGCGTCGGCCGGAGTGCCGGCGACCCTCGCCCGGATGCCCTGGCCGGCACCCGCCCACAGCCCGGCGAGCTCCCCAGCCGGCATCGCTCGCGGCTCGTCGACCTCGGTGCAGATCACGTCAGCACCGGCCAGCGAATGGCTGGTGGCGACGGCTCGAACGACCCCGGCAACATCCTTGTTGGACATTGCCCCGAAGACGAGCGTGATTGGCGGCGGCTTCGGCTCGGAGCCGCCGGCCAGGTACGGCCGGAGGTCGTCCAGCGCCTGGGCAAGGACGGCCCCACCCGCCGGGTTGTGGGCGCCATCGAGCAGGACTTCCTGGCCGCCGCCACGGGTGCCGGTCGTCTCGATCAGCTCAAGGCGGCCCGGCCAGCGGGCCGTCGCGTAGCCGGTTCGCCGGGCAGCCGAATCGACCGACGCGATCCCGGCTTCGGCCAGTGCGTCAAGCACGCCGTCGGCGACCGCCACATTCGACGCCTGGTGGCGGCCGCGAAGGCCGACCCGGGTTTCGCCCAGGTTGGGCAGCTCGACCGTGATGCCGTCGCGGTCCCAGCCCAGGAGCGGCGCGGCCGACGCGACCCGCAGCGGGGCACCCACCCTGGCCGACCGGCGCCGGATCACCGCCAGTCCGTCGCCAAGCGCGCCGGTTACGGCGAGGTCGCCGCGCCCGATGATCGCCGCCTTCTCGCGGGCGATCGCGGTCACCGTCGACCCGAGCCAGTCCATGTGATCGAGGTCGACGTTGGTGATGGCGGCCACGCCGCCATCCCAGGCATGCGTCGCGTCGAGGCGGCCGCCGAGGCCCACCTCCACGACGGCGAGATCGACGGCCTCGTCGGCGAACCAGCGGAAGGCGACCGCGGTCAGGAGCTCGAACTCGGTTGGATCGCCGTGGCGCCGGGCGACCCGGTCGGCGGCGGGCAGGGTGGCTTCGACAAGGCGGGCAAAGGTTGCCGGATCCACCAGTCGTCCGGCGATCTGGAGTCGCTCGCGGTAGCTGACGAGGTGCGGCTTGGGCGTCTCCCCGGCGCGCAAGCCGGCCGCCCGCAGGGCGCTCGAGACGAGGGCCAGGACGCTGCCCTTCCCGTTCGTGCCACCGACCAACGCGCCGCGGAACGCGAGCTGGGGATCGCCGAGCTCGCGCAGGAGCGCCCGTGTCCGGCCCAGCCCCAGGCGGATCCCGAAGCGCCCGCGCTCCTGGAGCCGGGCGAGCGCGTCCGGGTAGGTCAGCTCGGCCACGTCACTCGCGCGAGAGCTCGTCCTCGTAGAAGACGCACTGGTTGAAGCGCGGCGTGAGACACACGTCGTTGATGTAGCCCTGCTCAAGGTGGACGCCCCCGCGCAGCTGGCAGCGCGAGACGTTCTGGTCCTGGCGGATCAGGGCCTTGAGCAGATGGGGCGCCTGGATGGGGATCGCCCCGCGCACGCCGGTCATGTAGAAATGCGGACAGACGTTGCGACGCAGGTTGGGCAACCCAAACCCGGAGCGGTTCATCTGGGGCAGCGCCGGGTAGCCGGGCGGAGCCGGCGGCTCCGTGGGGCTCACCCGGGCGATGGGCGGCACCCCGAAGGCCGGCCGGCCGGTAGCGCGCGGTTGCTTGGGATCGCGAGCCTGCACCCTCACCTCGATTCGGCGCAGGCCACCAGACGTGCGCGCACCACGCCAGAGTACAACGGGGCGTCGTCAACCGGCCGGCCCGGGACGATCTGCGACAATGGGCCGAATGACGAGCCGGCGCGGACGAACCTCCCAGGTGCGGCCCCGAGCCCCGAGCACCGGCCGCGTGCAGCCGAGCCGGGTCAAGTCGCGACCGTCCCAGACGCCCCGCCTTGCCGGTCGAAAGGGCAATCCTCGGGGCGTGGGCCTGCCGCTCGGCATGAAGGCCGGGCTCGCCGCGATCGTGATCCTGTTCGGCCTCATCGTCCTCCTCAACGCTCCGAGCGTGGTCGGGGCGTTTTTCAGCGGTGTGGGCAACGCGCTCGGCGGCGTGGCCAACAAGCTCAGCCAGACGGCCGCCCCGAGCGCCACGGGCCTGGTCCTGCCGCCCTCGCCCAGCCTTACCGTCCCGACCCAGCCCTATACCAACCAGCCGAAGCTCGACCTCACCGGCACCATCCCCAACTCCATCGCCGGCCAGCCCGGCTACACAGTCGTGGTCTATCGAAAGATTGGAACGGCCGCGGCGACCCAGATCGCCGAGATCCCCGTCGGCTCGAGCCCCACCTTCACGGTCCCGGGAGTGGACCTCGCGACGGGCACGGACGCATTCACCGCGACCATTTCCGGGGCGGCCGGCGAGAGCCCACCTTCGATCGCGGTCACCTACATCCTCGACCAGAGCAAGCCCAAGATCACCATCAGCGCGCCGGCCAAGAACGCGATCGTCAACGGCACGGCAGCCACGATCACCGGCCAGACCCAGGCGGGCAGCGCGATCTCGGCCCGCAACGAGGCGAACAGTGTGACCGCGGTTGCGACGGCCGACAACACCGGCGCCTTCAAGATCGTGATCGCCCTGGCCGGGGGCCTGAACGGAATCAGCATCACGGCCACGGATCCAGCCGGGAACGCGGGTTCGGTGGTGATCAGCCTCCAGCGGGGCACGGGCAAGCTGACGATCAAGCTGACCGCATCGGCGTATCACTTCAACTCGGCGAAGTCCAACCCGATCACGATGAACGTCCTCGTGCTGGACCCGAACGGCGCCATCCTGACCGGCGCCAATGTCACGCTGACCCTCACGGTGCCGGGTGACGGAATCAGCCCGTTCAGCCAGCAGAAGACCACCGCATCGAACGGCTCGGCCGTCTTCAAGACCACGATCCCGGCGACGGTCGCCGGCAAGGGCGAGATCGCGGTGATCGTCGATACGACCGATTACGGCCAGGTCACCGCGCAGGTCGCGCTCACCTTCAACTAGGCGTATCGCGCCGGCCCGTCGAGCGGCGGGCAGTTGGAACGCCTGTTTCAGCCCGGCCGGTTGAAGGGGCCGCCGTCAGGCACGGTCCGGGTGGACGGGCGGGACCGACCCAGCTACCATCGTAGGCATGCCGATGTGGCGCTGCCCCCACTGTGCGACTCCGCAGGCCGAGGCCTCTCGTTGCTGGGTCTGCCACCGGTCGAGCACCGGCTGCGCTTCCTGCCGGAACTACCGGCGGTCGATCAGCGCCGGCATCGCCTTCTGCGCCCTGGATCGCGGTCGCCAGGCCCTAACCGGCCAGGAGATTCGGCCGTGCTGGGAGCCGGTGATCACGCTGACCGGAGCGACCGCCGGGGCCGTCGAGCCGGTGGGGGTTCCCGGACCCGAGCTGATCAGCGTCGAGACGCTCCTGGGTGCCGAGACCGAATCCGGCCGCTTCTGGCGCGACGCCGAACGCTGACCCGGATCAGGGGCCGGTCGACTCCGACGGGCTTGGCGCGGGGGTGGGCGTCGGGGTCGGAGTAGGGGTTGGGGTTGGGGTTGGCGTGGGAGTTGGCGTCGGAGTGGGCGTCGGGGTCGGTGTAGGTGTGGGGGTTGGCGTTGGCGTGGAGCTCGGCGAGGCCGAAGGCTCCGGCCCGGTCGAGACCACGAGATCGATGGCCGTGCCTGCCGGCACCTGGATGCCCGCGGCCGGCGAGGTGGAGATGATCGAGCCGGACGGAACCAGCGGATCAGGCTGGTTCGTGACCACGCCGGGCAGCAGCTCGGCCGTGGTCAGTGCCTGGATCCCCGCGGTCACCGTGAGGCCCGCGAGCGTGGGCACGGTCACGATCGCCTTGCCGGTCGAGACCGTGACGTTGATCGTGGAGCCCGAGTTCACCGATACGCCCGCCGCCGGATCCTGGGCCACGATCGTGCCATCGGGTTGATCGTTGCTCTTGACGAACGCGGTCGGGACCAGGGTCAGGCCGTTGTTCGCGGCCGTCGTCTGGGCGTCGGTCAGCAGGGAGCTGACGAAGTTGGGCACGACCACCTGGTTCGGCGCGGCGGACGTCCCGGTCAGGAGCTTGAAGATCAGGAAGCCCGCGACCACGAGGATGGCGAGGCCCAGCAGGCCGGCAATCCAGGCCCACGGGCTGGTCCCCGGCCGGTCCGGTTCGTCGTCATATGAGTCATAGCGGCTGACGGGCGGGCCTGGAGGGATCCGTGCCGGGGGCGCCGAGCTGGCGTAGGCATCGGCCGGATAGGGCACGGCCCCGACGTTCGATCGGGCGACCCCCGCGGCGACCGTCTGCGAGCCGGCGCCGGCACCCGCTGCAGCTGAACCCGCGGCGCCCGCCAGGCCTGCCCCGGCCAGGCCAGCCCCGGCCACGCC
>JBEPUS010000057.1:0-12619 GCA_041691435.1 Chloroflexota bacterium
GCACGTTCGCGATCCTGGGAACGTTCTTCCGGGTCGAGATCGACGCCCTGTTCGTCACGGCGATGCTGACCGTCATCGGCTTCAGCGTCCACGACACGATCGTCGTCTACGACCGGATCCGCGAGAACAAGGCCCGCCACGCCGGTGAGCCGTTCGAGCAGATCGTCAACCACTCGGTCCTGCAGACGTTCGGCCGGTCGATCAACACGAGTCTCACGGTCGTCATCACCCTGTCCGCCCTGCTCCTCTTCGGCGGCGCGGCGGTCCGCTACTTCGTGCTCGCCCTGCTCATCGGCATCGTCTCGGGGACCTACTCGTCGATCTTCAACGCGAGCCCGCTCCTCGTTGTCTGGCAGAACTGGGAGGATCGCCGGCGCGGTCGCCAGCCGGCCGGACGTCCCGCCCGCCGCTCCGCATCCTGAGGCGTGGCCAGCCGCGGCCGGTGGGGCGGAATCGTCACGGCTGCCCGCAGTCGAGCGTCCAGTGCATTCGTGGTGCAGTCCCGATGAAGCCCTCCCGCGCAGGCTAGGCCAATGCTCGAACCGCGCTTCGCCTGGAACCTGCCCGCACCGATCGATCTCGATCCGGCGCTGGTCGCCAGCGGGGCCGGGTTCCGGGTCTCCGAGCGCCTCGTTGGAATCCTGGCCGGACGGGGGATCGACAGCGTCGCCGGGCTGGAGTCGTACCTGGGTCCGGCCATCGCGGGCCTCCACGACCCGGCCCTCCTGCCCGATGCGGATCGAGTCCTGGAGCGCCTCACCCGGTTGCGCAGCGAGGGCGGCAGCGTCCTGGTCTTCGGTGACTTCGACGCGGATGGGCTGACCGGCCTGGCGATCATGGTCCGGGCACTGCGCCGCTTCGGGCTGGCCGCCGAGCCATACGTCCCGAGCCGGCTCGAGGAGGGCCACGGCCTGTCCAGCCGCGCCGTCGCGGCGGCCACGGCCGGCGGCCACGCCGTGATCATCACGGTCGACACGGGCTCCTCGAGCGTCGCCCAGGTTGACGAGGCCAACCGGGCAGGGATCGACGTCCTGATCACCGACCACCATCGCGTGCCGGATGTTCGACCCGCCGCGTACGCCCTGGTCAATCCCCACCGGCCGGAAGCGACCTACCCGGATCCGCGACTGGCCGGCAGTGGGGTTGCCCTCAAGGTCGCCCAGCTGCTCCTCGCCGGCCTACCCGGCGGTCCCGAGGCGGCCCTGGCATTGACCGAGCTGGCTGCGATCGGCACGGTCGCCGATGTCGCCCCGATCCTCGGCGAGAACCGGGCAATCGCCCGGCTCGGCCTGGAACAGATCAGGCGCAAGCCGCTCACCGGGCTTGCGGCCCTCCTGGGGCGGGCCGGACAGACGGCCTCGTCGGTGGACCTGGAGACGGTGTCGTTCGTGATCGCGCCGCGCCTGAACGCCGCCGGTCGCGTCGGGAGCGCCGCCGATGCCGCGGCGCTCCTGCTGACCGACGATCCTGCCGAAGCGGCCCTGCTCGCGGAGCAGCTCGAGGCCAACAACGTCGATCGGCGAGTGATGACCCGCAAGGCGGTCCTCGAAGCCAACGCCGCCGTGGCCTCGGAGCCGGGCGATGCCGCCGCGACCATCGTCAAGGGGACCTGGCCCATCGGCGTCATCGGACTGGTCGCGGCCCGCCTGGCCGAGGAGCGAGGCCGGCCGGCGGTTGTTGGCACGGAGCTCGACGGCGTGATCCGGGCCTCGTGCCGGAGTGCCGGCGGGGTCGACCTGGCCGCCATCCTGGCCGGTTGCGACGACCTCCTGACCCGCCACGGCGGCCATCCGGGAGCGGCCGGCCTGGAGCTCCCGGCGGAGCGCTGGGACGCGTTTCGGGAGCGCTTCCTCGGCCTCGCCGCGGCTGGCCTCGGACCTGCCGGACCCTCGCGACCCAGTCTCAACGTCGAGCTCGTGCTGCCGGCGCTCGGACTCGATTACGCGCTGATCGCGGATCTCGCCCGGCTGGCCCCCACCGGCCCGGGCAACGCCGACCCGCTCATCGTCGTCGCCGGCCTGAGCGTCACCCGCGTCCGGGCCGCGGCCGGCGGCCACACCCAGCTGACGCTGAAGCGCCGGCTTGACGTCGTGGACGGGATCGCCTTTGGCTGGACCGAGCTCGCCGGTCTCGTCGCGGAGGGCGACCGCCTGGACCTGGTCGCGCGGCCGGTGATCCGCTCATTTGGCGGCTACGAGTCGCTCCAGCTCGAGATCCGGGATGCCGCGCCGTCCGGCTCCATCGCCGGCGTGGTTGCCCGGCTGGCCGGCGGCAGCGGCGCCGGCGCCAGCCAGCCGGCCAGCGTTTCGACACCTGTCGCGGCGGGGAGCGGCGGATGACCGGTCGTGGCCCCAGCACCCGAGCGCGCCGGCCGCCCGGCGATCCCTACGGACTGATGCCCCGCACCGGCCTCGTCGCACCGGCGATCGCGGCGGTCGTCCTCGTCCTGATCGGCAGCCTGACCGCCGCGCTCGTCGCCGGCTGGAGCCCGATCGCCCTCGGCGGCAAGGGCCCGACGGGCTCCGGCCAGCCGGGCAACCTCGTCAATCCCACGGCAGCGCCCTCGAACGTGGTCGTGACCGACCCGCGGGCCAACATCCCCGGCAGCCTCGTCTACGTCAAGGCCGGCAACGTCTGGATCCAGACCGCCGGGCAGGCCACCCAGCTGACGAAGGCCGGCGGGGCGTCGTCAGCCGCCTGGTCGCCCGACGGCCAATGGATCTACTACATCGAGACCACCCAGCAGCCCGGCTATTTCCCGCAGGGCAACCTCGGGCCCGCCCACTACACGATGAACGTGCCCGCGCTCAGCCGGATCTCACCCGACGGCCTGACCAACCAGACCCTCCTGAGCGGCAAGTACCGAGCCGGCCAGTTCACCTGGTTCTTCTGGCTCATCGACCCGGCCATCTCGCCTGACGGCAAGTCGGTTGCCCTGTTCTCGGATGCGCCTGATCCCAGCCGGAGCGACGTCGTCCTCCAGCTGTACAACATCGCCACCAAGAAGCTGGCCAAGCCAACCCTCGGGGAGAACCCGCCCTATGGCCACCAGGACGCGGCCTGGCGACCAGACGGCAAGATCCTCCTGTACGTCCAGAACGGGCGTGACGGCCAGCGCGGCCTGCCCCAGATCTACAAGTACAACGTGGCCACGAAGAAGGCCTCCGCGTTCGGGGCGCCGGGCTACATGCGTCCGTCGTGGTCGCCCGACGGCCGCTACATCGCCGTCACCCGACAGACTCCGGAGGGCACCGACGTGGCGATCCTCGATGGGCAGACGGGCGCCGAGGTCCTGCGCCTGACGAACGACGGCAACTCGTGGGCCCCGGTCTGGTCGCCGCGCGGTGACGCGATTGCCTACCTGCACATCGTCGGCCAGGTGGTCGATCTGCGGATGATCGGCCTGACCGGGAGCGGCCCGAGCTGGACGGCCACCCAGCTGCCGGACGTGACCGAGAACAGCGGACTCGATGCGAGCTCCGGGGCCAGCTGGTTCATCCCGCCCGACCAGCTCCCGGCCACGCCACCCCCCAGCCTGCCTGCGACGCCCGTGCCGAGCGGGCAGCAGCCAACGGCATCGCCGTCGTAGTGGCCGGCTACCTCGAGCGCCTGGCCGCGCGCACGACGGCCGTCGGCAGCGTGCTCTGCCTGGGGCTCGATCCGGTCCCTGCGGAGCTGCCCGCGGGCTTCCCGGCGACGATCGCGGGGATCGAACGCTTCTGCCGGCTGCTGCTCGAGGCTGCCGCCCCGTATGCGGCGGCCGTCAAGCCGAACCTCGCCTTCTTCGAGGCATTCGGGGCCGACGGCATCGCCGCCCTCGAACGCATCCGCGGGGCGATCCCGGCCGGGATTCCGGTCGTGGCCGACGCCAAGCGCGGCGATATCGGCTCGACCGCGGCTCGCCAGGCCGTGGCCCTGTTCGAGGTCCTGGCGGCCGATGCGATCACGGCCAGCCCGTATGTCGGGGCCGAGGGCCTGCGCCCGTTCCTGGAACGCGGCGATCGCTACACGTATGTCCTGTGCCGGACCTCGAATCCCGGTTCCGATGAGCTCCAGGGACTCCTCGTGGCCGCCGATCCGGCCGATGACGCGCCGGCTGAGCCATTCCACGAACGAGTGGCCCGGCGGGTGGCCGGCTGGGGACCCGGCGGCACGGTGGGCCTGGTGGTCGGCGCGACGAGGCCCGTCGAGATGGGCCGGATCCGGTCGATTGCGCCGGGTCTCGGCTTCCTGGTCCCGGGACTCGGTGCCCAGGGCGGCGACATCGAGGCGGCCCTTGCCCACGGCCCGGCGACCGCCCCGCCCGGCGCGGGCCGGAGGGGAGCCGGCCTGCTCGTCAACGTCTCGCGGGCGATCGCCCAGGCCGCCCTCGAAACCCACCCGGCCGGTCCCGCCGACCCCGGCGAACGGCTTGCCCTGGCGGCCCGGAATTGGTCGACCACTTTGCCGGCGCCCGTGCTATCGTAGGAATCGGGGCTGATCCGTAGGCCGCTCCGATCCGTAGCAGTCAACGTCAATCGATCGTCGATTTCCGTCGTCGCAGCGAGGTCACCTGAAGATGCCCAATATCTCACCGATCCACCTGGTCATCGTCCTCATCATCGCCTTGATCGTGATCGGCCCGGGCAAGCTGCCCGAGGTCGGCGCCGCGCTCGGCAAGAGCATCAAGGAATTCCGCAAGGCGGCGAGTGACATCACGGACTCGGCCCATACCGAGGCCGCCCCCGGCCCGGCTCCGGTCGCAGCGGTCACCTATGCTGCCGCCGCGCCGGTCTATGCGGCCCCTGAGGCTGCCACGGCGCCGGTCTACGCCGCTCCGGAGGCGGCCGCCGCGCCCGTCTATGCGGCTCCCGAAGCCGTCGCGCCGCCGCCACCCATCGTGGCTGCACCTGCTACCCGGCCGGACGTTCCGGGACAGGCTCTTGTCGGCGAGTCGACGAACACCGAATCCACCTCCTAGTCTGGCCATCGGACGCGGGACGACGGACGCCGTCCGATGACCGAGGAGACCCTGCCGGCGCCGGTTGAGGCTGTCGCCGGCGCGACCCCCCCGCCGCAGACCGGGGTGATGCCGCTCTTCGACCACCTGAGCGAGCTGCGCAACCGGCTGTTCAAGTCCGTCCTGGCCGTCCTGGTTGCCAGCGGCATCGGCTGGTTCCTGGCCACCCGCGTTCGCAACTACCTGCTCGACCAGCTGCCGGGCCACAAGGCCCAGGTGCTGGGCCCGGGTGACGCGTTCTTCATCCAGGTCAAGATCTCGCTCACGATCGGGCTGATCCTGGCGATGCCTGTCCTGCTCTACCAGCTCTGGGCGTTCATCGCGCCCGGCCTGACCAGCGCCGAGCGGCGCACGATCCGGCCGTGGATCCCGTTGGCCCTGCTGCTCTTCGCGATTGGTGTCGGGATCGCGTATCTCGTGCTGCCGTTCGCGATCGCCTTCCTGCTGAGCTTCACCGACGAGCAGCTTGTCAACGGGATCGCCGCGACGCCGTACTTCGACTTCGTGACGACGCTGTTCCTGGTCTTCGGCCTGATCATGGAGTTCCCGATCGTCCTCTACGGCCTGGCCCTGGTCGGAATCATCAGCTCGCAGTGGATGTCCAAGAATCGGCGGATGATCATCCTGGGCATCGCGGCCTTCTCGGCGATCATCACCCCCGGGGGCGACCTCGTCAGCCCCACGGTCCTGGCGATCACGATGTACGTCCTCACCGAGCTCACCCGGCTGGCAATCAAGCGCAGCGGCCGCTGATCGTCCCATCGCGGGCGTGCGCCGGCCCGGCGTAGACTGAATCCGTGGCCTCGCCTCGCCGATCCATCGACGGCACCCCGGGACGGCTCGTTTCGAGCTCGCCCGGCGGCGCCGATTCCGAGCCGGCCGCGGCGACCGACCAGCACATCGTGATCCTGAGCGGGCTCTCGGGCGCCGGCAAGACGGCAGCGACGAAGCTCTTCGAGGACCTTGGCTACACCTGTGTCGACAACCTGCCCGGCGAGCTGCTGCCCGACCTGGCCGAGCTCGTATCCGGGGATCGCCAGCGGTTCGAGCGGGTCGCGATCGTCCTCGACGTCCGGGCAGGCGATGCATCGCTGGCCCTGGCGGCCGTCCGGGGTGCGCTCGAGGGCCGCGGGATCAAGCCCCAGGTCATCTTCCTCGAGGCCCGCGACGAGGTCCTGATCCGGCGCTTCTCCGAGACGCGCCACCGCCATCCGCTGGCCGACCAGCGCGGGATCGCCAGCTCGATCGCCGAGGAGCGCCGGGTGCTCGACCCGGTCCGCGAGGAAGCGGATGTGGTCGTCGATACCTCCGACCTGTCGCTGCGCGAGCTGCGCGAGCGGATCTTCGCCCACCTCGGCGAGAACGAGGCAACCGATCGCCTCGTGATCCAGCTGATCAGCTTCGGCTTCAAGTACGGGATCCCGCTCGAAGCCGACCTCGTCTTCGACGTCCGGTTCATGCAGAACCCGTACTACATCGAGGAGCTCCGCCAGCTCTCTGGCCTGACCGAGGCGGTCCGCAACTACGTCCTCGGCCAGCCGGTCACGAAGGGCTTCCTCGAGTTCCTCCACGAGTTCCTGGTCTTCACGATCCCGGCCTACGTGGGCGAGGGCAAGACCCGGCTGGCGATCGGGATCGGTTGCACCGGTGGCTATCACCGCTCGATCGCGATCGCCGAGGCACTGGCCGCGTGGCTGCGCGAAGAGAACCTTGGCGCGGTCTCGGTCTTCCACCGCGAGCTCGACCGGGCATGACGATTCGGCGCCGGCTTTCGGCGATTGCCGGCCTGCGGCGCTGGCTGGGCTCGGGAATCGGGATCAAGCGCTGGCTCGCGGTGGTCTTCGTCGGCGAGCTGGGCCTGGCGCTGGGCGGCGCCTTCGCCCTGCGCCAGCTCTATCGCGATGTCGTGATCACGGGCCCGCTCCAGTCCGTGGTCTACGTGGTCACCCTGCAGTTCCTGCCGTACATCGTGCGCGCCCTGATCCTGGCGGTCCTCGGCGTGGGCGTCTTCGCCTTCGCCTCGTACCGCGTCCTCCAGGTGCTGATGGGCCCGTACCGCTCGGACACCGACGACCAGCCGCTGGTGGAGCTGATCTACCAGAAGCGCTTCCTGGCCCGGGGACCGAAGATCGCCGCCCTCGGCGGCGGTCACGGCCTCTCGACGCTGCTCCACGGCCTGAAGGAGCACACGAGCAACCTGACCGCGATCGTGACCGTCGCCGACGATGGCGGCTCCTCGGGCAAGCTGCGCGACCAGCTCGGGTTGCCGGCCGTCGGCGACATCCGCAACTGCCTCGTCGCACTGGCCGATGCCGAGCCGCTGATGAGCGAGCTCTTCCAGTACCGCTTCCCGGGCGAAGAGGCCCCGGCCAGCCTGGCCGGCCACGCGATCGGCAACCTCCTGATCGCGGCGATGACCGCGGTCGAGCAGGGCGACTTCGAGGAAGGCGTCCGGCGGATGAACCGGGTCCTCGCCGTCCGCGGCCAGGTGGTCCCGGCGACCGCGACGCCGGTGGTCCTGCACGCGGCCCTGCGCGACGGGACGCTCGTCGACGGGCAGTCCCGGATCGGCAAGATGACCGGGATCGACCGGGTCTGGCTGAGCCCGGAGAATGTCCGGGCCTGCCAGGACGCCCTCGAGGCGATCGCCGAGGCCGAGGTCATCGTCATCGGGCCCGGCAGCCTGTTCACGAGCCTCCTGCCGAGCCTGCTGATCGCCGACATCCGGCAGGCGCTGGCGGCATCGTCGGCCCTTGTGATCTACGTCTGCAATGTGGCCACCCAGACCGGCGAGACCGACGGCTTCGACCTGGCCGACCATGTCGAAGCGCTCGAACGCCACACGGCGGCCGGGATCGCGGACATCGTCCTGGCCAACAACCGGACGTCGTCCGCCAGCATCGCCGGCGGCCGGCGGGAATCCGTCCGCCTGCGCTGGCCGCCGAGCGGTCCGCGACCGGCCCGCCTCGTCCTCGACGACATCGTCGATCCCGCCAGCCCGATCCACCACGATCCTGAGCGGCTGGCCGCGGCGATCATCCGGATCGCCGAACGCGAGGGTGCCGCCCGGCGCCGGAACGGGGTCGCCCGGACCGCGTGAGCGCCTCGGACCGCGACCTCGTCGCCGCTTTGCGTGCTGAGCTCGCGGCGATCGACCCCCTGCGAGCCTGCGATCGCGCCGCCGAGTCGGCCGGCCTGGGACCGGGCCTCGTCACCCGTGAGGCATCGATCGCCCGCCTGGCAGTCCGGCTGGGCCGTGAGACCGAGGCGGCGACCCGGCCCGGTGTGCGCCGCCGGGCCCGGCACGTCCGGATCACCGACGTCACGAGCGTCAATCCAGGCGCGCGTGGCGGCGGATTGACCCGGGCCGACGACTTTGACTGGAATGGATCCGCGGACCATTGCCGCTGGGCCTGGCTGCGCGGCCGGTTCCTCGCCCGTGGCTCGCTCAGCCTGTCGGCGGGCCGGGCCCATCTCGAGTTCGTCGTGCCCGTCGACGAGGCTCCGATCCTGGCCGGGCAGCTGGCGGACGTCGCCCTGCCCGGGGCGTGGCGCGTGCGTCGTGGCCGGGGTGTCGTGACCTGGAAGAATGCCGAGACGATCGGCACGTTCCTGCGCCGGATCGGCGCCGCCTCGGCGATCCTCGAGCTCGAGGCACGGCAGGTCTCGCGCGCCCTGCGTGGCGAGCTGAACCGGGTGATCAACGCGGAGTCGGCCAATCTCCAGCGAGCCGTGGTGGCCGCCGGCCGGCAGCTCGCGGCGATCGGCCAGCTCGAGGCTGACGGGCGGCTCGGCGACCTGCCGAAGGTGATCCGGCTCGCGGCTGACGCTCGGCGAGCCACGCCCGAAGCGACCCTCGCGGAGCTCAGCGAGCATCTCCTCCTGAACCGCTCGACCGTGCAGCGGGCCCTGGAGCGGATCGAGCAGCTCGCGGCCGACCGCGACCGGGCGGCTCTGGCATGATCCGGTGATGCGGCCGGTCATCATCGCGGCGAACTGGAAGATGCACACGACCCCCACCGATGCCGGCGAGCTGGCAACGACCCTCGCCGCGCGGACCAATGTCGACGGGGTCGAGCGGGTCATCTGTCCACCGTTCGTCTGCCTGGCGGCGGTTCGGGACGCCCTCGCCACGAGCCCGGCCGGGACCGGCGTCGGCGTGGGCGCCCAGAACGTCCACCACGAGCTGAGCGGCGCCTACACCGGCGAGATCGGCGCGCCGATGCTCGTGGGCCTGGCGACCTGGGTGATCATCGGCCACTCCGAGCGGCGCCGCGATGCCGGCGAGACCGACGAGCTGATCGGGCGGAAGCTGGGCCGGGCACTCGAGGCGGGCCTGCGACCGATCCTGTGCGTCGGCGAGCAGCTTGCCGAACGCGAGGCCGGGCAGGCCGAGGGCGTCGTTGCCGCCCAGCTCCGGGGCAGCCTGGCGGGCTTTGCCGGTGATCCGGCGGCCCTCGCAACGGCCGGCCTCGTCGTCGCCTACGAGCCCGTCTGGGCGATCGGCACGGGCCGGACGGCGCGCGGTTCCGACGCGGCCGCGATGGCCGACGCGATCCGCGCCGCGGTCGCCGGGCTCGGCAACGACTTTGCCCGGATCGCGCCGGACCTGCCGGTGCTGTACGGCGGCAGCGTCACCGCGGCCACGGCCGGCGAGTTCCTGGCGGAGCCCGCCATCGATGGAGCGCTCGTCGGCGGGGCCTCGCTCAAGGTGGAGGAGATGGCCGGGATCGTCGCCCGGGCCGGCCTGACGGCAGCCGGCCGGCGGGCTGCCACCGAGGCTGGCTCATGACCCCCCTCGTCCTGCTGCGCCACGGGGAAAGTGACTGGAACCGTGAGAACCGGTTCACCGGCTGGACCGATGTCGACCTGTCCGAGACCGGTGTCGCCGAGGCCCACGAGGCCGGACGACTCATGCGCGCGGCCGGCTTCGACTTCGACATCGCCTTCACCTCGGTCCTCAGGCGGGCGATTCGGACGCTCTGGATCAGCCTCGACGAGCTCGACCGGATGTGGCTGCCGGTTGTCCATAGCTGGCGCCTGAACGAACGCCACTACGGCGCCCTGCAGGGCCTCAACAAGGCGGAGACCGCCGCCGAATATGGCGACGAGCAGGTCCACGTGTGGCGCCGAAGCTACGACGTCTCGCCACCGCCACTGCCGGACGGCGACGATCGCGACCCCGGCCGGGACCCGCGCTATGCGAGCCTGGCGACCGGGGAGGTGCCGCGGGCCGAGTCGCTCAAGGACACCGTCGCCCGGTTTCTGCCTGCCTGGCACCAGCTGATCGTGCCCGAGATCCGGGCCGGCCGGCGGGTCCTGATCGCCGCCCACGGCAACAGCCTGCGGGCGCTGGTGAAGTATCTCGACCACATCTCCGACGAGGAGATCCCGGCGCTGAACATCCCGACCGGCGTGCCGCTGGTCTACGAGCTGGACGCCGAGCTCCGGCCCGAGCGCCACTATTACCTGGGCGATCCGGCCAGGGTCGACGCCGCCGTCGCAGCGGTCGCCGGCCAGGCCCAGGCCCGGCCCGGCAGGGGCTGACGTGCTACCATCCCCCGGCTCCGCACCAATCCAGCTGAGGTCACATCACGGGTGAATCCGTTCCTGAGCATCGGCCAGATCGTCGTCGGCCTTGCCCTGATCGCGGCCATCCTCCTGCAGTCGCGGGGGACCGGCCTGTCGGGGACGTTTGGCGGGGACTCGGCCGTCTATCGGAGCCGGCGGGGCGTGGAGCGGCGGCTGTGGCAGTTCACGATTCTCCTGATCGTCCTGTTCGTGCTCTTCTCGCTGGCCGCCTACATCTACACCCCGGCCAGCGCCTGACGGCGCCCTCCGCCGGGCGCGGCGCCTGTGCGAGCTCAGAGGCCTGATCATTGACCCAGCGTGACCGCGCGGTGGTTGCGGGCCTGTCCGTCGTCCTCGTTGTCCTGGCCCTGGTCCTGGTCGTGCCCGCTGCGCCGGCCGGGCCCGTCGCGGCCGTCACGGCCAGCCCCGGCGACAGCGTCGACGCCAGCGCGGCGCTCCCGCCGATCGATCGCGAAGGGATCGTGGGCAGCCCCAGCTCGATCACGCCACTCACCGCCCGGACCCAGGCCGACCGGGACCTGAGCCGGCTGGTCTTCTCGGGCCTCGTCGCCCGGGGCCCGGACGCAACATACATCCCCGACCTGGCCGCCTCCTGGACCGTCGATTCCTCGGGCAGGACATGGACGTTCGAGCTGCGCGCGAGCGCCCAGTGGCAGGACGGCCAGCCGGTCACTGCCAGTGACATCGTCTTCACCGTCGGGCTGCTCAAGGATCCGGCGTATCGGGGTCCGCTGGCCAACTCGTGGCGCGAGGTATCGGCCACCGAGATCGATCCGCAGACGGTCCAGTTCAGTCTCGCGTCGCCGATCGCCGGCTTCCTCGAGGACGCCCTCGTCGGCATCCTGCCCCAGCACCTGCTGGCCGGCACGCTGGTCACCGACCTGGCCGACTCGGCGTTCGCCAGTGAGCCGGTGGGCTCCGGGCCCTTCCGACTCGTCCACTGGGATGCGACGTCGGCCGACCTGATCCCAGCCTCGACCGTGGCGCAGGCGCCGCAGCTGCCGGGCCTCGAGCTCGAGTTCTTCTCGGACTCCGGGACGCTGGCCGATGCGTATCGGTCGGGCTCGCTCGACTCGGCCGCCGGCCTCCAGCCGTCGGACGCCCTCGACCTGGCAAAGCTGGCCGGCGCGCGCCTCCTGACCTACCCCACCACGACGTTCACCTCGGTCGCCATCAACCTCCGGCCAGGCCATCCGGAGCTCGCCCCGGCTGCCGTCCGAACGGCGCTGCTCGAGGCGCTGGATCGACCGACGCTGCTGACGAGCGTCCTGGGTGGCACCGGTACCCAGGCCGACGCGCCGGTTCCGCCCGGATCCTGGGCGTTCGACCCCAAGGCCAGCGCGCCGGTGAAGTCGGACCCAGCCGCTGCCGCAACGGCCCTCAAGACGGCCGGCTGGAAGAAGATCGCCACCGGCTGGCAGGCGCCCAAGGCCAAGGTGGCCTATTCGTTCGACCTCCTCAGCCCCGACCAGGCGTCCAACCCGATCGCCTGGACGGCCGCCGAGGCGGTCGCCGCCCAATGGCGAACCTTCGGGCTCAAGGCCAGCCACGTTGGCCTCGCGCCCACCGACCTGGTCGCCCGGCTCGGCGACGGCAACTTCGTGGCGGCGCTGGTCGAGGTGAACATCGGCCTGGACCCGGACCTCTATCCGCTCTTCGCCTCGAGCCAGGCAGTCAGCGGCGGTGCGAACATTACCGGGATCCAGGATTCGAGCCTCAACAGCCTGCTGGTCGCGGCCCGCTCACCGGGGACCCAGGCAGCCCGCAAGGCGGCCTATTCGAAGCTGGAGGCGGCCCTGGTGGCCAACCCGCCGATGCTCCCGCTCTTCTTCCAGGATGACCTGGTGGTGGTCGATTCGAGAGTCTCCGGACTGGCGATTCAGACCCTGGCTGATCTCAGTGACCGCTATTGGGATGTGCTAGCATGGCGCCTCGCCGACGGGCGGTGAAGGGCTTTCGCCGTGCGTTCGGGGTCTCGCCGAGGTGGCGGAATCGGTAGACGCGCTAGCTTCAGGAGCTAGTGTCCGC
>JBEPUS010000058.1:0-12538 GCA_041691435.1 Chloroflexota bacterium
GGTGAGGGCCGGCGAGCCGGTCACGTCGGCTTCGAGCGCGGTGTTGGCCGACTGGCCGCCGGCCGTCGCCGTGACCTGGAGCGGGTACGCACCCGCAGGAATCGACGCCGGCGGCTGGGCCGTGACGCTCAGGGTGTCATTGCCGCCACCCTCGATCGTGTCGGTCAAGGCCTGGGCATTGCTCGATGGATGGACGGCCACCGTCCACCCATCGGGACCCTGGCCGGTCAGCGTATAGGTCTGCTTCTGGGTCCCGGTGTTCGTGAGGGTCACGCTGTAGCTGAAGGTGCTGGTGGGGGCACCGGTGAGCTGCGGAAAATCGCTGGCAAGGGTGAGGCCGCCACCGGTCGCGCCAAGGACGGTGACGTCAATCGGCAAGGTCTGCGTGCCCTGCGCGGACGTTGCGGTCACGGTCAGGTTGGCGGTGCCGGGCGTCGCCGAAGCGGGCACGGTCACCGCGAGCTCCAGCGCAGCGGCGGTGGTGCCGCCGGCAAAGATCGCGTTCACGATGTTCCCGCCACCGCGCAGGTAGGCCGTCCAGCCGGTCGGGGTGCCCGACACGGAGAGAGCCACGCGCTCGGCGTGGGGCACCGAGACATCGAGGTTGAAGGTGACCGTATTTCCGGGCTGGATCGTGACTGCCGGGTAGGGCGTCGTCAGGTCGAATGTCGTCGCAGCTGCGACCGGCGTCAGGCCGGTGATCAGCAGCAGTCCGGCCGACAGCACGACGGCCGCCAGGCGCCTTCTGGTCATGATTCCCTCATCCAATCAGTCGCTCGGCACGGGGTCATGGGCTGACCTCGCGGGCGAATCCTCGCACGGGTCTATCCTCGGGGCGGGCCCGTTCAACCGGGGTGGACGCCCGATCAAGATTCCTTCACCGTTGGCGGCCTTCGCGGCTGGCACATCCTAGCCGGAGCGGGCGGCCCGCCCGCAACCGGCGAGCCGATCAGCGCAGACGAGGCGGCCATCGGTGGGACCCTAACGGCTCATCAGGCGATAGCGACGAATGCCCAGCGGGGCAAAGATCGCGACGATCACGACCACCCAGATCAGGGTCACGAGGACCGGATGCTGCGACGGAAAGCCCGTCGATACGAACGGATTCGGATTGCCCCATAGCTGGCGCAGCGAGGCGGTCAGGGTACTCGTCGGGTTCCATTCGGCGATCGGCTGGAGCCACGAAGGCAGGGTCTGCGGCGGGACGAACACGTTCGAGACGAAGGTGATCGGGAACAGGACGATGAAGACCGCCTGCTGGGCCACCTCCACCGACGGCACGGACAGGCCCAGCCAGACCCCGATCCAGGACATCGCGAACGTGAACAGGAGGAGGAGGGCGACGCCCTCGAGCAGCGGGGGGATCCCCGTCCGGATCGTCCAGCCGACGACCAGTCCCGAGAGCATCAGGACGATGAGGATCCCGCCGTTGTAGACGACGTCCGAGAGGGTCCGCCCGACCAGGACCGCCGAGCGGGCCATCGGCAGGGAACGGAACCGGTCGATGATCCCCTTGTGGACGTCCTCGCTCATCCCGATCGCCGTGGTGGCCGCTGCGAAGACGATCGTCTGGGCGAAGATCCCGGGCATCAGGTACTCGCGGTAGTTGCCGCCGCCGGGCAGCGGGATCGCCCCGCCGAAGACGAACGCGAACAGCAGCACGAACATGATCGACTGGAGCACGGCAAAGATCGCCAGCTCCGGGATGCGCGGGATCCGCTTCAGGTTGCGCCAGGTGACGATCAGGCCATCGCCGACGGCCTGGCGCAGGCCACCCCGACCCTCCCGGGAGCGGGGCGCGGTCGCTCGCGCGGTCATGCGGCCTTGCCTCCGCTGCCGGACCCTGGCGTCGCGCTGCCCTCGTCCTCGCCGGCCGCCAGGCCGGCGTCGTGGCCGGTCAGGGTCAGGAAGACATCGTCGAGTGTCGGCCGGCGCAGTCCGATGTCGCTGATCTGGATGTGGACCTCGTCGAGGTCGCGGACCACCTGGATCAGGCCCTGGGCGCCACTGTTCGTGGGGACCGAGATCCGGCGCGTGTGCTCATCGATGTGGGGCTTGCCAATCCCGGCCCGGGCCAGGATATCGCGGGCGCCGGCGAGGTCGGTCGCAGCGTGGATGACCACCTCGATCTGCTCGCCGCCGACCTGTGACTTGAGCTCGTCGGCCGTCCCCCGGGCGATGATCTTGCCGTGGTCGACCACCGCGATCGTGTCGGCCAGCTCGTCGGCCTCCTCGAGGTACTGGGTCGTCAGCAGGAGCGTGGCGCCGTCCCGCACGAGACCGCGGATCACGTCCCACATCCCGAGGCGGCCCTGGGGGTCGAGGCCGGTGGTGGGCTCGTCGAGGAAGAGCAGTCGGGGATGGCCAATCAGGGCGCCGGCCAGGTCCAGGCGGCGACGCATCCCGCCCGAATAGGTCTTGACCACCCGGTCGGCTGCATCTGTCAGGCCAAACTGTTCGAGGAGCTCGCCAGCGCGCTGCCTCGCCTCCCCGGACGAGAGCTGGTAGAGCCGGCCGAACATCCACAGGTTCTCGCGGCCGGTCAGGTTCTCGTCCACCGCCGCGTACTGTCCCGAGAGGCCGATGACCGAGCGGACCTGCTGGGCCTGGTGGGCCACGTCGAAGCCGGCCACGGTGGCCCGGCCCGAGTCGGCCCGCAGGAGCGTGGCCAGGATCCGGACGGTGGTGGTCTTGCCGGCCCCATTCGGACCGAGCAGGCCGAGGACGGTCCCCTCCTCCACGGTCAGGTCGAGTCCGTCGAGCGCGCGAACCTCGGTCTTGCGCGAGCGATAGATCTTCACCAGGCCTTCGGCGGCGATCGCAGTAGCGATGACGAGCTCCTCGGGGGCAGGCTGGCGCGACGTTCAGTCGACCAGGGGTTGGGCACCGACAAGGTACCGGAATCGGCTTCGGCCGTCATGATGGCAATCGTCCAGCCCATCCTCGACTCGCTCCTGGAGCCGTCCTTGGCGCCGCGTTTCTCCCTATCCCTGGTCCTCCACAACCACCAGCCGGTCGGCAACTTTGGCTGGGTGATCGCCGACGCCTACGAGCACGCCTACGAGCCCCTGATCGGTGCGCTCGAGCGCCACGGCAACGTGCGCCTGGCACTCCACTACTCCGGACCGCTGCTCGACTGGTTCGCTCGCGAGCGCCCGGGCTTCCTCGAGCGGGTCGGCCGCCTCGTCGCCGAGGGCCGGGTCGAGCTGCTGGGCGGCGGCTATTACGAGCCGATCCTCGCGACCCTGCCCGACCGGGACCGGCTGGCCCAGCTCGAGCGGATGGCCGATGCGGTCGAGGCGATCGGCGGCCGCCGTCCGCGCGGCGCCTGGCTCGCCGAGCGTGTCTGGGAGCCCGACGTCCCCGTCAGCCTCGTGGATTCGGGCTACGAGTGGACCGTGGTCGACGACGCCCACCTGCGCGCTGCGGCGGTCGACGAGTCGGCCCTGTGGGGCTCCTTCAGCACCGACGACCAGGGTCGCCGGCTGACGGTGTTCGCGTCCGCCATGGGCCTCCGCTACCGCATGCCGTTCGGGACCGTGGATGACACGATCGACTACCTGCGCGGCCTCGCCACCGAGGGCGGTGGCCGGCTCGGGCTGATGGGCGACGACGGCGAGAAGTTCGGCTCGTGGCCACAGACGTTCGCGACCTGCTGGGCACCGGGCCACTGGGTCGATCGCTTCTTTGATGCCCTGGGGGAGAACGCCGAGTGGCTCGAGCTGGTGACGCCAAGCGAGTGGCTTGACCGCGAATGCCCGATCGCACGCGTCTACATCCCGACTGCGTCCTACGTCGAGATGGGCGTGTGGGCCCTGCCGGCTGCCGAAGGCATCGCCTACGAGCAGGCACTCGAGCGCGCGGAGCGGGACGCATCGCCCGAGGTGCGCTGGCTGCGGGGCGGGTTCTGGCGCAACTTCCAGGTGAAGTACCGGGAGGTCAACGAGCTCCACAAGCAGATGCTGCGGGCCTCGGCCAAGGTCGACGGACTCGCCCAGGCCGATCGGTCGACCCCGGCAACGGCAGACTTGGCCGCGACGACGATCGCCCGCGCCCGGTCCGAGCTGTTCCAGGGCCAGAGCAATGACTGCTACTGGCACGGCGTCTTCGGGGGCATCTACATCGCCCACATGCGCCTCGCGACCTATGAGCACCTGATCGGCGCAGAAGACCTGGCCGACGGAGCGGGCCGGCGGGCCGGGCGGGCCGTCGACGGCATTGCCCGGCAGGACACCGATCTCGATGGGCTCGACGAGATTCTCGTCACCTCGCAGGGACAGGTCGTCGTCGTCGACCCGGCCGAAGGCGGCGGAATCTGCTCATGGGACATCCGCCCGGTTCGCCACGCCCTTGGCGCCGTGCTTCGCCGGCGGCCCGAGGCGTACCACGCACGACTCCTGGAGGCGGACGCACGGACGGCGGCGCTCGCTGCCGGGGTCCCCGACCCGGTTGCAGTGGCCGGCACGGCGCCGTCGATTCACAGCGTGGTCCGGGCCCGCGAGCCGAACCTCGCGGACCATCTCCAGTACGACGCCTATGAGCGCCGCCTCGGCCTCGTCCACTTGTTCCCAGCGGAGACCTCGGCCGAGGCCTTCGCGGCTGCCCGGGCCGTCGAGCTGAGCGACGCCCACCTGGGCGCCTACGAGGTCATCCAGGCCCATGGCGGGGTTCTCGTCCTCCAGCGCGACGCCAGCTTCGGCGAGGCGGCCGGCGCGCTCCGGCTGGAGAAGCGCTTCACGTTCTCCGGGGAGCGACGGACGCCCGGCATCCGGCTCGGGGTCCGGCTCGAGAACCGCGGCGCGGACGAGATCCACGCCCTGCTCGCGATCGAGTGGCCGGTCATGCTCCTCGGCGGCGGCGGCAATCCGGCGGCCTGGTACGAGGTGGCCGGTCAGCGCACGCCCCACGACGGCCGCGGCGAGCATCAGGACGTGAGCGAGCTGGCCAGCGGCAACGACGACATCGGGATCCACCTGGGGAGCTCGATCGTGCCGCCGGCGACAGCCTGGTGGGCGCCGATCGAGACGATCTCGAACTCGGAGCTCGGCTTCGAGCGCGTATACCAGGGCAGCGCGTTCGTCGCTGCCTGGCCGGTCCACCTCGAGCCCGGTGCGACGGTCTCTGTGTCACTGGACCATCAGGTCCGGGTCGATCGGGATTGGGCAGAGGTGCCCGAACCGAGCGCCTGATGGCGTGGTCAGGGCGATCTGGCTCAGGCCTCGCAGCTCAGGCCGCAAGATTCGGGCCAGGCCTCTTGCATCATCATGGACCAGGGAGAAGATGGTGTTCGGCACCCAAGCCATGGCGACCTGATGCATCCAGGGGGCGACAGATGGCCGGAATCCGCAACCTCGGCGTGGCCGTCGCAGTCGGTCTCGCCGTTGTGGCCTGCACCGGAACGTCGGGGACGAGCGGCCCACCCAGTGGCGGGTCCGGACCGTCGCCCAGTCCCTCGACGGTGATCTTGGGACCTGGCAGCATCCCACCGTCCAGCGTGCCGACGCCAGGCGTCACAGCGAACCAGTCGGCGGCTGTGTCCACGCCGCTCGCCTGCGATCTGATCACCCAAGTGGACGCCTCCACGGCGACCGGCGCCTCGCTGCCTGCCGGCAAGTCGGACAAGCAGTCGGTCCAGCCCACGATCCTCTCGAGATCCGACTGCGTCTACGACAATCATGCCGCCCCATCGGTCACGGTCTCGCTCATCGTGGCCACATACGTGCCGAGCTTCCCGATCGACACGGTGGAAGCCGGCGTCGAGGCGAAGATCCTGGCCAGCGTCGGGACCCGGAATGGCATCACGATTGCCGCATCAAAGACGATGATCGCCGGACACCCGGCCTATACCGTGGTGGAGACCGGGACGGGCGCGGGCGACGTCCCGTTTCAGATCGAGACGGCAGCCTACTGGAAAGGCGAAACCACGGTGGCGGTCATGGTGGGCAACGCCGCGCCGGGCGTGGCAACAACCCTGGCAACGCTCGTGGCCGGGAAATTGCCCTGATCGGTGACCCGTCGATCACCTGCTGGGCAAGACGCCGATCGGGCGGCTCGGCCCGGATCGCCGACATCGTCAGCGCCTGCGCCTTCCTGGTGGACAACCAGGCGGTCAACGGGGTGGAGCTGTTCATCGACGGCGGGATCGCCTGCGTTTGAGCGCCCCGCAGGCTGCGTCCCCCCGCTAGAGTTGCCCCGGTGAGCAGCTCCATTCGCGAGCTCCAGGCCGACTTGGTGGAGATGGACCGGGCACCGTCCGAGCTCGGCGAATCGCCGGTCTGGCTGGATGACCGCAACGAGTTCGCCTGGGTCGACATCCAGCGCGGGCTGATCGAGCTGCTGACGGTGGCGACGGGCCGGGTGCGCACGATCCCGGTCGGCGAGATGATCGGCTCGATCGCACCCACGCGCACCGGGAATCTCGTGGCGGCAGTGGCCACCGGGTTCGTGCTGGTCGAGCTCGACTCCGGCCGGACACGGCGGCTGGCGACTCTCGAGCGCGTCGATCCCACGATCCGGATGAACGATGGCAAAGCCGATCCATGGGGGCGCTTCTGGGCGGGCACGATGGGCCTGGACAAGCGCCCCGATGCCGGGACCCTGTATTGCCTCGAGCCCGACGGGACGGTGCGGACCAGCGTCGATCCGGTCACGATCTCCAACGGGCTCGACTGGACCGACGATCGGCGGACCATGTTCTACGTCGATACGCCCACCCAGCGAGTTGATCGGTTCGATCTCGAGATGGATGGGCTGGGCCTTGGCAACCGGCGGCCGTTCGCGACGCAGTCACTCGAAAATGGAGCGCCCGACGGCCTGACCCTCGATGCCACCGGCGGCCTGTGGCTGGCCCTGTGGGGCGGCTTCCAGGTCGTGGCCTACGCCCCCTCAGGTGAGCTCGTGGCCCGGATCCCCATCCCCGCCAGCCACGTGACGAGCTGCGCGTTCGGCGGCGCCGACCGTGGCGACCTGTACATCACCTCCGCCTTCGCCGAGCTGAGCACGGCCGAGCGGGCGGCACAACCCCACGCCGGACGCCTGTTTCGCTGCCGGCCCGGGGTGCTCGGCCGGCCCGCCTACCGCTACGACGATACCCGCCTCACATGAAGAAGCGCCGGCGTGCCGGCCGGCGCCTGTTCAGATGCGTGAGCCGGCGTTGCCGGCAGGGTCGCCGGGACTAGGGCTTCGCCACGGAGAAGCCGTTGACGCCCTGGCCGGTCGTGTCGCCGGCCTTGGCATCGTTCTTCCAGCCGTACAGCGGCAAGCCGTTGTAGGTGACCTGGAGGGTCCCGTCATCGCGGGTCAGCGTCGCGAACGTGCCCGACACCCCGGTTCCACCGGTGGCATTCGAACCGGTCGGGACGGCCAGCGGCGGCCAGGCGGTCGCGCAGCCCCCGGTGCAGGTCGACGAGGTCGCCGTGTCACCGGTGTGGGTGTAGAGCGTCAGGCCGTTCGAGCCAACAAGAACCGGGCCGAGCGCGGTGGTCGCCGTGTTGACCACGACGCCGCCCGTGGCTGGCGCGGAGGCGGCCGGGGCTGAAGCGGCCGGTGGTGTGGATGCGGCCGGGGCCTGGCTGGCGGGCGGCGCGGCGGTTGCCGTCGATGAGCAGGCCGCGGCCAGCAGGGCGACGAGAACCAGCCCGGCGACGCTGCGGCCGGCGGTTCGGATGGACAGTTGATGCATGCTTGTTCTCCCAGTTGCACGGATTGGGCGGGGCCGGCTTGAGCCGAGAGCTTGTCCCACCACCACGAATACGCCCGGCCGCCCCCGGTCGGTTTCCTATCGAGTTTCCAACCAGGAGAAGCAATGGTCGTCCCGGCGCCGCCCAGTGTGGCCGCGCAGCAGCTCATCCCTGAATCGGCCGAGGCGTTCGGAGCCCTGACCGATCCCTACCGGCGCGCCCTGCTGGTCCATTGCTATCGGATGCTGGGCTCGGTCGACGACGCCGAGGACGCGGTCCAGGAGACCCTGATCCGCGCCTGGAACGGGCGGGCTACGTTTCGTGCCGCGATCTCGCTGCGTGCCTGGCTCTATCGGATCGCGACGAACGCGTGCCTCGACGCAATCGAGCGCCGCCGGCGCGGCGGCCCGACCGAGCGGCTCGGGGTTGGCCCGTTTCCCGATGCGCTGCTCGAGGCCACCGAGCCCGGCCCCGAAACCCGCTACGACGCACACGAGACGATCTCACTGGCGTTCCTGACCACGCTCCAGGTCCTCCCGCCACGCCAGCGGGCCGTGCTGATCCTGCGCGACGTCCTGAGCTGGCGGGCGGCCGAGGTCGCGGAGCTGCTCGAGCTGAGCGTGCCCGCCGTCAACAGCGCGCTGCACCGGGCCCGGACGACGGTTTCGAGCCAGTACGGACAACCGGGCGTCCAGCGCGATCGCCGGCCCGCTGCCGCGGGCAGGCTGCGGACGTTGCTGGAGCGCTATGTCCGGGCCTGGGAGGCGGCCGACGTGTCCGGCCTGGTCGCCCTCCTGCGCGACGATGCCGTCGTCTCGATGCCGCCCGGCGTGACGGTGTTCGGACGCGATGCGATCGGCGCGTTCCTGGCCGGCTCGGTCTTTGCCGGGGGCACCCGGGTCCGCCTGCTGGCGATCAACGCGAACGGCAACCCGGCCTATGCGATCTACTCAGGGCCGACCGAGGCAGCCCGGCTGGGCGGCTACGCCGTCCTGGTGCTCGACACCGACGGCGACTCGATCGCCCGGATGACGGTGTTCGCCCAGGCGAGCCTCATCGGCCGCTTTGGACTGCCTGCGGAGATCCCGAGCTGACGGGGATCGTGGCCAGCGGCGCCCTGCGCAGGCTGACCAGGGTCCAGATCGCGAAGAGCACGTCGAGCGGGGTGAAGAGGAGCAGGTTCCACGGTGTGAAGCCGGCGATCACGAAGGCCCCGAAGAAGGCGACGACGGCGAGGCGCAGCCAGACGCTCAGCTCGAAGAGTGGCCGGTATTCGTTGCGCGCCGAGACGAAGTAGAAGAAGGACAGGAAGATCACGGTCATGCCCGCGACCCGGATCCAGACCTCATTGGCCTGGGGCAGGCCGAAGATCGGCAAAGGCAGGTTCGGCACGAGCAGGAGGGTCGCCCCCAGGCCGAAGACATAGATCGAGTAGACGAGCATGCTGCGTGCGGCTGGGCTCATGAGGGCTCTCCAAGGTACGAGTGCCTGACGGCGTTGACACTCATACAACGGGTCGGGCGCCCGGAACTGTTCGGTCAGAGCTCGTCCTGCCAGCGGTGCTCGGGCTCGTAGCCCAGGATCCGCCGGGCACGATCGATCGACAGCAGCGTCTGCCGGCCGGCGATGGGTCGACGGACGGGGACGCCGGGAAAGACGGCCGCCAGGAGCTCGGCGCTCGGTCGTTCCATCACGGTGTCGGCCGCTGCCACGATGCACACCTCGGCCGAGCTGATCTCGGCGTCCAGGGAGCGCCGGATCGCCTGGGCCACGTCACGCACGTCGACGTAGCCCCACAGGTTCCATTTGCGGATCGCCGGGTCGTCCTGCCACCCGGCGAACTGGGCGTAGTCGGGCGGTTCCATGATGTTCGAGATGCGCAGGCCCACGAACGGGATCCCGGTCCGCCGCTGGAACTGGCCGGCCAGCGCCTCGCCGACGAGCTTGGAGAGCGAGTACGAGGTCTCTGGCCTCGGCTCGATCGATTCGTCGATGGGCGCGAAGAGCGGGGGTGTCTCGAAGGGCAGGCCGAGGACCGTCTCACTCGACGCCCAGACGACCCGCTTGACCTGGTTCGTCTCGGCTGCCCCGAAGACGTTGTAGGTGGAGAGGGCATTGATCCGGAAGGTCTCGGCCGGCGAGCGCAGCCCGGGTGCCGGGATCGCCGCGAGATGGACGATCGCATCGGCGCCGGCGGTGAGCTCGATGGCCTGACCGGGGTCGGTGAGGTCGGCTACGACGCACAGGCCGAAGTCGCTGCCATCGTGGCGGACGTCGATGTTCAGGACATCGTGGCCCAGCTCCCGGAGGTGACGCACGGCCCAGCGCCCGGCCTTGCCGCTGCCCCCGGTGACGACGATTCGCATCTCGACAGACTAGCGAACCAAGACAAACGAAACGGGTGCCCTGGGGAAGGCACCCGTCTCGTCGGTCCAGCAATGTTCGTCCGGCCGGTGACCGGCGTCAACATTCGCCGGAACCACTGTTGCCTGCGCGCAACTGTCCCGGCGGACCCGGATGGTTCGGACGGGCGCATCATTGTCCCATGGCGGACCCGCGCGTCCTGGCGATCATCGGCTCCGGCGAGACCGCGCCGGCGATGGCCAAGGTCCATCGCGCCCTCTTCGAGCGCCTCGGTCCGGGACCTGTGGCCGCGGCCATCCTCGATACGCCCTACGGCTTCCAGGAGAACGCCGACGATCTGAGCGAGCGGACCGTGCGCTTCTTCGAGGAGAGCCTGGGCCGCGACGTCCTCGTCGCTTCGTATCGATCCCGCGAGGCGGACGCGCTGACCACCGCGACCGCCGTTGCCCGGATCCGGGAGGCACGCTACCTGATGGCCGGTCCGGGCAGCCCCAGCTACGCCCTCCGGCAATGGGCCGGCGGTCCGATCGCAGCGGCCCTTGGGGACCGCGTCCGAGATGGTGGGATCCTGACCATGGCCAGCGCCGCGGCCCTGACCCTGGGGATCGTCACGATCCCGGTCTACGAGATCTACAAGGTCGGTGATCCGCCCAGCTGGCTGCCCGGCCTCGACCTCCTCGGCGCGGCGACCGGCCTGCAGGCGGCCGTCGTCCCCCACTGGGACAATGCCGAGGGTGGCAATCACGACACGCGCTTCTGCTACATGGGCGAGACTCGCCTCCGGGCGCTCGAACGGCAACTGCCCGCCGGCGCGTTCGTCCTGCGCATCGATAGCCACACGGCGCTGGTGATCGACCTCGAGCTGGGCAGCGCAGCGGTTGCCGGGCTGGGCGGAGTGACCGTACGCGTCGCCGGCCGGGGCACGTTCTTCCCGAGCGGCAGCGAGGTCAGCATCGCGACCCTGGCCGGCGTCGCCACCGGGCTGGCGGCCGGCGAGCCCGTCGATATCGGCTGGGAGCCGGCCTCCGGCTCCGGCGGTCGTTCGACTGCCCGCCGGCTGGCCGGCGGGACGCCTGGTGGCCCGGAGCCGCTGCGCGACGAGATGGCCAGCCTCGAGGGCGCCTTCGTCGCCGGCCTCGGGCTGGGCGATCGCCGGGCCGCAGTCGCAGCGCTGCTCGACCTCGATTCGGTGATCGAGGCCCGGACCCGGGCGGGCGAGGACAGCCCGGACCTCGACAATGCCCGTTCGACCTTCCGGGCCCTGATCACCCGGCTGGGCGACGCCATGGGCGCCGGCGGCGCCGACCGGCGATCTGCGATCGATCCGTTCGTGGCGGCGCTCGTCGAATTGCGCGACCGCGCGCGCGACGGGCGCGACTGGGCGCTCGCGGACCTCATCCGCGACCGGCTGGCTGGCGCCGGGATCGAGGTCCGTGACGGCCCCGAAGGCTCCACCTGGACGCTCGCCTGACGCGGCTGGCCCCGTCCCGGATCAGCCCTGGAACGTGCCCGTGATCGTGACTCGGCCTGCGGCGCTGCGCTGGTAGCGCAGCGTCTGGCCGTGGACCTTGACATTGAGCACGAAGGAGCCGGCGTCGCCCAGGCTCGCCGAGCCGGTCATGGGCAGGCCCCTGGTGAGGGTGCACCGAACCAGGTCCACGCGGGTGCCGACGGAGCTCGGGCGATAGGCCATCGTTCCCCCGAGGTCGCAGCCGCTGGCCATGCGGGTCGCGTAGTCGTAGCGGTAGTTGTAGTCATCGGTGTTGAGCAGCTGCTGCTCGATCGACCGGGCGAACTGGCCGGCACTGCGGTACCCCGACGCCTTGGGCAGCGGGTTCGGGGCGTACGGATCGGCCACCGCGCCGGCGCAGACCGTGATCCGGGTCGTGGGCAGCGTCCCGTTGCCGAGGTAGGCGCTGATCGCGTTGTCGGGGCACGCCAGTCCGCGCCCGAAGATGACGTGCGGCCCACCTGTCTGGACGAAGAGGTAGGCATTGGTCAGGCGGCCATAGATGCGCATCGCGTTGGCGATCGGCGTGGCCGGGTCGAGGGTCGCGGTCAGCACGAAGGTCGGGAAGGGCTCGTCGACCAGGGCCGGAACACGCGGGTCGACGGTTGGCGTACCTGGCCACCACAGACAGGGGGTATCACCGAAGTACGTCGTCCCGAGGCGCAGCGTCCCGACGCCTGCGGCCTGGGCGTCGGCGACCCAGGCGTGGAGCCGGGCGGTCGGATCGCCGGCGCCCAGGTAATAGGCGTAATCCTGGCATTCCACCGCGTAGTACATCGCGTCGGAATAGGTCGGATCGACGATCGGCGCCTGCGTCTCCGGGTCGACCGCCAGGCTGTCGTAGGCGAGCCGCATGAGGGGGACGTAATCGCCCCGGCTCGCTTCGGTCATCGCCCGCTCCAGGAGCATCCGGCTGAACTGCGAATAGACGTAGCCGGCCGCGGCATTGTCGAGGAGCGCCGCCGTCAGCTGGCGGGTCACGAAC
>JBEPUS010000059.1:0-12532 GCA_041691435.1 Chloroflexota bacterium
CCCAATCCGGCGCCGCAACTCCCTGAGACCCCCGGTTCGCCGGGTCGACCACCCCAAGGACAGGCAGCACGCGGCGGCTCAGGGGATTGATCATCCCCGTGTCGGCCTGGGGACAAGCCTGAGAGCGCGAACTCTCCACGGTCCAGCGGGAGGCGGAGCCGTCGGCACCTGTGCACAAGGTGTCGGCGGCTTCTCTGCGTCTGGGCCATTTGGCGGCCGCCTGGCGGCCATTCAGCACGGCCCCGGTCCGCCATGCCATCATCCCGCCCCGCATCTATTCACACGCCCCTTGACGGGGGAGGAGGCTCACCATGTCCGACGGCATCGACAGCACCAAGACCTACGTTCGTCTCGCACCTCTCGACGTCGACGCGTCGCCCGAGGAAGAGGCCCACACCGTGGCGTTCGGCTTCGCGCTGATCCAGGCCAACGTCTTCCCCGACTCGTCCGTCCCCGAGGACCGTGGAGCCGGCATCGGCCTGGCCCGCTCCTACGCGGCCTTCGCCGCCAACCCTGCGCCGCTGCAGGACGCCGCGGACCGCTGGACCGACCTCGGGCTGCCCTACAACGGCGCTGCCAGCTGGCAGGAGTTCGTCGGCTTCATGGGCTCGTATGCCCTGCCGGTGGACCTGATCGCCGCCGCGTCCGCGTCGGACGTCATCGGCTCCTAGCCCACCCCTTCCTTCGGTTCCTCGACCTGAGAGGCCCTGCCCATTGCGGGTGGGGCCTCTTTTTTTGTGCCCAACGGGTGGCGCTATCGCGCTGCTACCCTTCGCCGCCATGTCTACTCGGCGCATCACGAGTGACGGTGAGGGCGGCTGGCGGCAGTTCGTCATCACCTCCACCTACGACCCGTCGCTGACGGCTGCCATCAAGGCTCTGCCCGATCGTGCCTGGGACGGCGTCAGGTCGCGATGGATGGTTCCGTGGAATCTGGAGAACATCCGGGCCGTTCATGCCTTCGCCAAGGAGCACGGCTTCACCTACGCACCCGAGTGCGCCCGGGACGTCGGCGCGGCGCTCAGGGAGGCCAAGGAGCGCGAGGAGCAGGCGGCCGAGATGACGGGCCTGTCCCGGGCTCCGACGGCCGACGTGGACGTCCTGGGACTCGGCGGCACGCTTCACCCGTACCAGCGTGCCGCGGTCGCTTATGCGCGCATGGCCCCGCGGACGTTCGTCGCCGATGAGCAGGGTCTGGGCAAGACCGTCGAGGCGCTGGCCATCCTCGAGGACCAGGCGGCCTTCCCCGCTCTTATCATCACCACGGCCACCACCACCCCTCACTGGCGTCGGAAGACCGAGGAGTGGCTGCCTGGTCGCCGGGTGACCGTCCTGGCTGACCGGCCGGACCTCTTCTCCCTCGAGGCCCACGTCGTCGTCGTCAACTACGAGCGGCTCAAGAAGTTCCAGCCGTGGCTCCTGGAGCGCGGCTTCGTCGCCATCGTCTGTGACGAGAGCCACTACCTCAAGACCCCGTCCGCCCAGCGGACCGGCATCGTCGCCGGCCTCGTCGAGTCGGCTGGCCCTCGGGTCCGGCTCCTGCTCACCGGGACCCCGGTCAAGAACCGCCCCGCCGAACTGATCTCCCAGCTGCAGATCATCGATCAGCTCGAGGCGCTCGGCGGCATCCACGAGTTCCGGCAGCGGTACGTCTACCAGCTGCGTCTGGCCGAACTCAACGAGCGCCTGCGGGCGACGTGCTACATCCGTCGCCTCAAGCGTGACGTGGCGAAGGAGATCCCGTCCAAGCAGCGCTTCGTCGAGGTCCTGGAGATCACCAACCGGCAGGAGTACGAGCGGGCCGAGGCCGACGTCATCGGCTGGATCTCCGAGCGGGCCGCTGAGGACGCGGCCTGGCAGGAGGAGTTGGAGACCGACACCGCCATGCTGGTCGCTGAGCACGGCTTCGTGGTCGGGTCGCCCGAACTGGAGTCGGCGCGGAAGGCGCTCACCGCTGCTCACGCCACCGCCGCCGGCCTGCGCGCGTCCCAGGCGGAGGCGCTGGTGCGGGTGGGGGTACTCAAGCGCCTGGCCGCGCGAGGGAAGCTGGCGGCCGTCGTGGCCTGGGCCAAGGACTTCGTCGAGGGCGGGTCCAAGCTCCTGCTCTTCGCCGACTCGCGGGATATCCAGGCGGACCTGGTCGCGGCCTTCCCCGGGTGCGCTCACATCCTGGGGGATGACACCATCGGTGCTCGGCAGGCGGCCATCGATCGTTTCGGCTCGGACGATGGCTGCAGGGTCATCGTCTGCTCCCTCAAGGCCGCCGGCATCGGCGTCGACGGGCTGCAGAAGTCCGCGTCGGACGTCGCCTTCGTCGAGCTCGGCTGGACCCCTGCGGAGCACGACCAGGCGGAGGACCGTCTCCACCGCGGTGGGCAGACCGATCCGGTGTCGGCCTGGTACCTCCTGGGCGAGGGCACCATCGACGAGCCGATCGCCAACCTGATCGATGAGAAGCGAGTTATCGTCACCGCGTCCACCGACGGTGGTGAGGTCGAGGAGGGGTCCCTGCTCACCGATCTGCTCGAGCGGCTGCGCGGCGGTCCCAAGGAGGCATCACATGGCTGACTTTCGCGTGGCTGAGGTTCACGCTTTCCTGATGGTCGGGGAGGACGGTGACGAGGGCACGCCGGCGTTCGTCGCCCCCGATGGCACGGCCTACCCGCTGATTGCGGCGGATCCGGCGCGGCTCGAGGCGTTGCGTCCTGTCGCCCAGGCGATCGCCGACTCGACGGGTCGCCAGGTCATGCTGGCCCGCTTCTCTGTCCGCGAGGACTGCGAGGTCATCCTTCCGGGGCAGCCGACACATGTCCTCTGAGGCCGCTTCGTCGTCGTGATCGATGGCGAGAGCGCCGTCGACCTCTTCGCTGGCCCTGGAGGCTGGTCAAAGGCCTGTCACGAGCTCGGGATCCGTGAGGTCGGCCTCGAGCTAGACGGTCCCGCCTGCGCCACCCGCGCGGTCGCAGGGTTCGCCACGGTGCAGGGCGACGTTGCCAGCTACTCCGAGGAGCGGATCGTCGCCGAGTTCGGGGATCTCCGGGGGCTGATCGCGTCGCCGCCGTGTCAGGACTTCAGCCGCGCTGGTCGGCGGAAGGGCATCACGGGTGAGCGCGGCCGCCTGGTCTGGGAGGTGCTGCGCTGGGCGGAGATCCTGCGGCCTCAGTGGATCGCCTGTGAGCAGGTCCCCGAGGTTCTGCCCATCTGGCGGGAGTTCGCTCGGCGGCTGCAGGGCATGGGCTACCGGACGTGGGCTGGCAAGCTAAGGGCCGAGCAGTACGGCGTCCCCCAGACCCGGGAGCGGGCGATCCTGATGGCTCGGCTGGGGGACCGTCCCGTCGTGCCCCCGGTGGCGACGCACCAGCGGTACGTTCCTGGGGTGCCTCGTGGTCTGCCTGATTTGTTTGACGCGAACGGGGGGGGGGCTGGCCCCGTGGATCTCGATGGCCGAGGCGCTCGGCTGGGGGATGACGGCCCGACCATCGGTGACCCTGTCGGCCACCTCGGGGGCTGGCGGTCCCCGTCCCCTGGACGGCGGTTCCGGTGCTCGAGAGACGCTCAGGCGGGAACGGCGCGAGGGTCGCTGGCTGGACACCGGCACTGACTGGCGGGCTGACGGGTCGTCGCAGCTGAGGCCGGTCGACGATCCGGCGCCCACCGTGTCGGGCAAGTCCGGCGGGCAGTGGCGCTGGGGACTTCGCAATGGCAACCAGGCCAAGGCGACCGTCCGCTCGGCGGATGAGCCTGCGCCGACAGTGGCCTTCGGCCACGCAGCGGGGTCCGTCGAATGGGTCCACGAGCGGCCCGCGACCACGCTGATGGGCGACCAGCGGGTCTTCCAGCCTGGCGGCCACCACGAGCCTGGCAAGCAGTCGCAGAACGCAATCCGGATTACGCTCGCCGAGGCGCTGGTCCTGCAGGGGTTCCCGGCGGACTTCCCGGTGCAGGGCAACAAGACCCAGACGTTTCAACAGGTCGGGAACGCGATCCCGCCGCCGCTCGCCGCCGCGGTCCTGCGCGCGCTGCTCTCAGACTGAGAGAGGCGGCCGGACCGGGCGGGTGCGGATGTGAGCGTCGACCGCGTCCTGATCGATGGCCCACGAGGTCTGGCCGATCTTCGTCGCCGGCAGGCCCGTGGCTCCGTCGGAGGCGATGTGCTCGGCGCAGAGTTGCCGGATGCGCTGCTCCGTGACTCCCAGCTGGGTTGCGGCTTCCGCCGTTCCGATGAGTTTTCCCATGGGGCCATACTAGCGCCCGCGCAAGTCATTGTCTACTCCGTGGCTGAGTTGTGGCCCGTGCAACGATCCTGAACGCCCCTTGCGCTGGCGCAAGCTGCGAGCTATGGTTGTGACATGAGCAACGCAGCCACCACCCGCCGCTCGGCCCGCCGGCCAGCCCTCACCGTCGCCGACCTCCTGGCCGGATCCACCAGCCCCGAGTGGGGTGGCTACGGCTACCTCGGTGCTCGCGATGAGTTGACCGCTGAGCAGCAGGCTCGCGGCGACGCCGCCATCATCACCTACGCCAACCGCGAGGGCTGGTCGGCCGCCGACCTCTTCGAGTTCACCAACTCCCGTCAGGGTCGCCACTTCTCCGATCAGGTCACGTTCGGTGAGACGGTCGCCAAGCTGGTCACTCGCCTCGGCGGCGAGTACGTCAGCTGGATGATCCGGGAGCGGGCATGAGCCTGCACAATCAACAGGAACGACTAGTGGAACCCCGCACGGCTGTCACCGTTTCCGAGCACAAGGCTTTCTGCACTCGGTCGTACTTCGCCCACACGTTTCGGCAGCGCGTCGGCCGCGGGGCGTTGTGCGTCGGGTGCAACACCTGGACTCGATGCTCTCAACCGTCGAAGTCGCCCGGTCAATGCGGTCACGCGAAGAACACAACGACGCGTGACGGCACGCCGGTCAAGCCACGCCGTTGATCTGCATGGGTTGTCACTCCGAGCAAGCAACGGTCTGGCACCTCTGCGCGTTCTGCGATTCCCTTACCAAACCGTCGGCACCCGCCGACACCAATGGCTCCGAGAGGGGCAAGGAGACACACATGTCCGACACGACATACGCCGACATCGAGGACTTCGACTACAGCGTCGCCAACCCCACGGTGGGCACGGCGCTGGTGCAGACCTCGCTCTTCGATGACGAGCAGGGCGCTCGTCGGCTCCAGGGCTACTACCTGAACCCCGAGGCATGGCGCTCCGTCGTCAACGCCTTTGTCGGTGAGGGTTCGCCGCTCGTCGCTACCGAGAGCAGCGTGGGCGGTGCCTTCGAGCGATTCACCGCCGCGGTGCAGGGCTTCGTGGCCGCGCCGGTCGCCTGATTCGATGGGAGGGCGTCTCGGGGGACGGGGCGCTCTCCCTATCGGTCCGTGCTGGCGTTGCGGGCTACATGCCCGACACCGGCTGGGGACTGAAGGCACCGAGCGCGTACCTGCTGCCGGGTGCCGTACCGCTGCCGCTGTATCATCTCTGTCGGAGGTGCTTGGGCATTGAAGAGAACTCCGATCCGCCGACGCGGCGTCACCACGATCCGATGGGAACCGTATCGCGCGCAAAGTCGCGCCGCCGTCGATCTCCGCGCCGGGGGTCGATGTGATTCCCGAACTTCACCCGCGGGATCTCCCGCTCAACTCTGAGCTCAGGGCGGCGCTGGCGCTGGCCGAGGCTGACTTCCTGTCGGAGACACCTGCCGAGTACGCGTTCGACCGTGCGGCGTTCGAGGCCGAGTTCCTCTGGGAAGAGACGGCCCAGCTGCGGGTCGCCAACCTCTGGCTCTTCCAGATGCTCAAGAACCCTGAGCGGGTGACGGATCTGGTCGAGGCCGCCAAGATGGCGCTCCCTCGGCTCGCCGAGGCTATGCCGCCCTTCACGCCCCCGGGTGGATCTCTGATGAGGCATCACATATACGAGGCGTTGGCTGCGGCCGTCGCCGCCATGGAGGAGCCAGCGTGAGCCACCACCCAACAGTCGAGTCCAATGGCAACGGGTCCTGGAACGCCCTGTGCTCGGATGGCAAGTGCCTGCGCGGGGCGCGCGGGCGGACCGTGCTGGGCAATGGCACCAAGGCCGAGATGACGGCCGCCGCCGCCACGCACCGCCTCGGCACGGTCGCCGCCGGCCCGCCCCCCAAGCCGCGCGGGCCGTGGGTGGTTGGGCCTACGCACGTCAAGGGTCCGTACCGCGAGAGCGTCAACGTCACCACCGAGGGGGTCGGCTTCGACGCTGAGCCGATAGCCATCGTCCTCGTGGCGGCGATGGCTCCGCTGGTCGCTGCCGCGCCGCGGCTCTTGGAGGAGTGTCAGCGCGCCGCCTACGACATCAGCCACGGTTTCATGCAGCGGAGTGAAGATGAGGTCGAGGCGTCTCTGCGCTCCGCCATTGCCGCCGCCAAGGGTCCGGGATGAGGCGGTCCCCCTTCCCCGTCTACCTGGGCCTCACTGAGTACCAGCGGGGGGTCGTCGGCGCCGCGCTCGAGGAGTACGCGATGGGGGTCGACGACAACAGGGACATGGATCCCCAGGCTCCCGCCACGCTCCGCGCTATCGCTGCGGTGCAGACCCGGCTCCACGCACCGCAAGGGCGTCGTGGCCGCTGACAGCCGCCTCTACCTCCACCCGCCGTGTCACCTCCCCGCCAGGCTGGTCGCTTGGTTCGGCGTCAACGCCGACGGCCACGACGTCGTGGTCCTGGCCTGCGGGGAGTGCGAGACACCGGTGATCGCTCTCCCGTCGCCCGAGGGCACCATCGTCCGGCCCGACGTCAAGGTGGCCGTGACCTCCAAGGGCTGGATCCTGGTCACACTGGCGGGCATCGCCTTCGCCGTCGACCACGACCAGGCCGCCCATCTCATCGCGACCCTCACCGAGGGCGTCCTGCGCGCGCCCAAGGTCCCGCCGGCGGCGCCCAAGCCGACCGGCTCCTGAATCTGGCACCATCCCTCAGCCCGTGCCGCCGGAGTTCGGCGGCGTTGCATCACACGGAGGACCTTTCATGCCTGGCCTATTCACCGAGGCCGACGTCGTCTCGACCTACACCGATGCCGAGGCGGTCGGCGATGGGACGCTGGTCGACGTCGACTCGGTCGTCAACTTCACCTGGCGCAAGCGCCGGGTGCAGCGGGTCACGCGGTCCCTCTTCGGCGCTCTCGAGCGGCGCTGGCAGGAGACCGACCCGCCCATCTCGACGTTCCCCGTCTTCCTGCGGCAGTGGCTGGTCGCCCAGCTCGCCGCGGCCAAGGACTCTGCCCGGCCTGGGGAGGAGCGCAACTACATCTGGGTGCTCCCGTCCAAGATCGGGGCCGGTGACCTCATCTGGCTCGCCCGCAATGAGAGTGGCGGCTGGACCCTGATGTTCGCGAGCGACTGGTGATGTTGAGGAAGACCATCCACTCCCCCAAGGTCATTGCCACCTCGGGGTGGTTCGAGAACAACGACCCGCGGACCACGTTCACGTTCGGCATCGGCGTCGGCCGTGTCCTGGATCTGACGGTCAACGAGGCCCTCACCACCGCGTCGCTGGTCTGGCGCAATGCTGGGGACTCGACTGGTCCCCGGGATCTGCCGCTTCGGTCGATCGCGCCGGCGAAGCTCCTGAAGCTGGCCGCTCCTGTCGAGGCGCCAGCCCATGAGTGACTACACCACCGGAGTCGAACCGTTCCAGCCACCGGGCGACGATCCGCGGCGAGCCAACCTCCCCGGGTTCATGGTCCTTCTCCATGGCGAGGGGCGCACTGATATCTGGTCCACCCGCTGGGACGCGCAGATCTACCCGTCTCTGGCTCTCGCCGAGGATGAGAAGGCATCAGCGGTCAAGGCTGGCTACCACGAGGCGATGGTCGCCCGGGTGGTCCCCGCCGAGATCGCCGTGTCGACCATCACCACTTGGAATCTCAAGCTCTGGCTGCATCTGGCTGAGCAGGGCGCGATGCCGGGCCTTGAGACGATCGCCGAGGTCTGGCCTGGCCTCATCACCGAACTGCTCTTCTGGCGGGGCGATGACGCCCATCCCATCTCGGTGGCCCTCGACGCGGCCGCCACCACGGAGTCTCCCGAATGATCACTGACGCCCCTCAGGCGCCCACCCTTCTGGTCGAGGGCACCTACGAGATCCACGTCGAGCGCCTGTCGCCCGCCGAGGACAACATCCGGGCCAATGACCGCCTCGGCGACCTGACGTCGCTGGCCGCCTCGATTGTCGAGAACGGCGTCCTGCAGCCGCTTCTGGTCACCACCGAGGGCCTCATTGCCTGCGGCCACCGCCGCCGGGCTGCAGCCATCCTGGCCACCGAGGTGGCGCCGCACCGCGCCATGGTCCCCTGCGTCGTGCGCGCCATGACCCGGACCCAGCGGGTCAAGGCGATGCTCGCTGAGAACCTCGACCGTGAGGACCTCACCGTCATGGAGGAGGCTCGCGGCTACCAGCTGCTCCTGGATGTCCTCGAGGAGGGCGACCACAAGACCGTCGCCACACTGGTCGGGGTCCGGGCGACCCGGGTCAAGGAGCGGCTTGAGCTCGTGAAGCTCCCCAAGGCGGTGACCGACCGGGTCGAGCAGGGGTCGCTGCCCATCGCCGATGCGCTGGCGCTCACCCGGCTGATCGCCTACCCGCGCCACATGAAGCGCGTCGTGGCCCAGATCTCCAAGGGCCGTCACCACGACCTCGCCTATCTGGTCCAGCAGGCTCTCGGCTCGGTCGACCGTGCCAAGCGGATGGCCGAGGCCAAGGGCAAGCTCCCCGCCGGCGTGAAGGTGATCGAGTGGAAGGGGGTCTACGTCAGCTACGGCGACCTCGCCATTGTGGGTCCGGCGGAGAGTTCCTTCACCGGCAACCGGGTCAACATCCGGGCCAAGGGCCACGCCAACCTGACGTGCCGCGTCGTGGCGCTCAAGGACGACGGGACCACCGTCGAGTTCTGTAGCTCCCCGTCCAACCACGAGGGCTACGCGCCAGCCGCGACGCGGCCGCAGCAGTCGTCGATGCCGGATTACGAGGCGCGGCAGGCCCTTCGGGTGGCCTGGGCGGCCGTCCTGGAGCAGCGCCACGAGGCCCGGCTCGGGCTGGCGTCGTCTCTTCTGGATCCCGACGAGAAGGGTCCGGGCATCGACCGCTTCGTCGCCCGTGAACTCCTGCGCCACCTCCACCTCGACGAGATCGCCGTCCTGGGGGTGCTCGGCGTGGCCATCGATGACGATGCCGAACTCGAGTTCGCCTACCAGGAGTTGGACACCCAGATCCGTCGTCGGCCTGGTGAGGTCATCCGGGCGATTGCCTTCGTCCTCGCTGAGGATGCGCTCATGAGTGTCTTCGATCCGCCGTTTGCCGGCAAGCATGGCGAGGGCGCCCGGGCATGGTTCGACTTCCTGGGTGAGCGAGGCTACGTTCCTGTCGCCGACGAGGTGGCCCTGCGCGCTGTCGGCGATGGTCCTGTCGCTGAGGTCGCCGACCCCACGGAGGACGACGAATGACCCCCATCGCTTCTGTCGAGGGCGATCGGCGGGCTCTCGCCGAGGATCTGGCGTCGGCCTTCTACACGGCCACCATGGCTGGTCTTCCAGCCACCACCACGGACATGGCATCCTGGGATCAGGTTCCCTTCGCCAACCGGGAGTCGATGATCTCGGCCGCGATGGCCGTGCTCCTGCCCATCGCGGAGGACCGCAACTTCCTGCTCCGCCGTGCCCGTCTGCGGCACCAAGGGGTGATCCACGGCATCCGGCACAGCCAGGCGGAGATCGGGCTGGCCTCTGAGGCTCTGGTCCTCTGCGCCTTCCAGGACCGCAACCCGGTCGGGCATGAGTTCCCGGTGGACGCCGATGACCTGGCCCGCTGCCATCAGACTGTTCTCTCTCTGCCGGAGCATCTGCGGCAGCGCGGGCAGGAGGTCCTGGACCTCTTCGAGGCGGCGGGCCCACGATGAGGCTGAGGCTAGGTCGCACGCCCTGCGGTGCGAGCATGGCCTTCCCCTCTGTCGGGAGGTCGTCGTCGAGGTGGACCGGCTGCGCGAGGAGAACGGGCACCTGAGGGTCATCGCTGAGTTCGAGGCCCGGGCTCCCGGTGACGGCTGGCGGCCGCTTCACGTCCGGCGGGCCTATGAGGCGGTGGGGATGGTCCCTGAGCCGGTCGCGCACTCTCCCGCGCTGCGGGCCCGGATCGTCTCTGTGGCCTCGCCCCCCATGCCTGTCGACGGGATCCGGGTCGGGAGTCCCGGCGCGCTTCGTCTGGAACTGCAGTTCACGTCTGAGGCCGAGGTCGCCGCCGGCATGGAGATCCTCGGTCGCCTGATGCTGGCGTACGTCGACGCAGAGCCGGTTGAGATCGTCGTGCCTCGCGGAGTCGGCGAGGCTGAGGATCCTGATCTTCGGGCCGTCGGCTCGTGACCGCTCGGCGACCGCAGTACTCGCAGCTGGTCGCGGTCTGGGTGACGGGCGTTCGGACGGGTGCCATCGTGAACCTCCACGGCTATTGCCCCCGGATCCGCGACCGAGGCTCCATGCTGGTCGTGCCCGCCTGGGTGACGACCGTGGCGAAGCGTGCTGCGGATCCGGCGACGCGTCGGGCCGTCATCCAGCACCGTCGCCGGTACGGCGCATGGGTTTGCATCAGCTGCACCGCCTGGGAACGGCTTCGTCGATTTTCCACGCCGCTGCCTGCGGAGGCCCAGGCCCGCGAGGTGAAGGTCGTCTTCACGGAGGTGGGCACGGGCAAGGCCGTTCTGACCATCGACCGGGCGCGCATCCGGGACTGGCGGCTCGAGCGGAAGATCCCCCCGGTGTATCGGTCTTCCGTCGCCCCTCTTTCGATCGCTCAGGACCGGTTCCCCACCATCATCGCTCTGGAGGTTGAGACCACCTCGGCGGAGGTGGTCATCGCCGCGGACTTTCCTCGGCTCTTCTCCAGGCCACCCGTAAGCATCCCGCCCAGGCCCGTGGACTGATACGCTCTCCCTGCAGCGACGCCTCGGGCAGGGAGGGCAAGCCATGGCGGTGATCCGGTGCTGGCAGTAGCCCCGGTGGAGGACGTGGTCGCCGAGGACCCGTTTCTCGACCAGCGTCGTCGCGACTGCGTCACCAGGGTTCGGACCTGGCTGAAGCGCGATACCGGCGCCACGGTCCTCAGCATCTCTGGGACCCAGCCGCGCAATCGCAACTCGCACCCGGACCGGGCCTACAACGCCGTCGCCGATGAGGCTGACGTCTACCGGGTGATCGGGCTGCTCCCGCCCCTCGAGCGCACCGCGTGCCTGGTCAGCAAGGCCACCTCGAGGGACGACCGTCATTGGTTCCGTCGTGCCGAGCCCGAGCTCAGGCGGCTCCTGGGGCCGCTCTGGGCTGAGTGGGTCTTCCACGTCGAGGAGGCTCACGGGGTCACGGTTCGGCCGTTCGAGCGGCTCCTGGACATTGCCGCGGAGATGATCACCGACCACCTCGGCGCGGGCTGGTGGTGACGTGGGGCCGAAGCCGGAGACGCTGATCTGGTGGCCTCGGTTCCGGCTTCGGAACTTCATGGCCCTGATCCGCTGCGGCTGCCTCGGCCACCGGTGGTCGACGATCGGCGTCGTGGAGGGTCCTGGCCTGCGCTCCTATCGCTGCCGCCGGCGGGGATGCCCCGCTCGCCAGGTCCGGGGCTGATGCCCGCTGCCAAGCGTCCTGCTGCTCCCGCGCCGCGGAAGAGGCGACGCTCAGACGGGCTCACGACCCACGATATGTGGCGTCTGGACCAGGCGTGCCGGTTGATTCGGGCGGCCTTCGACACGCCCTATCTGGTCGGGACCGCTGGGGAGGGTGGGGCCTACCGCGACGTCGACGTGCGGGTCCTCATGGATGACGAGTGGTTCGCCACCGTCTTCGGGGACAACCGCGACCGGTGGGAACTGCTCTGCGTCGCCATCGGCGACTATCTGCGGGTCGCGACGGGTTTGCCGGTGGACTTCCAATTCCAGCGTCTCACCGAGGCCAACGAGCGCCACGGCAAGAAGAAGCGCAACCCGCTGGGGATGAACCGCGTCTTCGCCGGCGGCGGTGACGCCACGCCGTGGGATCCGTCCAAGAGCAAGGGCAGTCTATGACCGCGCTCTTCCTGGCCACGCCCACCGGCCGCTGCCGCGTGGCTCTTCGCCGGTTCGGGTACCGGGAGACGGGCGCCGGCGTCTGTGGCCACGACGCCACCGTGGTGATCCTCGAGGATGCGGAGGCGTCGCCTGTCGGGGCGGACGGCTACCAGCACGGCAGCATCAACGAGGTCGCCCACGATGACCCTCGGTGGCCCCAGGCGTGCTCCCGCTGCGGCGCTGCCTTCACGTCCGCCCAGACCGGCTGGCAGACCAACGAGTTGGACTGGTACGAGGGCGGTGGGCATCGCTTCTCGCTCGGCATCGGGGACTGGGAGGCTCCGGTCGGCGCGGTGATCCCGGCGCCCTGGATGGAGCATCTGCCCGATAACGGCTGCCCCAGCGTTCGCATCACCCTGCCGGACCGTGAGCGGTCGGATGGCCTGTCGACCAACGTCTGGCTGAGCCGTCAGCAGGCGTCC
>JBEPUS010000060.1:0-12216 GCA_041691435.1 Chloroflexota bacterium
CAGGCTGATCACGAGCGGGCGATCCACGAGCAGCAGCGCGCGACGTGCCTCGTCGGGTTGCGAATCCATGGACCTCAATATAGTCCAGGAATCGACAATTCGACGATCTAGTTGTGATACCCGGACACGTTGTTTGCCGGCGTCCCCTGAGCGGCGGCGGCCACGCCTTTGGCGATGAGTGATGCCCGTGCTCGTATGCGACGAATGACCGGCGGTTTGGGGGTCGAGACGAAGGAACCGAGGTCCGTTCGTGCGGGAGACGCCCGGTCGGTGCGGCCCCGGCAGTCCGGACGTGGCTCTGATTCTCGACCAGCAGCACGTCCATCGGTATCCGGCAAAACGAAGCTGGGCGACGGACCCGCGAGCTGATCCCCGGCAGCCAGCCCGGACTCCCAGGCGTAACGACGTGTCCGGCAATCACACCTAGATCTGGATTCGGCTCTCGCGCGCGCCGATGGCGCCCGACAGGACCACCGCGGCGCCGGCTCCGCCGATGATCGCGGCCGCCGCCGCCCCCAGGAAGAAGCCGGTCGCTCCCAGCCCGCCATAGGCGATCCCGCCGATGGCCGTCCCCAGGACCGTGCCGATGCCCACCGTTGCCGCCTGCACCAGGCCCTGGCCGGTCGCCTGGAGCGACGCCGGCAGCAGCCGGGCGACGAGCAGCACTCGCGCCGCCGTGAACGACCCATAGCACAGTCCCGTGAACACGCGGGTCGCGTTGATCGCGTCAGGTGACGGCAGGAAGGCCCACGACGCGATGCACACCCCGAAGCCCACCAGCGATCCGGCGGCCAGTGCCCGTAGCCCGATCCGACGCCCGAGCCAGCCTGCGACGATGAGGCCGGGGACCTCGAACAGGGCGGAGATCCCGAACGTGAGCGCAACGTCCGAGGGCTGGCCACCGAGCTCGACGATCCGGATCGTGACGAACGTCATCGCCCCTTGGACACCAGCCCAGGCCAGCGTGAACGCGGCGAGCACCCCGAGCAGGCGTGGCTGGAGGGCAAACGCCCTCCCAACCGAGCCGAAGCGGCCCGCGGGCCGGTCGCCATCCGTCCCCGAGCGACGAAACGCGGCGTCACGAGTCCGGTCGATGACCCGGCCAACCAGGACGAACAGGAGGACCGAACAGACGAGGACGACCGCCGGCGATGCGCCGTAGCCGGAACGGTTGTAGAGGAATCCCACCGCGACCACCCCGATCGCGAACGCCAGGCTCTGGAGGGCGCGCAACGCGCCGTATTGCCGCTCGGGCGCCACGAGCGCATCGATCGCCAGGGCATCGCCCAACGAGTTGAACAGCCCAACCAGCAGCGACAGGCCGGCCAGGCTGAGCACGACCGCGGCGACCGGCAGCGGCAGGAGCATGGCGATTGCTGCCGCCACGGCAACCACCAGGCCGATCCGAAAGGCCAGGGCCCGGCCAACCAGGACGTCCGCAACGTGGCCCCAGGCGGGCACGACGATGATCACGGCGATCGCGCTGAAGGCCGAGACGAGGCCGATGGCCGCCGGATCGAAGCCTCGTTCGCGCAGGATCACCGGGATGAACGGCGCGATCGCCGCGGTCCACACCCCGATCCCCAGGAACAGCCCGCGCAGGTTCCAGGCTGCCCGGACGGTCACGAAGCAGGGACTTGCACCACCGAAGTATGACCGGCGACCGTCACCGGGCGGGACTCGCCCGGTGGACCAGGGGCGTCAGCCGGCGGGCGCCGGACTCACGATTGGCGGCGCCGTGCCCCGGCCTGGTTTAGCGTGCCAGGGGACTCCGAGGCGCGGCAGCAGGTAGCGGTCGAGCCCGTAGTAACCGGCGACCTTCCAGGCCAGGATCACGCCGATCGTGAACGCGAACATGATCGGGTTGACCGAGCTCGAGCCCGCGAGCAGGAAGCTCATGTTCATCGTCGCCCCGAAGAACGCGGCGATCCCGGTCAGCGCCCCAAGGAGCAGGCCGAGCCCGATGGCGATCTCGCCGAAGGTCACCAGCCAGGCGAACCAGGTCTGGGCGTTGTGGTCGATCAGGAACTGCAGGAAGCTCCGATACCACTCGAAGGTGATCGCCGCATGGCCGGTCGTGGGCACGGCGACAGCGCCCTTCCAGAAGCCCAGCAGGGACGAGCCGCCATCAGTGACCCAGCCGGTGCCGGTGAGCTTGTCGTAGCCGGCCACGACCCATTCGAAGCCCAGGAACAGGCGCACGGGCAGCCAGATCAGGCCGGCGCGCGTGTTGCTGAACAGGTAGCGGGTGAAGGCCGGGCCTTCGACGTCCATCGACTTCGCCTCGGGCGCGTTGCGGTCCTCGAACAGCAGGACGAGGACGGCGATCATCAGCACCCAGAACACGACGGTCGCGATGCCCCGCTCCGTCGAGCCGATCGCCGGAAAGACCCACGGATTGACCATGTAGAACAGGACGAGCGCGGCAACCACGGCGAGCGGCACCGCGGCACTTCGATAGCGAGCCAGCATGTGGTTCAAATCCTCTCGGTTTGGGCAAGCGAGTGCCTGAATGCCGGCGCCCATCGACGACCAGTCCGGGCGAGTCTGGGGGACTGCCGCGGGCACGTCATGACAGTTCGTCATCCGGGCGACGATGCGCTGATAAGCCGCAGCCAATTCGAGCCGGCTATGGTCGTCCTCTTCCCCGCCGAGTGCCCGCCGAGTGCCCGCCGAGTGCCCGCCGAGTGCCCGCCGAGTGCCCGCCGGGGAAGAGGGTCTGTGCAGTGACAGGAAATGCGCGCCTCGTGGCGCTCGGGACGTCGCTCTTGTTAGGATTCGGGGCGGCCGGCCCGGCCAGCGCCGCTGCTCCGCCCAGCCTCTCCATTCGGATAGCTGGGGATGCCGGCGGTTTCCGGCCCGTCGCCGAGACGATCACCCGCCACGGCACCGTCGTCGATACGTTCCGCGGGAGCCTCGGGACGATCCAGGTCGTCGGCCGGCCGGGCTCCACCATCTCCTTCCGGGTGGTGCCGCCGGATTCCCGCGGACGTGGTTCGATCCGGGTCCGGCTCAGCGCGGGCGGGTCCAAGACGAGTGGCGCTGGGTCAAGCCAGGCGCTGAACCTTGCCGATCTGGGTATCTCGCCAGCAACGTTCGGGGCAGCGGCGACGCCCATGCCGGCCGGCGGTATCCCCTGGGCATCCACCTGCGTCAACATCAACGTCCTAGGCGGCGCGGTCCAGGGCTCTGGCTGCAACAACGTCTACAAGAAGCACGTGTCGGGCGGAGATTGGTACCTGTCCAACGAATACTGGGCGAGCGCGGCGATGACCGCCTGGCAGGGACCCCTTGGCCTCCACCTGCAGGGTGTCGCCTTCGAAACCACCTGGCATCCCGGCAACACCATCTACAGCGTCGCGCCAACCACCACCCAGCCCTTCGGGACCTGCATGCCGTGGACGGTGACCGCGAGCGGCACGAACAACGGGATCACGATCGGCGGCAGCATCACGGGCCAGGTCTGCCCGAGCACCCTGGGGCCGTGGAACCTCCGCCTCGCCTCGAGCTCGCCCAACTCCGGTGCGATCTGGACCGGCAATGTCCAGGGCGTGGCCAACTACCAGGGCACCGAAGGGGTCCAGCTCGTCCATAGCCCGCCGAGCGCCGCGGCGAGCTGGGACGACTACTACCTGGTCAACTATTGCAACGGCATCTGCTTCTGAGAACCGGCCCCCAACCGGGCGACGTACGATGAGTGCGCACCTGCGCCTCGATCGCCAACTACGGAGGGCTCCAGGATGCCCGTTCGACGCTCGTTCATCGGCCTGTTCACCGCAGCCGTCGTCGTGACCGTGGTCCTGGCCGCATGCACCGGCTCGGGGGCGACCGCCGCGCCACCCAGCCAGGCCCCGACCAGCCAGGCCCCGACCAGCCAGGCTGCGTCCAGCCAGGCTCCGGGATCGTCTGCCCCCGCCAGCGTCGTGATCGGCTTGGCAACGTCCGGAACGCTTGGTGCCTACCTGACCGATCCGAACGGGCTGACCCTTTACACCCACACCGGTGACAGTGCCACCTCATCCACCTGCACCGGGGGCTGCGCCGGTGCCTGGCCGCCGGTGCTGGTCGCGGCCGGTGGGCAGGCAACGGCCGGGACCGGCGTGACCGGGACCTTCGCAACGCTGACCCGGGCCGACGGGACGGTCCAGGTCACGTACCAGGGCCTCCCGCTGTACGGCTGGAAGGGCGACGCGAAGCCCGGCGACGCGACTGGTGAAGGCGTCAACGGCTTCCTCGTGGCCACCCTCGGCGGGCCGGTTCCGGTCCCGAGCTCGACGGGCAAGCCCGGCTACTGACGGTCATCGTCACAGCGCTGGCCGGGGCCCGGGCCCATGCGTCCGTTGGGGAGTCCCGGGTGGCTGGAAGCGGAACGGATGGGTCGGATCAACGTGACTATCGTCATCAAGTCAACGCTGCACCTGGTTCGTAGATTCCCGCCGAGGGGGACGAGCAACTCGTAGAGTGGGTGCAACATCTTGCCTGGTCCTCGCCTTCGAGCCGCCGCCGGCGCAGCGGCAATCCTCCTCCTGACGATCGGCATCGGCCCGGCCGCCGCGTCCGCACCGGACGTTGAATGCGGCCAGCTCAGTGCCTGGACCGCCCCGGATCCAGCCGGGCCCACAGACGGCAGCCTGCAGCTTGGCCTGTCGAGCGCCTGGGACGTCCTGGCCAGCGCCACGATCTCGCCGGCGGCCGCGACGGCCCTGCCGGGCGGCGTCAACTCCGGTCCCACCTGCCTTGCCCTCGGCTTTGACAGCGGCGGCAAGATCACCTCGATCGACTTTGCCGCCCAGGGCACCATCACCGGGACCGTCGCCTTCGACAGCGGCTCGTCGTTCTATATCTTCGCGTCCCGCCTGGTCATTCCGACCTCAATCACGGACGCCTATCCGGACCTTGCGGCCCTCTTCGCCACGAGCTACCAGGCAGGCTCCGTCCTGGCCGTGACGTTCTCGATCGATGCGACCACCGGTGGATTCACCGGATTCGACGGCCACGCCGCCTTCTGCGGCAAGGCCAGCATCAACGCCCAGCACGTGGGCAAGGTGGGCAAGGCGACCATTCCGGCCGCCGCGCTCAGTGCCGCAGCACGGGCGGCCCTCAAGAAGCTGAGCGGGGAGGCAGTCTGTGCGAAGGTCCACTCGTCGGGGACGATCGACCCGCAGTCGGGCAACATCGCGACATCGGCCTCGGTCGTGATTACCGCGGACGCGGGCCAGCCCCGGGCGACGCCACCGTCGACGACCACCGATGGAGCCGCAGCGGTGCCCGCATCGAGCGCGACGCCGGTCGTGGGCTGGCTCGTGATTGCCTTCGCCCTGTCGCTGCTCGCGGTCAAGATCACGTCCCGCAAGGGCCGCGAGCGCTGATCCTCGCCGTCAGGTGAGGCCGAGGATTGCCCGGAGCTTCAGGTCGAGCGGGGGCGCCAGGGTTCGGGAGAACGTCGCCGTCAGGTGGTGCTGATCCCGGTAGACAATGATGTCCCCGATCACCACCGGGCAGGCGCCGGTCCCTGGGCAGATCGCATGGGTCAGGTTGACCAGCCTGGCCCCGGTCTTCACCGCAGCCGTGGATTCAATGACCCCAATCCCAGATCCGAGGGCCTGGCTGCGCGGCACCGCGCATTTGCGGACGTCGCCGGGGTGGGCCGAGAGGCACGCGGGGACGTCGATCCCCGGCAGCGGCACGTCGACGATGATCGCCACCTTGCCCGGCACCTGCTGGATCATCCGGGCGAGGGCCAGGCCTTCCGTCACCCGGCTCTGGTCAGACGCGTTGAGCGGGAAGACCCAGCGGCTGTTCGCGACCAGCACGAGGTCCGGCTTGACGGCCCGGAGACGGGCGACCACCTTCGCATTCCAGGCCGCGCACTCGGTATAGGCGCGCTTGAGCATGTCGTTGTAGATGGGCATGTCCAGGAAGGGGCAGGCCACCTTGACGAACGTCAGCAGGCGCCAGCCATGCTCGATGGCGACGGCCTCGACGGCCGGGAAGAACGCCGAGGCATGCGAATCGCCGACGAGCGCCACGGTGAACGTGCCCTTCTTCGCCGCGTAGACGCAATCTCGAGGGGTAGTGGCCAAGAGGTTGCCCAGGCATCCGTCTCGCCAGGTCTTCTCGTAGTCCGTCCGGGCGTCGAGCAGCGTGGGCCGGACTGAGGCCGTCAGGGCGAACGAGGTGACCGGGGCCGGCTTCGTGCCCGTGGGCGCGGGCGTCTTCCCGGGCGTCGGGCTGGACGCTGGCCGGGAGCCGAGCGCCACCGGCTCGGATGAACCCGGGGCCGCCGGCGTTCCGGTGATGAGCGTGGGCGCCGGCGATGTGTCCGAAGGCAGCGGGTTCGAGAGTGCCACCAGCGCCCCGACTTCGGAGCCGTCGAGCGACGTGCCGATCACGGCGACCACGAGGAGCGTGGCGATGCCCAGGGCGATGGTCCGGCTGGCGTGGGCCGGCAGCGGCACGATGCCCCGCCGGAAGGGTTCCTCGACGAACGCCCACGTCGCGATCGCCAGGGCGACGGCGATCCCCACGAGCCCGACTGTCTGGCCCATGGCCAGCGTTCCACCCAGGGCCAGGCCGCCCAGCACCAGGACCGGCCAGTGCCACAGGTAGAGGGAATAGCTGATCCGCCCCAGGAAGCGCGCCGGGGCAAGCCCAAGGAGCCAGCCCGGGCCGAACCGCTGCTGGCCGCCCGCGATCAGCACAACCGCCCCACCCGTCGGCAGCAGGGCGACGATCCCCGGATACGCGACGCTCGGATCGAGCAACACGGCGGTCGCGACGATCGTCGCGAGCCCAGCCCAGGCGCTGAGCCCAAGCGTCGCCCGGCCCGTGGCTGCCACGAGCTGGGGCACGGCAGCCGGGATCGTCCGTCCGGCACCCAGGGCGAGCAGGCCACCCGCGGCCAGCTCCCACGCCCGGGTGGGGAGCATGTAGAACGCAACGCTCGGCGACGCATCCGTGACGAGCACCGACGCGGCGAGGGAAGCCGCGAAGACGGCGGCCAGGACGATTCCAGCGCCCAGCCGAGGTCGGCGGAATGCCGCGATCGCGAGGAGAGCAGGCCACACCAGGTAGAACTGCTCCTCAACCCCCAGCGACCAGAAGTGCAGGAACGGCGATGGGCTGCCGGCCGGGCTGAAGTAGTCGGCCGTGATGGCGAACCGGATGTTGGCCACCGACAGGGCCGAAGCAGCGCCGTCGAGCGACACGTCCGGCCGATCGAGGGGCGCGACGAGGCGGCTTGCCACCAGGAGGGTGACCAGGATGACCAGGGCGGCAGCCGGCAGGAGCCGGCGGATCCGCCGGGCATAGAACGCGCCGATCCGGATCGAGCCGTTGCGCTCTCGATCGCGGATGAGGAGCCCGGTGATCAGGAAGCCGGAAATCACGAAGAAGACGTCAACGCCGACGAAGCCGCCACTGAGCGGCAGCCCGGCGTGGTAGCTGACGACGAGAAGGATCGCGAGGCCGCGCAATCCTTCGATGTCTGGTCGGAACCCGTCGCGGCCGCCGCGCTCGGTGGCCAATGACGCCGGGTTCGTGTCGTTCGACAACGTCCCGCCCCCTAGGTGGTCGCAGTGTAGGCATCGAGTCCAGCGGCGTCCCGGCGAGCGCTGGCCCAACGACCCTGTTTAGACGGGTGGCACGTCCGAATGTTGCGGTCGGCAGCGACGACCAAGGAGTAGGCGTCGAGGTACGTTCGGGTGGTAACGCGACCGCCGGCCGATCGAGAGCCTCCTCCCAGATGGTACCCAAGCCGCCGCCCGGACCGCTGTACCTCATCCTCCAACCGACGTCCGAGGAAGTCTTCGAGCCGGACGCCGTTGCGGACGCCCCGCTGGTCAGCTTCATTGCCTACGGCGACGACCAGCGGGTCTTCGGCTGGGTCCGCCTGCGCGCCGACCGGCTGACCGATCTGCTGAATGCGCACGAAGCGCTGCACCTCGCCGAGGTGGAAATCGAGAGCTTCGAAAGCGGGCGCATCCAGCGGGTGGGCGAGGTGATCATCCGCCGCCACGACCTGATCGCGGTCCATGCCTCGGGGCCGCGCGGAGATCCGGCCCTGCAGCACCGCACCCGGGCCCATCCGATCGCCATCCAATCCGGCAACTACCTGATCGGCGGCCACCTCCACGCTGAGCCGTCGGCGGATCCCATCGCCACCGTCGACGACCGTCCGCCGATGGTGCCCCTGACCAACGCCTGGATCGAATACTGGTCGGGCGGCCGGCGTACCTACCAGTCGACCGGGACGATCGTCGTCAACCGGCATCGGGTCGACTGGATGCGCATCGTGACCGACGAGGATCTCATCGAGGGAGCGCTGCGCCCGACCCCGCGCTGACCGCCAAGCCGACTCGCTCAGCCTGAGCTGGTCTGATGGGCGTCGCGTCGCTGAGTCGAGCTCGGGAGCCGGGCTGTGGCCGCGGCCCCGCCTGAGGCATCCGGTATAAGCCCGGCAATTACTTGGCGCGCTGGCGGGGTCGCGGATCGGTCCAACCTGGCTCAACGGCCGTCCTGACGATGCCGCCGGCGAGGATTCGTGCGTGGATCGGGAGGCCGTTGGCGGCCTGAGCCTTGGAGCGGGCCGGCCCGAGGGCGTTGAGCGTGCTGAGTAATTGCCGGGCTTATATCGAGGTGGTCAGAGGCGGCCGAGCCGCGCCAGAAGATCAGAGGCGGCCGCGCCGCGCCGAGAAGCCGCGTCGCGGCAGGGGTGGCCGTGCGGCGCCAGGGGCAGCCTGCGCCTCGCCGAGAAGCTCAGCCGCCGGGAGGGGTCTTGGCGTGCTCCGCAATTGTTGGGCCTATACCGAGGTGATGAGGGGCGGCCGCGGCGCCGAGCCCTGGGCGCGGTCGAGCTCGGCTCCCAAGCGCGAGGGCGAACCCGGCACTGAGGCCTCACATATAAGCCGGGCAATTACTTGACGCGCTGGCGGCCTCTCAGACGAGTGCGAGGTGCTCAACCGCCGTCGTCGCGTTCCTGCCCGCGAAGGATTCGTGCGTGGATCGGGAGGCGCTTGGCGGCGTCGGCCTTGGAGTCGCGGATCTGAGGGCGTTGAGCGTGCCAAGTAGTTCCCAGGCTTATATCGAGGTGGTCAGGGCGGCCAAGCCTCGCCGTGAACGTAAGGGGCGGCCGAGCCTCGCCAGAAGATCAGGGGCGGCCGCGTCAGAGAGGGGCCGCGCCGCGCCGCGCCGCGCCATGAAGCTCAGCCGCGCCGCGCCAAGCGGGCGGGCCGCGTCAGAGAGCGGCCGCGCCGCGCCATGAAGCTCAGCCGCGCCGCGCCAAGCGGCCGGGGCGCACCAAGTCTCCGCGCCGCGCCAAGAGCTCAGCCGCGCCAAGGAGATCAGGCCCAAGCGCGGCCCAAGCGCCGCCGGTGCCTGACCGTGCCCGAGACTTGCGCAATGGCCGCCGCTGGTCCACACTCCAATAGTCGGCAATATCTCAATATTGGAGACTACGCGGATGGTCCAGCTCGAATCGGCGCCGGCACGCTCGTACGCGGGCCTCGTTGGCGATGGCCATGGCCAGGCGGATAGGCGGCCGCCCCTCGTCCTGCTCCACGGACTGACATTCGATCGGCGGCTCTGGCAGCCTGCGCTGGCCGAGCTCGTCGCCGTGGACCCGGGACGGCGGTCGCTCGCGCTCGACCTTCCTGGGCACGGCGATTCGTCCGATTCGCCGTCGTACGGGTTGGCGACCGTGGTGGCCCTCGTCCATTCCGCCGTCGCCGAAGCCGGCCTCGACGCTCCGGTCGTCGTCGGGCATTCGGCCAGCGCCTCGATTGCGAGCCTGTACGCGGCGCAATATCCGACGCGCGGGGTGATCACAGTCGAAGGCGCGGTTCGCGTCGGTGGCTTCGCCACGATGCTCCGGTCGCTCGAGCCCGTCCTCCGCAGTCCAGGGTTTGGCGGCGCATGGAGCCGGATCGCGGCCCGTGCCTTCCGGCTCGACGAGGTCAGCCCGGAGGTCCGAGGCGCCGTCGAGGCGGACAGCAAGCCGCGCCAGGATGTCGTGCTCGGCTACTGGCAGGACCTCTTCGAGCAATCACCTGAAGAGCTCGAGGCCTGGATCATCACGGGCGCCGCCGCGATCCGGGCGGCCGGCATGCCGTATGTCGCCATCCTCGGCGCCGACCCGTCAGCCGAGGACCTGGATTGGTTCCGATCGAACCTACCCGAGGCCCGCACCGAAGTCTGGCCACGTAGCGGCCACTTTCCGCAGCTCGCGCATCCGCGCCGGTTCGCCGAGCTCCTCGCGAGGTCCGGGACATGGTCGGCAGTCGCGCGCCCCGGGTCGACTGCTGCGGCCGCGGCACGCTGAGCGCGGCATGTTGCGAGGGGTCAGGCGCTCTCGACCCGGTCGGATGATTCGAGGATGGCCCTCACAAACCCGCGCAGGCCCGCGCCGGGCGTGAGGCTGCTGCGACCTTCGGCGTGGGCGACGCGCAGGCCATCGGTGAGCGCCGCACTCAGCTCGGCGAGCACGATCGGGCTCATCGGCAGGATCAGCCCGGCGGCGATCGCAAATCGCTCGATATGCCCGGCCACGATCTCGCGACAGCGGCGCTCGACATCCGCTAGCTCGGCGCGGGCCGCGGCGTCCGATCCGACGTGGGCGCGGTACTCGTAGAGCAGCCGCCACCAGCGCTCGGGTACGGCCTGTTCAGCACGCTCGAGTCCATCCAGCTCCTGCTCGATTTGCTCGTCGATGGAAATCGCCGGGGTCCGGCCACCTTGGGCATCGTCCGAGAATGCGGATCCGAGGCTCGCCTCGGCCATTCGGAGGCGCTCGGCCATCAATTCCTGGAACATCTCGTTTTTACTGGCGAAGTTCGAGTAGACGGCACCGATCGTGTAGCCGGCTCGGTCGGCGACGTCGGCCAGGGAAGCCGCCCGGAAGCCCTTTTCGGCAAAGATGTCAGCGGCAGCCTCGAGGAGGCGCCGCCGGGTCAGGGCCTGGGCTTCCACACGGGTCAGGCGTCGACGGCCCGTGGCACGGCCCGACTTCGCTGACATCGCTACGATCGACCTCACATCCGGATTATGGCCCGTATCTCAAGTGCCTGACCAAGGAGCACTCCGCTCATGCCTGAATCGAGTGAGCTGCACGCGTAGGCGAGATGTGCGCGGTCAGGGAACCGGGGCCGTTCGGCAGGTGTAGATAGGAGTCAGGCGCACCGTAGGAGGGCCGTCCAACGGATGAGTCCGGGCTGATCGAACGTGCACGGCGAGGCGACCCGATGGCCTATGAGGAGCTGGTCAAGCAGCATCAAGCCGCGGCCATCAGAACCGCCAGCCTCGTCCTGTCCGGCGAGGCGGAGGCGGAGGACGCCGCCCAGGACGCGTTCGTCAAGGGCTACCTCGCGCTTGGCGGGTTCCGGCCAGGGGCCTTGTTTCGGCCCTGGATCCTGCGGATCGTGGCCAATGAGGCGCGAAATCGCCGGCGGTCGGCCGGTCGAAGGGCCGCGCTCGCCCTGCGAATCGCTGAGGATCGTCCCCCGGACGGCGCGGCCTCGTCGCCCGAGGCGACGATCCTCGTCCGCGAGCGACGTGAGGCGCTCCTCAAGGCGATGTCCGGCCTCAGCATCGATGACCGCCTCGTCATCGGCTTTCGCTACTTCCTGGAGTTGGGCGAAGCGGAGATGGCCGAAGCGCTCGGGGTGCCTCGCGGCACGGTCAAATCCCGCCTGTCGCGCGCCCTGGGGCGGCTCCGCTCGAAGATCGAGCCGGGGTCGGCCATTGCGCGGTCGACGGGAGAGGGGGACGAGCGATGATGGATGGGTTCGGACCCCCGACGGACGGCGAGCTCGGGGCCGCCCTGGTTGACCTTGGCCATGTGCTGGCGCCGAGCGGCGGAGCCGACTTCGCGGCAGCCGTCCGCCGCCGGATCGTGGACGGGAGCGGGGCGGCGTCCACGCCCGTGCGCCGTCGTTGGTTCCACCGATTCCCGGAGCCGGCCGGCCGGCCGGCCAGGCGAGCGCTCGTGCTGGCCCTCACAGCCGTGCTCGTTGCGGCCGGCCTCGCCGCCGCGATTGGCTATGGGTTGCCCGGGTTGCGGATCGTATTCGTGGGACCGGGAAGCACGCCGAACCCGACCACGACACCGACGGCGAGCCCAACGGCGACGACCGCCGCGTCCGAGGCTGGCGAACCCAGCCCGACGCCCGGCACGAGCCCGTCGTCGCCCAGTCCGGCCGCCATCGAGACGCTCTGCCTCGG
>JBEPUS010000061.1:0-12186 GCA_041691435.1 Chloroflexota bacterium
GATGAAGTTGGCGAACGTGTAGCGCGGATTGAGATTAGACGAACCGCCTTCGCCGCCCACCCGGCCGGGCTCGAGCCGGACCTGCTGGCTGGCCGAGCTGGCCGGCGCGGAAGCTTCCGTGGCCGGCGTCTCGGCTGGGGCGCGGACGATGAACTCGACCTGGACGCTATAGCCCACGATCCGGGCGAGCGTCTGGGAGATCAACGACCGGTAGCGGGTCTCGAGCCAGTCCTTCGCGAACCCGTTCGGGACGGCGATCCGGAAGAGGTTGTCCTCGACCTCGATGAGGTTCGTGTCGCGCAGCCACGTCTCGTAGTTCGCCGGAGACAGTGAGACCTGGAGCTCACCGAGAGCGGCTCGCCATACGTGCTTCGCGTCCATATGCTCGATCGTGACCCTGCAGCTCAGAAGAGATAGATGGCCGAGGCGGCGGACTGTTGCGCCGACGCGGCGGCTGGGGTGAACGAGGACGGCGAAGCCAGAGTACTGGGCCACGGACGCCGCTGCGCGGTGCCGGAATGACCGCTCCACCAGCTCCTCCGGCGGACCTCCGAAGGTGCCCGCGAGCGTCCCGGCGTCGGGGGCTCGGGAAGGATAGCACCGGCTGAACCGGCCTAGCAAGGCGCCGAGGCCCGCGAATCGGCATACTCCCAGGGAGTATCTATGCATGGCCGGCCGGAGCGTTGAACGCCTCGGCGGGATCGCGTCCGTGCCGCCCTTCGCCCGGGTTCGCTGGCGAGGGTACGCCATACCTCAAAGGGCCGGTCTCGAGGCGATCCGCGTCGCCCACCCCCTGATCCAGGCCGGCACATGGGCGATTTCATCCCGTCTCACGCTTCGCGTCGGGATGAACTGGTCGGCAGGGTCGCCCGTCGTTGATCCCGAGCTGCCCGAAATCGGCGTTTTGAGGTACCAGGTACCCATGTGGGCGTCGGCCTTCGTGCGGCTCCAAGGGGTGCGACCACGCTCATGCTGGGACCGTGCTCGATTGACACTCGATCGAGGCCGTCCATATACTCTCCCGGACGTCGACGCGCCAGGCGCTTTCGTGCGCACGGCGCGTTCTCGTGCCTCTAGGGGTCGGAATCCTTCCGGCAACCGGGGGCGGGCCACGGGGCCTCATGGAGAGGATCACGCGCAGTCTCGATGAAGCAGACCTATCAGCCAAAGAAGCGCCACCGCGCCAAGGAACACGGCTTTCGAGCCCGGATGCGAACGACCGGCGGTCGACGGATCCTGGCCGCCCGCCGCGCCCGGGGCCGGAAGCGGCTGACGGCCTGATCGAGCGAGGCACTCATCCGCCGCGTCTTGTGATGCTCTCCCGTCCGCGGGATTTCGCCAAGCTCCAGGAAACCGGGACGGTTCGGTCCCACCCACTCCTTGTCGTGCGAATGCTCCGGACGGACCTCGAGGCCACCAGGTTCGGCCTGGCCACCGGCCGAAAGCTCGGTGGAGCGGTCATCCGTAATCGGCTTCGTCGACGCATCCGAGAGGCATTGAGGGCAGTGGCGCCCTCGTTCCAGCCCGGCTGGGACGTTCTGATCATCGCCCGCCCGGCGCTCGTGACGGCAACGCACGGGGAACTGACGGAGGCGATCGCACGGCTCCTCCGTCGGGGAGGCGTCCTGGAAGGACCTGGCAGCGCTTGAAACGAATCGGAATCGGACTGATCAAGGTCTACCGAGTCGTGTTCGCGTGGCTGCCCTCGAGCTGCCGCTTCGAACCCACCTGCTCGCACTACACGGAGCAGGCGATCGCGCGCTACGGTCTGCTCAAGGGCAGCTGGATGGGTGCCCGGCGGATCGCCCGCTGTCACCCATGGCACCCCGGTGGCTACGACCCCGTGCGTTGAGCCCGATGACCGCAGCAATTCGATGGCGTCTCGGACGCTTCCAGCCCTGGCTGGGCCTCGCCCTGCTGATCGCCTTCGCCGCGCTCTTCCTGGCGGCCTGCGCCGGGATCGCCGGCCCGGGGGCGACGCTCGCTCCCGGCCAGACGGCCACCGTGGCCCCGAGCGGCACGCCAATCCCGGCGGCCATCCCGCTCCATCCGGCCAACCCGAGCGACCCGTTCTCGCTCCTCGCGTTCCTGTTCACCCCGATCTTCCAGGCCCTGTTCATCAGCCTGGTCGCTGTTCAACAGGCGACCGGCAGCATGGTCGTCGCGATCATCGTCGTTACCCTGCTGGTGCGCGTCCTGCTGATCCCCCTCTATCGCAAGCAGATCGTCAGCCAGAAGCGGATGCAGCTCCTGGGGCCGGAGCTCAAGGAGATCCAGAAGCGCTTCAAGGGCGACCGGACCAAGGTCCAGGAGGCGACCCAGGCGTTCTACAAGGAGCGCGGCGTCAATCCCGCCCAGGGCTGCCTGCCCCTGATCCTGCAGTTCATGCTGCTGATCCCGATGTACTCGGTGTTCAGCTCGGGTCTCCAGAACTACAACCCGACCGGGATGCTCCGGGTCTTCGGCGTCCAGCTGATCAACCTCAAATGCCCGGACGTGCCCACGTTCATCGCCGCGGGCCACGTCAAGCCATGCATCGACTCGACGGTCTTCGGGATCGACCTGAGCCAGCCCCAGGTCCTGTTCACGATCGGGATCGGGATCAGCCTGCTGGCGATCATCTCCTCCCTGCTCCAGCTCTTCCAGTCGCGCATGACCCTGCCCCGCCGCGATCCGGGCATCCCGGACGACCAGAACACCAAGATCCAGCGCCAGTCGATGCTGTTCCTGCCGTTCATCTCCATCTTCTACGGTGGCTTCCTGCCGGCCGGCCTGTTCATCTACTGGATCGTGTCGACGCTCTTCTCGCTGGTCCAGCAGTACCTGATCATCGGCTGGGGCGGGATGTTCCCGCTGCTGGGCTGGGATCCGGCCTTCGCCCGGGGCCACACCCCGCGCTTCCCGGTGGCCACGCCCACCGCGGATCCGACGAAGCGGGCGGCGAACTCGGTACTTACCCAAACAGACGAACGTGCGGCAAAAGCCGCGACGACGATCCGACCCCGTGAACGGGGCGGCCGGCAGGGCCGACGAGGGAGACGACGCTGACATGAGCGCATACCAGGAATTCACCGGCAAGTCTGTTGAAGAGGCCCTGAAGGCAGCCCGCGAAGCCTTCAAGGTGGAGCTCAACGACCTGGACTTCGAGATCCTGACCCCTGGCAGTCGCGGGGTCCTGGGCATGGGCGCCGAGGCCGCCCGGATCGTCGCGGCGCCGCGCCAGGCGCTGGGTGGCGGCGCACCGAAGCGCGAAGCCGCAGCCGCTACGCCCCCGCCTTCGGCCCCACCCCGCGACGACCGCCCGCGCGATGACCGCCCGCCGAAGCGCGACGCCGACCGTGGGCCACGCCGCGACGACCGCCCGCGAGATGACCGCCCCCGAGACGACCGCCCGCGAGACGACCGCCCGCGCGACGGCGCCGAGGCACCGCGCGTCGAGGCGCCCCGGGCCGAGGCCGCTCCGACCGAGACGCCTCGAGCCGACCGCGAGGTCCGCGATGACCGGCCTCGCCGTGACGACCGCCCGAGGCGCGAAGACCGCCCGGCTCGCAGCGATCGGCCGCGTACCGACCGACCGCCTCGTCGGGAGGGCGACCGCGACCGGCCCGCCGGCGATCGACCGGTCCCTCGCGGACCGTCGTCAGACCTGACCGAGCGAGAGGCCGCCGAGGTTGCTGCCGCGCGTGGCTCGGTGTCGGCCGAGCGGGCCGACCTGGAGGCCGCCGACGCCTCGCCCGAGGCCCTCGCCGCCGGCAAGGAGATCCTCGAGAACCTGATGCGCCTGATGGACTTCGAAGTGACCGTTGAGATCCGCGCCGGCGACACGAGCCGGCTCAACGTGATCGGCGAAGGCGACGAGAAGGAGGCGCTCGGGGCCCTGATCGGGCGCAAGGGCGAGCGCCTCTCGGCCCTCCAGCACCTCGTGAACCTGATGCTGTCGCGGCGCATGGGCGATTGGACACGCGTCCTGGTCGACGTCGAGGACTACCGCGGCCGGCGCGAGCGCCAGCTCGTCGAGATCGCTCGCCGCGCTGCGGATCGAGTCGGCGAGACCGGCAAGATGCTCCAGCTGGAGCCGATGTCCGCTCTCGAGCGGCGCTGGATCCACATCGCCCTGCGCGACAGCCCCGACGTGGCCACCCAGTCGATCGGCGAGGAGCCGAATCGGAGGGTGATCGTCCTGCCTCGCGCCTGACCGTCACGGGCGAACCGATCCGTTCGTCTAGACGTACCCCAGCCCACCGGACCTCTGCTCGACGGGCGGGGATTGAAACGGCTGGTAGGATGTCCTCCGCACATGACCACGACGACCGAAACTGAACTGCCCGCGACCCTCGATTCAGCGCGCTCTGCGCGCTGGCCGCGGGTCCTTCTTGCGTTCTTCATTGGCCTCGGCCTGGCCCTGGCGATCTCCGTCGGCGGCGTGTTCGCCTACGAGCAGGCCCACGCCGGCAAGATCGGCGCCGGCGTTCACGCGGGATCGGTGGACCTGTCCGGGCTGACCCGCGACCAGGCGATCAGCAAGCTCAACGCCGCGTACGCTTCCCTCGGCGTCGGACAGCTCACGCTCACCCTCCCGGATGGGACAACGAATGTCAGCTACGCCGACCTTGGCCGGCACGTCGACGCGAACGCCATGGTCGACGCCGCGCTGGCCGTCGGGCGAACGGGCAACCCCCTCGTGCGGGTGGCCGACGAGATCCGGACGGCCCTGCGCGGCACGACCGTCGGCCCCGTCGTCACCTTCGACCAGACCGCGTTGCAGGCGAGCCTCAGCCTGGTCGCCACCAGCGTCGCCACCAGCCCCACCAGTGCCGTGATCCGGAGCACGCCGATCGGCTTCGTGGCCAGCGGCTCCAGCGATGGCCGGACTCTCTCAGTGGACGCGCTCACCCGCCAGCTGATGCTGGCCCTCGGCTCGCCGGACTCGGCCGCCCAGGCGTTGGATGTGTCCGGGGACCTGACGGCCACCTCGCCCACCATCAGCTCGGCCCAGGCGCAGACCGCCGCCGCCGGCGCCAACGCGGAGGTTGCGCCGATCATCCTCACCCACGAATCCGACAGCTGGACGATCCCCGCCGCGACGGTCGCCTCATGGCTCACGATCGGGACGAGCGCTGATGGCACCTACGGCGTCCAGGCGGACACCGCCAAGGTCAGTGCCTCGCTGACCGCCCTTGCCAAGAAGATCAACCGCAAGGCGGTCGACGCCTCGTTCCTCGTCTCCAAGCACAACAAGGTCGTCGGCGTCGTTGCCGGCAAGGATGGCCGCTCACTCGACGTGGCGGCCTCGGTAGCTCTCGTGCAGAGTCTCCTGAGCCAGCGCGCCGCGGGCCTGGCGAGCAGCCCGTCACTCGCGCCGGCGATTGCGACCACCACGCCCAACCTGTCCACCGCAGCGGCGACCAGCGCGGCGCCCCAGATGCGGGCCATCTCGAGCTGGACCACCTACTACGCGGTCGGCGCCCACAACGGCAACAGCGCCAACATCACGATCCCGGCGATGGCGATCGACGGCACGATCGTCGCTCCCGGCGCCGAGTTCAATTTCTGGAAGTCGGTCGGTGTCGTCAGCCTGGCCAAGGGCTACAAGCTGGGCGGCGCGATCATCAACGGGCACTCGGTCGAGGGCAAGACGATCGGTGGCGGGATCTGCTCCACGTCAACGACGCTCTTCAATGCGGCGCTGCGGGCCGGCCTGAAGATGGGCGCCCGGGCCAATCACTACTACTACATCTCGCGCTACCCGCTGGGTCTCGATGCCACGGTCTGGCAGGACGGCTCGGCCGTCCAGAACATGACCTTCACCAACGACACCCCGTACCCGATCCTGATCCGTACCTACGCCCGCCCGGGCGTCGTCCGGTTCACCCTCTACAGCGTCCCCACCGGGCGCACAGTCTCGATCTCCAAGCCGATCGTGAAGAACTTCATCCGCGGCTACACGACGGTCGTGCACACGAAGGGCCTGCGGCCCGGCCAGGTGGTCCAGAGCGAGTACCAGGCCGACGGCCAGGACACCTGGGTCACCGTCACGGTTCGCAACAAGGCCGGCAAGATCATCGACCAGAAGACGTACTACTCGCACTACGCGCGGATGATCGGCGTGATCATGAAGGGCGTCGCCTAGCCCTTCGGTCCCCGGTCCCAAGACCGGCCAGGTCTACTTCCTCGCCGTGGCCCTGTCCGCTGCCCGGCGGATCGCTGCGACCGCGATCTCGGCCTCATCGAGCCCGGTCTGCCAGTTCGAGACGGAGATCCTGATGGCTGCCTTGCCGTGCCATGTGGTCCCCGACAGCCAGATCGTGCCCTCGTCCTGGATCTGCTGGACCACGGCCCGGGTCAGGCGATCGCCGTCCGCCAGGTCACCGTTCGGCGCATTGAACCGAACGAGGACCTGGTTCAGGACCACGTCATTGAGCACCTCGACATCCGGCACGTCGGCCAGCTCAGCCGCGATCTCCCGGGCGACAGCGCAGCAGCGCTCGACGATCGCCCGGATCCCGTCTCGCCCCAGGCTGCGGATCGCGGCGTACAGGGCGAAGCCGCGTGCTCGCCGCGAGAACTCGGGGACCCAATGCTCCTCGTCGCGCTGGCCGGACCCGGTGTACTGGAGGTAGGGCGCGTTGGGCGGCGACATCGCGGCCGCGTGGGCCATCGGATCGGCCACGAACGCCAGGCCCGAGTCGTACGGCACGTTCAGCCACTTGTGCCCGTCGCTCGCCCACGAATCCGCACCCTCGACACCGTCGAGGAGGCCGGCCGTTGCCGGGCTGAGCCGGCCCCACAGGCCGAAGGCCCCATCGACATGGACCCAGGCACCCTCGCGCCGGCGGGTGCTCGCGATGATCGCGGCGATCGGATCGAACGAGCCCGTGTTCACGTTGCCGGCCTGGACGCAGACAATCAGCGGGCTGCCGGCGGGGATCGACGCAAGGACCTCCTCGAACGCATCCAGGCGCATCCGGCCCTGCGCATCGGCGGCGGCAACGTGGACGCGCTCGCGGCCCATCCCCAGGTACTGGAGGGCCGCATGGATCGTGGCATGGGCCTCGCCCCCCACGATCACCTCGATCGGCGGTGCACCGAACAGGCCGTCCGCCTCGACATCCCAGCCGGCCCGCTTGAGGACCGCGTGGCGGGCCGCGCCGAGGCAGGTGAAATGGGCCATCTGGCAGCCGGTGACGAAGCCGTAGCTCGATTGCGCCGGAAGGCCGAACATCTCGATCAACCAGGCGCCCACGGCCTCCTCGACCACCGAGGCGGCCGGTCCGGCCACGTACAGCCCGGCGTTCTGGTCCCACGTTGAGGTCAGCCAATCGGCGGCCACGGCCGCGGGCACGCCGCCGCCGATCACGAAGCCGAAATAGCGCGGGCCGGCGAGGGCGATCAAGCCGGGCGCCGCATCCCGGGCCAGCGCCTCGATCACGGCGAGTGGCTCATTGCCCGCTTCGGGCAGGGGTCCGCAGAGGGCCGCCCTGAGCGATTCGACGTCCTGGTTGGCTCGGACCGGGCTTTCGGGCAGGGCTCGCAGGTACTCGATCGCCAGCTCGGCCGTCCGCTCGAGGAGGGCCCCGGGATCGGCTCTGTCCTGCGTCATGTGCTCGTCGTGGTCATGCCGGCCGCCGTCGGCGCGGTCGCGTCCGTCGTTGCCGCGGCCGTCGTCGTTGCGTAGGCCACCGCGACGGCGATCTTCGTCTCGTAGCCGCTGCCTTCGCGGCCGATGAACGCGTTGGCGTGGCGCAGTGGGGTGGCAGCCATCGAGATCAGGCGCTGGCCATTCGTGAGCCGATTTGCCGCGTCATCGGCGATCTCGCTGTAGAGCGCTGCCGCGTCGACCTCGTCACTCGTGTCGTCAGACACGTAGACACGATCGTCTGGCCGCCACCTGCGGCGAACTCGCTGGATTCCATGCCCTGTGCCCTCCCGCTCCGCCTGTGTGCGCCTGGCTAGCTGCCCGGCGGGACCTCCTGGACGAGCCAGCTGTTCCCGTCGGGATCACTGAACGCGAGATATGACTCGTACTTCCCATGCTTCGGGTCCGGCCCCGGCTTCTGTTCGCCCGCCTCGAAGTGGTAGGACTCACTCACCTCCAGGCCGCGCCCCAGCAGCTCGGCCCGCGCCGCCTCGATGTCCTCGACCACGAGGTGCAGGTTGCGCACGCTGCCCGGTGCCATGTCGGTCGTGGTCATCAGGGTGATCGAGCAGGCCGACCCGGGGGGCGTCAGCTGGACCACCCGGAAGTCTCCGAGCTGGAAGTCCACGTCCAGGATGAAGCCAGCCCGGTCGATGTAGAACGCCTTCGCGCGATCCACGTCGGTCACCGGCAAGATCACCAGTTCGAGCTTGAAATCCACGCCAATCCTCGTAGCACATTCGATGACTGGACCATCTTACGAAGGCCCCGGCTCCACCGCCTCGCGAGCGATGACTATTGCGTGATTGAGGATCGAACCATGGCCAAGGTACGGTTCGGTTGCACGAGATTGCCGCCGCCGACTGGGTCGCACGCGGACTGCCCGTGTCAAGCCCCGTCCCTCGAGCGGCCGACCGGGCCGCGTCGCCCTCCATCGCTGGTGCTCCGTCATGACGACCCCGACCGTGCCGGCTACGGACCGCCCGATCCCTTCGTGGCGGACCCACCCGCTCGCGTCGGAGGTGGAGCTCGACCGGATCCTGGAACACCGGCTGATTCGGTCCGTCTACCAGCCCCTGGTGGATCTGGATGTCGGAGGGGTCATCGCCTACGAAGCCCTGGCACGCGGCCCCGCCGGATCCATCCTCGAATCGCCCATCGCCCTGTTCGAGACGGCTCTCGCGACCGGGCGGGAGGTGGCGCTGGACTGGGCCTGCCGTCTGGCGGCCGTGGATGGTGCGATCGAGGCCGCGCTTCCGCCGTCGATCGCGCTATTCATCAATGTCGAGCCTGCGTCACTGGGCCGACCCGTCCCGGCCGACATCCAGCGCGACTTCGAGCGAGCGCGCCAGAAGCTGCGGGTGGTCCTGGAGATCACGGAGCGAGCGCTGGCTTCACGGCCCGCAGAGCTCCTGGCCATGATCGAGAGCGTCCGGGCCATGGACTGGGCCATCGCGCTCGATGACGTCGGGGCCGAAGATGTCTCTGCGGCATTCATGCCATTGCTCCGACCGGACGTCATCAAGCTCGATCTCGGCCTGATCCAGGGCCGTTCCACGGCGCGGGTCGCTGCACAGCTCAGCGCGGTCATGGCCGAAGCGGAACGGACCGGGGCTCTCGTGCTCGCCGAAGGGGTGGAGACGGAGCAGCACGAGCGGACCGCCCGGGCGCTCGGCGCCACGATCGGTCAGGGCTGGCGCTTCGGACGGCCGGGCGCGCTGCCATTGCAATTCGAGGAACCGGTCGAGCCGCTGCGCTCATTGCGACTGCCCGAGGTGACGCCGAGCCTCACACCGATCGAGGCGGTATTTCCGGGTCATCGACCGCGCGTCGCAGCCAAGAGCGAATTGCTGGGGTTCTCTCGGCACCTTGAGCGATGGGCCGACGCCGTGCCCGATGGCGCGGTGGTGTTCGCCTGCCTGCAGGACGCCCGCTATCTCACGGCTGCCACGGCCCGCCAGTACGCGCGACTAGCCGTGGGCAGCCCACTGGTCGTGATGTTCGGCGTCGGCCTTACCTCGGAACCGGTGCCCGGCGTGCGAGGCACGACCCTGGCTGAGGACGATCCATTGCGCGGACACTGGCACGTGGTCGTCCTCGGGCCTCATTTCGCGGGCGCACTCGTGGCGCGCGACCTGGGAGACACAGGTCCAGACCTGGACCGTCGATTCGAGTATGTGATCACCTTTGATCGCGAAGCGGTGATCCGAGCCGCGCGCTCGTTGATGGTCAGGATCCTCCCGCTCCACTGACGCCGCGTCATCGGCAATCTCGCTGTAGGGCGGCGCTGCCGCGTCAACCTCGTCGGCCGTTTCGCTGGATCCAGCCCCTAGTGAATCACGCGATAGACAACGAGCAGATAGCCAGTGGGTGAGGTCTCGCTTCCAACCAGTTCGAGCTGAATGGCCGGCAGGCCGTCGAGGAGCCGTCGTCCGCGGCCGACGATCATCGGCCCGATCACGAGCCTGAGCTCGTCGACGACGTCGGCGGCGAGCAGGGCCTGCGCGACCGAGATGCTCGCGTGGACACCCACATCCCCGCCGTCCTGCTGCTTGAGCTCCCGAACGAACTCGACCAGCCCGCCGTCCAGCACCGTCGCATTGGCCCAATCCCGGTCAAGGGGCGTCGACGTCGCGACATACTTCGTGACCCCGTTGATGAATGCGGCGAATGGCTGGATCTGGCTGCCCGGCCAGAACTGGGCCCACTCGGTGTAGCTGCGGCGGCCCAGGATGACCGCGTCCTGAGTGGCGATCACGGCGCCAAGGTTGGTGTCGATCGCGTCGTCCCACTCGAAGAATTCATCGGGCGCCTCGGCAACCCCGTCGAGGGACAACAACTCGTACACGACCACCTTGCGCACGCCCTGCACCTCGGGTTGCCCGTTCAGGGCGGGTCCGTAGAACGCTTGCGTTCCAGGCAGCGCCTCACGGCGGGCGATGGTTGTTGGTGGAGATGGGGGAGAGTCGAACTCCCCGTCCAGAACCCTTCGCCAGGGACCACTACGAGCGTGTCCGATGATTTGTCGTCAACCGACCAGGCGCCCATCGGCAGGCTCCCGGCCGGTCCAGTCACGTGTCCCTAGATCGGGCTTTGAACGACGCTACGCGGCAATCGCTTCGTTCGCATCCTCGCTGAATGACGCTTCCACAGCCCGCGAGGAGGAGGCTGCTTCCACGCTCACCTTACTGCCTAAGCAGCGAGGGCGAGAGCAGGCTGGCGGTTGCCAGTTACTTCGTTTTGTCGCCTTTTTACGAGGCCAGAGCGACATCCTCGGCTCGCGTTCCCTGGTAGCTGGACCCTGTCGAATCCACGCATCCCCACGGCCATCGAACCTGCGTTCGACGGACGCGGATCATCCCACAAGCCCGGGCACCTGCCAAGAGCGGTCCCTCCGCGTCCGTGGCCCGGCCTATTCGCCGCTCGTCGCTGCCGCGCCGGTCGCGCCTGAATCCACCGCTCGTCGCTGCCAAATTCCAGTGGGGGCGGCGTTATGGTCGGAATTCGGTTGGTTCCGCGCCGTTGAGGAGCCTGGGCGGCCGGATTCGTGCACGAGCCGTGCTGACGGGACCTCCGGTTTCCCCGTTCTCGCGCCGCGACCGACCATAAGGCCGCCCCGGCTGGAATTTGGCAGGACCTCGGGTCCGGCCTGTCGTCGTTGACGAATATTCCTCACCCGGGCGCTGGCGTCGAAACGCCGGCACGAGATGCCGACCGCTCGAGACGCCGCCCGAACCCGCCGAGGCCCGAGACCGTCGCTCAGCGCCCGCGGGTCACGTCGGCAAGCTGGCGGGCGACGTCGCGCCGGGAGTCGCGCTCGGCGATGTCCCGGCGGCGATCGAAGAGCTGCTTGCCGCGGGCCAGGCCGATCTCGACCTTGGCTCGGCCACGCTCGTTGATGTAGAGGCGCAGCGGGACCATGGTCTGGCCCTTCTGCTTCGTCTTGGAGAGGAGCTGGGTGATCTCGGCGCGATGGACCAACAGCTTGCGGGTCCGCTTCGCCTCGTGGTTCATCCGGTTGCCGCCCTCGTATGGGGCGATGTGCGCGGCGAACAGCCACATCTCGCCACGGTCGATTCGGGCGTATGCGTCGGACAGGTTCACCTTGTGGCCACGGACCGACTTGATCTCCGTTCCGGTCAGGGCGATCCCGGCCTCGAACGTGTCGTCGATCGTGAACTGGTGACGTGCTCGGCGATTGAGGGCGATGGTCTCCTCGCCCATGGCGGACTCCTTCGGTGATGACGGTCGGCGGATGGTACCGCGCGGCAGCCCATTGGCCGCGGCGCAGGTGGGGCGGCAACAGCTCGGCGCCGGTCGGGTGGCACCGGCTCGGCACCGGCAACAGCTCGGCGCTGGTCGGGTGGCACCGGCTCGGCACCGGTAACGGCCGGCGAAGGGCCTGAGCTCCGGGCGCACGAACGCCGGCCCTTTCGGACCGGCGCTCGAAAACGCTTCACCACCCGCAGGGTGTCCGCTTAGACGGTCATCTCCTGCGAGGTGGTGCAGCGACGACGTTCAGACACTGCACATCACCTCCTTTCGTTCGA
>JBEPUS010000062.1:0-12143 GCA_041691435.1 Chloroflexota bacterium
GATCGAGAACGTAGGGGACATCAGATCCGTGGCGGGGGAGATCCTGCGCCGGGTCAGTGAGACGACTTAGATAGGGGCCAGGTGAGCGGCACTCGCTCGCCTCGAGGCGCCCCGGCTCCGCGTCCGGCCGTCGATCCCTCGGTAAGGGGCCAGCCGAGCTACAAGCGACCGGGAAACGACAGTCGCAGAGCGACCAACTGAGGCTTAGACTTCGCAACGGCTGTTCTGACAGGCATAAGGACCTCGCCACCCACCGCCGCTTGAGCGGGCCGGGCCGACCATCGTGTTCAGACGACAGGCTCAGGGACAGGAGGTTCCGATGCGTTCCGCCCAAGTCGTCGTCGTGCTCCTCGTCATGCTCGCGCTCCCTGCCATCGGTGCTTGCTCCGGCGTCGATGTGACGACACCGACGAGTCCGACGCCGACTTCCGTCTCGCCGCCACCAGCCTCGGGCCCAACGCCTTCGCCGCAGACCTCGAACGCGAGCGCGCCCAGCGTGCTGCCCAGCGCCTCGTCGGTCCCATGCCCGAACCCGGAAGGAGGCAAGTGTCTTGGTCGGCTGGCCGCCGGAACCTACACGACCGTCGTGTTCCAGCCCAGGCTGACCTACCAGTTGTCCAACGGCTGGGCGAACTACGAGGATACGCCGGGGAACTTCCTCCTGGTCCCTCCGAGCGGCGACCTTGCCGGAGTCAATGCCGGGACGAGCGATTACATCGGCGTCTACACGAGCGTCGCGCCTGAGGCGCTCGACTGCCACTCCGGACCTGCCCAGGGCTCCGGCTCGACCCCGGCCGCGATGGCCTCCTGGCTGGCCAAGCAGCCGACCTTGGTAACGACCACGCCGAAGCCAGCCATGGTCGGCGGACTCACCGGCGTCGTGGTGGACATCCGCTACCCCAAGGGATCGACGCTTGATGCCTGCCAGATCGGCAACGGAGTGAAGGACAGCACGGTCATCGTCGGGGTCGCACCATCCGGTCTCGATCACGGAGTTGGGCCGGGGATGGTGATGCGCTTGTACCTGCTCGCGTCAGGCGGCGCGTCCCTCGCCGTAGAGATCGATGACATATCGGGCGGGATGCATCTCGCCGAGTATTCCGCTTTCGTCAAAGCATTTGCCTTCGCGCCATAATCGCTGGCCGCTGATGTCCCGTCGGATTGTCTCTGGGTCATTCGCCACGCCTGAGCTAGCCGCCATCGATCCAATCGTCAATCTAGCTGACGGTCGATGGATCAGCCCCAGTGCCCCGCCTTCATCGACGCGAGGATGGCGTTGATCTGCGCCGCAACAGCTGCGGGTGTTCCCGGGTAGGTGGCCGCATCGACGATGAGCGTCTGGCCGGCATTGGTGACGCCGTTGCCGGTGAGATCGACTGCCCAGACCAGGTCGCGCTGACCGGGCCCTTGATTCGAGCGGATATCGCTCCCGGCGGTCCAGCTCCGGAATTGACCTTGATCACAACTGGCCAGGCTGAGGTCGCTTGGAACCGTCACGCTCACCGCCAGGCCGGCCCAGCGGCCCGCCAAGCCAAGGCTGCTCATCGGCCGATTCACGGGGGTCGTGGCATTGCGCATCGGCTGGGCGGCCAGCGCCGTGATGAACGACTCGACCGTCGGGTTCGCCACGGTGCTCACCGAAGGGCTCGCCTGCACCGCAGCCCAGTGGCACGGATCGACCTCGACCTGCTCGGGCTGGCCGAAGAAGAAGATGGCGGCTCCACCGGGCTGGCCGATCCCGCCTTTGCTCAGCGAGTTGCCGTTCCACGTCCAGCCGGCTGGCACCGTGAACCGCACGTTGAAATTCCCGTCTACACCGAGGTCATCGTAGGTACCGGCGGGCAGCAGGCCACTACGGTTGCCAACTGCGCTCCCCGCGGGCGCCAGCAACGACACCGGGGTCGTCGAAGTCGGGTTGGGGCTGGGGCTCAAGGACGGCGACGGCGTGAGGACGGGGGTCGCGCTCAAGCCCGTGGTGCTCGGAGCGGGCGACCTTGACGGCGGGGGTCCCGCGACCTGATGGCTGCTTGGCACAAGGTTCAAGCCGACCAACGCGATCATGACGACGATGGCCACAGCCGCGGCGATCCTGGCCAGGCTCGTGATCGATTGAAGCGACGGCATTGGCCACCAGGAGCGGTGCTGTGGAGTGGCTCGGATATCCTCGAGCACTCGTTCCCGGACGTGCTTCGGGAGTTTCGTCAAGCCGTCTTCCAGCCAGGCCCTGACAATGCCCGTGACGTCACGATCAGCGGTCATTGAGCTGCCTCCTGGGGCGTTGTTCGTGCGTCGGCCTCGAGGGCCGCCCGCAGGCCCCGCATCGCGTGCTGCAATCTCGAACGGACCGTCCCGACGGGGACACCGAGCGCTTCGGCGACCTCGTCGAGCGGTAGATCGAGGTAGTGGTGGAGCACGACCACGGCCCGGTGGTCGATGGACAGTCGCCGGAAACCGCGCTCGAGCTGGTCGCGATCGACGACTGAGCTGAAGCCTCCCGCTGACGTCGGCTCATCGCCTGGCAGGAGGTGAAGGTTGGGACTCCAGCGATTGGAGCGGCGCCCTTCGGCAAAGCAGGCGTGGACGAGGAGTCGATACGACCAGGCGTCGAACCGGGTTGGGTCGCGGAGTTGTGGAAGGGTCCGCCAGATGGTCATCAGCGCCTGCTGCGTCGCATCCTCGGCGAGGCCCGGGTCGCGCAGGATCCTGTAGGCGACCGCGTTGAGTCCATCACCGATCGCGTCAACGAGGCTCGCGAATGCCTCTTCGTTGCCGTGCTGTGCCCGGACAACCAACGTGCTATCCAATGAGTCCTTCCCCAAGGCATCGATCGTGTCCGACGGTTTCACAGGGTATGAGCCCCGTCGGGGTGTCTACGGCGTAAATTTCACTCGAATGATCGAATTTGCGGCTGGAGCACCCCGGCTGCGACGGCGCGTGGCCCGTACCATTGTCAACCGTGCGTTATCTCGCCCTGTTGCGTGGCATCAATGTCGGGGGCAACAACCTGATCCCGATGGCGGCCCTGCGTGCCTGGTTCGAGGAAGCAGGCGCCACCAACGTCGCCACGTATATCCAGAGTGGCAACGTCCTGTTCGACGGTGGACGAACCGGCGCGAGCAGGTGGTCGGAGATCGCTGAAGCCGGCCTGTCGAGCCGCTTCGGCTACACGGCACGCGTGGTGGTGCGCAGCGAACCTGAGCTGCGGGCAATCGTCGCGCAGGCACCCCGCGATTTCGGCCTTGCGCCCAATCGCTACCGGTACGACGCCATCTTCCTGCGGCCGCCACTCCTGGCAGGCGAAGCGCTTGAGCACATCCAGACCCGGGAAGGCGTGGACACCGTGCACCCCGGCGACGGCGTGCTCTACTTCGCGCGCTTGATCGAGCGAGTGAGCCAGACCTATCTGACGCGTCTGGTTGGGCAGCCGATCTACAAGGAGATGACCATCCGGAACTGGCGCACGACGACGGCCCTGCTCCAGATGCTCGACGAGTAGGTCCAGCGCGGAGCGTCCGCGCGGCGTCACGCTCTGGTCACGGAATGGTCACAGCTCCGTCACGCAACGGTCATTGGCGCGTCATGGCCGGTCTGCATCGTGCTCCCTGTCCCTCAATCCCCGGAGTACGGAGCACACGATGCATCGATTGTTCAGCGCATTGGGCCTCAGCGGGGCGACGATCGCCCTGCTGATCGGAACCGCTGGGAACGTAGCCGCGTCGAGCGGCGGCCCAGTGGTCGGCCATGTCTACGTCAACAACAACACCGCCGGTGGGAACACGATCTCCGGCTTCGACCGCCATGCGAATGGCAGCCTGACGCCGATCGCCGGCACGCCGTTCGACGCGGGCGGGGCTGGAATCGGCAGCCCCACCGGCTCGGCCGGCGCGCTCCAGATCACGGATGACGGCCGGTTCCTGGTCGCCGTCGACGCGGGATCCGACCAGGTGTCGGTCCTGCGCGTTCACCACGACGGCTCGCTCAAGCTGGTGGACGTCGTCTGGTCGCACGGCCGTGAGCCGATCAGCGTCACGGTCCACGACCGGCTCGTCTACGTCGCCAACGAAGGCGCCGGCGGGGCCGGCAGCAACTACACCGGCTTCTGGCTCGGCGGCGCCGGTCGCCTCCATGCGATCGCCGACTCGACGTTCGCGTTGCCCGCCGAGGCTCTGCCCGGCCAGGTCCTGTTCAACGGCGACGGCCGCCACCTCGTTGGGACGCGGGTCGGCCCGAGCGCGGGCCCTTCGTTCATCGACAGCTTCGTCGTCGGCAATGACGGCCGGTTGACTGCCGCCCCGGGATCGCCATTCCCGGCCCAGAAGATTGGGCCCTTCGGCAGCCAGTTCCGGCCGACGAACCCCGACCAGCTGTTCGTCTCCAATGCCCACGACGGCGCCGGCCTCGGTTCCGTCTCGGTCTACCACGTCACGCCCAACGGAACCCTGAAGCCCGTCGACGGATCACCGTTTGCCGATCTCCAGACCGCTCCGTGCTGGGTGGCGATCAGCCACGACGGACGCCACCTGTTCGCTGTGAACACCGGCAGCCAGAGCATTTCCGGCTACGGCATTGCCGGCAACGGTGCCCTGTCGTTCGTGGGCACGACGGCCCTGAGCGGGACCGGCCTCAAGGCGTTCGACGCGGCGCTCGACCCGTCCGACTCCTTCCTCTACGTCGTCGATCCCGGAACGGCCACGATCAGCGTCCTGGCGGTGCACGGTGGGACGACCACTGAGCTCTCGTCGTCGCCCGTTTCCATCCCCGGCGGCGGAGCCCCATTCGGGATCGTCGTCGACTGATCCCTCAGGTCTCGCAGGACGCGCGACGGCGGAGCCGAACCTCCGCCGTCGCTTCGATTCCTGTACGTGCTGCCGGTGCTGGCCGGGGTCGTGCTGGCTTGGCCGAGGTCGGGCGCGCTTGGACGGGGTCGCGGTCGTGCTTGCTTGGGGTCGCGCCGCCGGCTCGGAGTCGGCTTCGGGTCAAATTCCAGCCACGAAGACCGTATGGTCGTTCAACCCTCGAACCTGTGTTCGGGGGACCAGTGCCACGCCGGATCCGTGCACGCGCCGGCCGGCTGGATCCTCGCATCGCCCCGGGATCGGCTCATTTCCGACCATACCGTCTTCCTGGCTGGAATCTGGCAGCGACAAGCAACACCGGGGGCTGGGGCCGGGGCCGGGGCCGGGGTCATGCCGCGGGCGAGGGCACGACCGGGGCACGGCCGGAGCGGCGGGAAGGAAGGCCGCGAGCAGGCGCCGGGGGCCGGAGCCGCTGACCCGGCCTTGGGTCGAGCTGGAAATTCGGAAGCCTGGCTCTACATCCGTTGAACCGACGAGCCGCGACGTTCCTGTTCGCGTCCGCCGGCGCAGATCCAGCGCCAGGCCACCGCTGGCCATGGTACGCGACGCTCAGGGAATGCGGCCGAGGACCACATTGGCCTGGGCTTCGATGTCGTCGAGCGAAGGCGCTGCCCCACCGTGGACGACGTCGCTGAAGCCAAAGAACGTCGTTCCGGCGAGCACGTAGATCGCGGCCGCGTGGAGCGAGCCCGGCAACGGCCCCACGAAGTACGCCGCATCGGCGCCCGGAGCGAAGCTCTTGACCTCCGTGAACTTGAGTCCCTTCCCGGCGAGCGACGAAAGAGCAGCCTCGGCCGCGACTTCGTCCGCCCTGGCGATTGCCTCACTGGAAGCCAGGCCGACCAGCACTGTGAAGACATTCTTGGTCTCGCTGCCGTACACGCACTTCTTGCCGCCGCTGCCCGTGTCACTCTCTTCGCCCGGATCGAAGGTCGTGCCGGCCAGGGCCGACGCTTCATCGACGGTCACCAGCTCGCATGGATCCAGGGTGGTTGAGGTCTCGGTGGAATCGTCGCTGGGAGACGCGGCCGGGAGCTCAGCTGACGGCTCGGCCGAGGGCGCGGTCGAGGGTGGTCCGTCACCGCTGGGCGCCACCAGCACGCTGGTTGGAATGGGGCTCTGCGAGGGCGCCTTCGTGGCCGAAGTGCCGGTACAGGCGGCCACCAGGAGCGTCCCCAGCAAGGCCGCGGCCATCAATCCGGTCCGAGTCATCGGATGTTCCTCCGGCCCTGGGCGAAGACCCCATTCCGAATGGGTCGAGACGCGCTCCGGACGAGATCATAGGCCCGGCAGGAATCGATCGAGCCGGCCCTCGTCAGGAGGCCCGGCTCGATCATCGAAGCTGACGGACGTCAGTTCGCGGGCGGGAGGAGGACTCCATCGATGATGTAGACGGTCGCGTTGGCCGTCTGGACGTTGCCGCAGACCACCATCGCCTTGCCATTGACCGTGAAGGAGGTTCCGCTGCCGGTGACCGTCACATCGCCGCCCTGGAGCGACTTGTGGGTTCCGGCCAGCTGATCGGGGCTCAGCCGCTGTCCGATGACGTGGTACGTCAGGACCGTGGTCAGAAGGCCCTTCGGATCGGCCAGCGCCTTGGTGAGCGTTGCCTGGTCCATCGCCTTGAATGCGTCGTTGTCCGGCGCGAAGACGGTGATCCCGGCGGCGCTGTTGAGCGTGTCGCCGAGGCCGGCGGCGGTGACCGCCGTCACGAGGGTCGAGAGCACCGGGTTGTTCGAGGCGGCCGTCGCGACGGTCGCGGTGGACATGCCGTCGAAGCTGCCGGCACCCGTGGCCGGAACGGCCGCGCAGGCTGCACCGAACGGGGCGCCTGCGGATGGCTCGACCATCGCCGAGCCGGCGGGCGCAGCGGATGGGGCCGCGCTGACGACTGGCGCGGTCGTCGCGGCGCTGCTGCACGCCGCCAGGGCGAACGTGGCCGCGAGGACCACGGCGCCGATGCTGATGTTGCGAGATGCCATTTCGTTGTTCTCCTACTAGGTTCCGGATCCGTTTTCGGCCCGGGATCGATCGATTGGATCTCTCAGGAAACGTTCACGACCAGGCTGTGCCAGCCAGTCGCTGCGTTCGGGAACGGGTCGGCGCGGGACTCGGTCTGGGTCATGCCCATGCCGTCCGTCGCGCGGACCGTGATCGAGTGGCGGCCCGTGGTGGCAGCCCAGGCGTACGACCACTGGCGCCAGGTATCGAGCGTGTCGACGGCGGCAAGGGTGGCCGGCACGAAGGGCCCTTCGTCGACCTGGACCTCCACCTTGTCGATGCCCCGGTGGAGGGCCCAGGCCACGCCGCCGATGGCGACGTTCCCAGCCGGAACCGTGGACAGGCCGGCGGGAGTGTCGATGCGCGCCATGGTCTCGACGGGCGCCTTGGCGTCCCAGCCGCGCTGGACCCAGTAGGAGTCATAGGCGGCGAAGGTCGTGAGCTCGATGTCGGTCAGCCACTTGGTCGCCGACACGTACCCGTACAGGCCGGGCACCAGCATCCGGACCGGGAAGCCATGTTCGATGGGCAACGGCTGGCCGTTCATGCCCACGGCGAGCATCGCGTCCCGGCCGTCCATGGCGATGGCCGTCGGCGTGCCGACGGTGAAGCCGTCGACGGACCGCGAGACGATCTGGTCGGCACCGGCCTGGACCCCGGCTTCCTCGAGGAGCGCCTTGAGGGGGATGCCGATCCAGCGCGCGTTGCCGGCATACGGTCCGCCGACTGGATTCGAGACACAGGTCAGGGTGAGATCGCGCTCGATCGAAGGCCGGGCGAGGAGGGTCGGGAGGTCCAGGCTGAGCTCGTGGTCAACCATGCCGTGGATGCGCAGCCGCCAGGTGGCAGGGTCCACGACGGGCGGGATGATCGCCGTATCGACCCGGTAGAAGCGGGCGTTGGGCGTGAGGAACGGTGAGACGCCGCTCACCGCGGCCGACGCTCCCGAGGGCGCGGCAGCCCCGACGTCTGCCGGGACCGGCAGCTTGAGTCCCGCGGTCGGCGACGAGGGGCGGGCCAGGCCGGCCAGCCCGATTCCGCCGGCCATCACGGTCAGGCCGCCGACGACGGTCGTGGCGATCAGGAATTGGCGCCGGGCGCGGAAGGTCGATTCGGTCGCCTCGGCGGACAGCGCAGTCCGTTCCGCCGGCACCGGCCGGAACCGTGCTGCTCGGATGAGTCCGGTCAAGGCAATGACCCCGGCAATCGAGCCAAGCAGGGTCGGAATGACATCGATGGGTTGCGCTGTGGGGCGAGAGAGCACGGCCCCGCTCCCGATCAGGGCGAACAGGGCAATGCCGATCCAGCCAAGCCAGATTGCGCGGACGGCCAGCAGGCCGATGGCGATCGCAGCGATAGCCAGGATCGTGGCCATGCCTCCGATCAGGGCGACCTTGTCATTCGAGCCAAACGTTGCGATTGCGAAGGACTTCATGAACTCGGGCGTGGAGTCGATCGTCGCCCCACCAACGGCCAGGATCGGTGAGCTGACGAGCCCGACCACGGCTGCAAATGCCTGCCCAGCGGCGAGCGCAAGGGCCGCGGCCAGGAGGCCGCTCAAGGCCCCTCGACGAAGGCTGCGACGCGGGCGAATGGCGGCCGGAACGAAGGTGGGGAGATTGCTCCCCTCTGTTGGGATCACGTCGCTTACTGCGCAGGGGCGTCCGCCGCGGATGACTTTTGCTATCAGCGGGGAGCAAGTACTACGCCTGCGGCCGTCGGAGCGCTACCGGGCCTGAAAGGCCTCCGCGGCCGCGTCGTCGCGAATCTTCTTGACGGCCGCAGCCACGCCCCCGGTCCACGGCAGGCCATGCCCCGGCAGGAGCCAGGCCGCCTCGATCCCATCGAGCTTGCAGAGTGAGGCGACCGCCACCTCTCGATCCGCGCTGAACGGCGCGATCATCGGTCCGGTGACGCCCGACGCGACCGAGACGGTGGCCAGCGCATCGCCGATGAACAGCGCCCCGAGGCTCGGCACGTGGAGCGCGGCACTCCCCGGCGTGTGGCCGGGCAGCAGGATCACCCTGGGCGCGCCCGGCACGTCCAGCGTCGCGCCGTCGCCGAACGTCGAGACCTCGATCGGGTTCCTGTTGCGCAAGCCGCCTTTGCGGGCGGTGTAGATCAGGAATCGGAGCAATGGCCCCACGCTCACCTTGCCCGTCTTGCCACCCGGGTTCTTGACCTTGCCGCGGGCCAGGTCGGCATCGACCTCGGTGACCTTGACCGGAACCTTCAGCTCAACCCGGGCTCGCTCAGCGAAGCCGATGTGATCGGAGTGGCCGTGGGTCAGGACCACGGCTCGCACATCCGCCAGCGTGCGGCCCATCGCCGCGAGCTCCGCCGGCAGGTCGCCCCAGTAGCCGGGCAGGCCGGCGTCGATGATCGTGACTTCGCCGTTCTCCTCGATGAGGTACGCGTTGATCAGCCCTGTGCCGAGCCGATGGACGCCGCTGGTGATCTTCACGAGGCCATCATCGCGCGCTCAGTGCGGCCCGGCATCCTCGCCTGTGCATCAGCCGATCAGCAGCTTCAGTCCCACGGCGGTCCCGACCACGATGATTGCCGCCCGGAGCACGTTCGAGGGCAGTCGTCGCCCGACGAGCGCGCCCACCTGTCCGCCGATGGTCGCCCCGATCGCGAGGAGGATCGCCGCCGGCCAGGCGATCTGCGAGAGCAGGATGAACAGGATCGCCGCGACGCCGTTGATCAGGACCGCGAGGACATTCTTGAGCGCGTTGAGGCGCTGGAGATCGTCGGGCAGGAAGACGCTCAGCAGGGCCATCATGATCACCCCCTGCCCCGCCCCGAAGTAGCCGCCGTAGATGCCGGTGAAGTAGAGGGTGATGACGAGCGGGATCGTGTGCTCCTCGCCCACGGCGCGCCGGTCGCCCATCGCCCGCGACAGGCGAGGGCCGATCGCGATCAGGACCACCGAGCCAAGGATCAGGAACGGGATGACCCGCTGGAATGACGATGCCGGCAGCACCAGCAGGAGCAAGGCCCCGGTCAGGCCACCGGCCGCCACCGAAGCTCCGAGCCGGATCATCCGGGTGCGCTGGCCCACGAGCTCTCGCCGATAGCCGATCGCCCCGCTGAGCGAGCCGGGCACGAGGCCGACGTTGTTGGTCACGTTGGCCAGGACCGGCGCGTACCCAAAGGCCAGCAACGTGGGGAACGTGATCAGGGAGCCCGAGCCGACGATCGTGTTGATCGTGCCGGCGGCCAGCCCGGCCGCGAGGATGGCGATCGCTTCAATCGGGCTCACCAGCCCCAGTTTGAAGGCTCGCCGATTCCTTGGCTGGGGCAAGATGAACCCGTGCCGACGACCACGCCCACCTACGCCCTGCTCGACGTGGGCGATGCCCGCCGGCTCGAGCGATTCGGGACGGTGGTCGTCGACCGGCCGGCGCCCACTGCCGAAGGCCACGTTCCGGCTTCGCCCGCCTCTTGGCCCATGGCCGATGCGCGCTTCGATCGCGCCGACCGCGGTCCCGTGGAGCACGAAGGCTGGACGACTCGGACCGGGCAGCCACTTGAGCCGTGGATCGTCGCGGACGGCGGGATCCGATTCGAGCTCCGGCTCGCGCCGAGCGGCCAGGTCGGCTTCTTTCCCGAGCAGGCGGCGATGAACAAGTGGATCGGCAGGCAGGCGGAACGGGTGGCAAGAGCCGGGGTTGCGGCGGCCCTGGGCTCCGGCGCGGGGGTGCAGTTCAGTGGTTCGCGGGCCGTCCTGAACCTGTTCGGCTATACGGGCGCGGCCACGCTGACTTCATCGCGCGCCGGCGTCGCCGTGACCCACGTGGATGCCTCGCGGCCGGCCGTCGCCTGGGCTCGGCACAACGCGGCGCTCAACGAGCTGGCTGACGCTCCGATCCGCTGGATCAGCGATGACGCCGCTGCATTCGTCGAGCGCGAGCTGCGCCGCGGCCGGCGCTACGCCGGGATCGTGCTCGACCCACCGTCCTACGGGCACAGCGGTTCCGGGCGGGCCTGGCGCCTGGCGGCCGACCTCCCTCCCCTGCTCGCCGCCTGCGCCGAGCTGCTCGATGACGGTCCGGCGTTCATCGCCCTGACCGCGCACACGCCGGGCTTCGGACCGGAGCGCCTTGGCGAGGCGTTGCTCGAGGCGCTCGAGCCGCTCGTCGGCGCCGGCGCGATCGCCAGCATCGAGGTCGACGATCAATCGATCCTCTCCGACGGCGGGACGCGGCTGCACCTCGGCTCGATGGCCCGCTGGTCTCGATGAGCCTGCCGCCAGATATCCCCGCGATCACGAGCACGGCCAATCCCCGGGTGAAGGCGGCGGCCGCGCTGCGTGACCGGCGTGAGCGCGAGTCGAGCGGGCTGACGCTGGTCGACGGAGCGCGCGAGATCGGACGGGCGCTGGCCGCGGGCGTCGAGGTGGTTGAGCTGTTCGTGTGCCTGGACCTCGTTCGGTCCGTGGATGCGGTTGCTTCGCTCAAGGTGGCCCGGGGCCGCGGATTGGCGGTCATTCCGGTGAGCGAGGCGGTGCTGGCCAAGCTCGCGTTCGGCGATCGATCGGACGGACTGGTGGCCGTGATCCGGACACCGCGTTCCGACCTGAGCGCTCTGCGGCTGCCGCCGGAGCCCCTGGTCGTGGTCGCCGAGGCGGTCGAGAAGCCCGGCAATCTCGGGGCGATCTTGCGCTCGGCCGACGGCGCCGGAGCCGACGCCCTGATCGCGGCGGACCCGCGAACTGACGTCTTCAACCCGAACGCCATCCGGGCCAGCCTCGGGACGATCTTCGCGGTGCCCGTTGGTGTCGCGACGACCGCCGCCACGATCTCGTTTCTGCGCGCCGCCCGGATCCGGATCGTGGTCGCCCGCGTCGACGGCTCGGTTCCCTACACCGAGGCGAGCTTGCGGGGCCCCGTTGCGATCGTGCTGGGCAGCGAAGCGCACGGCCTGGCCGACGCCTGGTCCGCGCCCGACATGGTCGCGGTGAGCCTGCCCATGCTGGGCATCGCCGACAGCCTCAACGTCTCCGCGGCGGCCGCGATCCTCCTCTACGAAGCCCGCCGCCAGCGCTCCGGAAGGTAGCCCAGCCCTCCCTGCGGTGCTCGGTCGGGCCCCGCGCTCCCGCGTCCCGGGGCGCGCCTCGGGCCGGCTGCCGGCTCCTGCCGCGCCCAGCTCCCGCGCCGCGTCGCCCGCCGCATTCACTCGCGCCGCTCTGCCGCCTGCGCCGGCTCCCGTCGCGCCCAGCTCCCGCTCCGCGTCGCCCGCCGCATTCACTCGCGCCGCTCTGCCGCCTGCGCCGGCTCCCGT
>JBEPUS010000063.1:0-11975 GCA_041691435.1 Chloroflexota bacterium
AATCAGCTGGGGCGGCTTCGCGGCGATCCAGGTGGCGATGCTCCGGCCGCCCCACCTGCGGGCGATCGTGCCGGTCTATGCCTCGGACGACCGCTACACGGACGACGTCCATTACATCGGGGGCTGCGTGACCGCCAGCGAGCTGAGCCAGTACGCAGTGAGCATGATCGGCTCGAACGCGCTGCCAGCCCGGCCTTCGTACCGCGGCGACGACTGGGAGGCGGAATGGCGCGAACGGCTCGAGCGGACGCCGATCTGGCTCTTCGAGTGGCTCCGCCAGCAGCACGATGGGCCGTTCTGGCGGCAGGGCTCCCTGGCGCCGGATTGGCAGGCCCTCACCGTGCCCGCGTTCCTGGTCGGCGGCTGGATGGACAGCTACGTGGACTCGGCGCTCCGGATGCTCCGGTCCTGTACGAACGCGCCGCGCAAGGCGCTGATCGGCAACTGGGTCCACGCGCTGCCCGACGAGGCGTACCCGGGGCCCACGATTGACTGGCTGCACGAGATGGTCCGCTTCTTCGACCACTGGCTCAAGGGCGTCGACAACCACGTCATGGACGAGCCGCCCCTCACGTACTTCGAACGCGACTACGCGCCGCCCGAGGCATTCCCACAGACCTGGCCGGGCCGCTGGCGGAGCGAACCACGATCGATCCCGCTCGAGCCCGGCCGGATCCTGTTCCTGACAGCGGCCGGCGGACTGACCCGCTCGCGGCCGGCGCCCGGCGAGGCAACGCTGACCCACCGGGCGACGATCGGGACCCGCTCGTCCCTGTCGTGGGGCGCCGGCTGGCAGCCGAACGGACTCGCCCGCGACCTGCGGCCCGACGAGGCGCTGCTGCCGGCCTGGACCAGCGAGCCCCTGGGCACGGCGCTGCACCTGTTCGGCAGCCCGGTCGTGCGCCTCGTGATCAGCTCCACGATGCCCGTGGCAACGGTCGTGGTCCGCCTCAGCGACGTCGCTCCGGACGGCACGGTCGCCCAGGTCAGTGCCGGGATCCTCAACTTGAGCCATCGGCATGGCGACGCGCAACCCGAGCCGCTGCAGCCGGGCCGCCGCGAGGCGATCACGGTCCAGCTGCGGGCGACGGGCTATCGCTACGGGCCGGGCCACCGGATCCGCGTGTCGGTGGCGTCGGCCTACTGGCCGGTGATCTGGCCGTCGCCGTATCCCGGCGAGATCACCGTCCACCTGGGTCGCTCCTCCCTGGTCCTGCCCGAGATCCCGGCGAGGGCCGGCCTGCCGACGCCGGCGTTCCACGCGAACGGCTCCCTGGTACCGGACCCGGGGATGAAGTACTCCGAAGACCCGTCGATCTGGCGGATCAGCCAGGACGTGCTGGACGGCACGGTCACGGTCACGACCGGCGCCGGCGACACGAGGGTCCTGCCCGACGGCACCTCCATCTACGCCTCGGAGCTGCTCGAGATGACCGCCTCGGATGCCGATCCGGCGCATGCCCGGATGCGCACCGACGTCGTCTACCGTCTCGACCAGGACGGCCGTTCGATCGTGGCCCAGGCGCGTGGCCTGATGACCTCGACCGAGACGGGCTTCGAGCTGGCCGTCGATCTTGATGTCACCCTTGACGGCGAACGGTTCCATCACGGGCAATGGTCCGAGCAGATTCCACGGAGGCTGGTCTGATGGTCCAGGCGGATCTCCCAAGGGGGTCGATCTCGAAGGCTGCGGCCAGCTTCACGGAGTCCGTGATCCGCGAGATGAACCGCCTGGCCGTCGACGCCGGTGCCGTCAGCCTCGCCCAGGGCTTTCCGGATTTCGCCTGCCCGGTGGAGCTCAAGGAAGCGGCCAGCCGGGCGATCTTCGACGACGTCAACCAGTACGCGATCACCTGGGGCGCCAGGGCGCTGCGGGTGGCGATCGCGGCCAAGGTCCAACACTTCCATCCCGGCTGGGTGATCGATCCCGAGACCCAGATCACCGTCACCTGTGGCGCGACCGAGGCGATGATCGCGACGATGCTCGGCCTGCTCGATCCGGGCGATGAGGTCGTGATCTTCGAGCCGTTCTACGAGAACTACGGGCCCGACGCGATCCTGGCCGGTGCGGTCCCGCGCTACGTCACCCTGCATCAGCCCGACTGGTCCATTGACCCGGACGAGCTCCGCGCCGCCTTCACCGGCCGCGCCCGGGCGATCATCGTCAACTCGCCGCACAACCCGACCGGCAAGGTCTTCAATCGGGCCGAGCTCGAGCTGATCGCCGGCCTGTGCATCGAGCACGACGCGCTGGCAATCACCGACGACATCTACCAGCACATCGTGTTTGCCGGCGAGCACATCCCGCTGGCCACCCTGCCGGGCATGGCCGATCGGACGATTGCGATCGACTCGATGTCGAAGACCTACTCGGTCACCGGCTGGCGGGTCGGCTGGACGATCGCCAGCCCCGAGCACACGATCGGGATCCGCCGGGTCCACGACTTCCTGACCGTGGGCGCGGCCGCGCCGCTCCAGCAGGCTGCCGTTGTCGCGATGGGCTTCCCGGACGCCTACTACGAGCAGCTCGCGATCGACTATCGGGCCCGCCGCGACCTGATCGTGCCGGCCCTCGAGGCCGCCGGCTTCCGGGTCTGGATCCCGGACGGCGCGTACTACGCGATGACCGACATCTCCGCGATCACGGAGCTCGACGACGTGACCTTCGCCCGGCGCCTGATCCACGAGCCCGGGATCGCCGCGGTGCCCGGATCGTCGTTCTTCTCGCGTCCGGAGCTCGGCCGCCAGAACCTCCGCTTCGCGTTCCCCAAGCGGAGGGAGACGCTCGAAGCGGCCGCGGCACGCCTCGCCCAGATCAGGCCAGGGCAGCCATGATCGCGGCGGCGGCGATGAGCGACGTTGCCAGGGCCAGGGTGATGCTGGCCAGGGTGCCGACGAGGTAGTACTCGGCGAAGTGCCGGTCGTCGAGCTGGCGGAAGCGGGCCAGTGTCTTGGCGGCGATCACGAAGCCGATCGCCGCCGCCTGCCCGGCCAGGACCAGGACGCACACGACCAGCCGCTCGAGGATGCCGATCGTGGCTCCAACCCGCTCGGGACCACTCTCCGAGCCCTCGGCCGCCCCGCGCGGTGCCAGGAGCGTCCCGACGAGGAAGAAGCCGCCCCGGATGTTGATGATCAGGAGGTCGATGACGATGACGACCAAGGTCACCCCGGCTGCCTGATCGGCGACCGGCAGGAGATTGCCCAGGGCATTGATGCCATTCGCCCAGGCGGACAGCGTCGGCTGGTCGAGGAGCAGGACACTCGCCCCGATGATCAACACCGCGAGGTGGGCGGCCTGGTCGGCGAGGAACAGGGCAGCGGGCAGGGGGGTCCAGGCCCGGTCGCCGGGAGCGTCCGGGGCGGTGGCGGCATCGGTCTTCTTCTTCGTCGTTGGAGCCGGCGGCGCGCCGACCGCCCGGCGATGGAGGACCACCTTGCTCCGGTCGATCAGGAAGTGGGCCACCGACACGATCACCAGGTAGCCGATGCCGCGCGCTCCGTAGGCCGCCGCGAACGGCAGCAGGCAGATGGCGACGATGCCGGCATGGGCGGCAAGGCCCCGCCACGCTCGGTCATCCGGGGCGGCCTTGGCCTCGGCGATTGCATCGGTCTGGAGCACGAAGTCCGCCACGAGGTGGGCCAGGATGGCGAGGGCGATCAACAGGATCGCGGCATGGGTCATGAGGCGCCCGGCTCCAGCGACCGGCTGCGTTCGAGGAGCGTTCGGATCGCCCGCGACAGCCGTTCGAGGGAGGGTACCCCGCCGCGCTCGGCCGCGACCGACACGGTTGCCCGGCTGACCCCCAGGCGATCGGCCACCTCCGAGCGCCGCAGGCCGTCCACCAGGATCAGGTCCGCGACCCGCCGCTGGGTGGCGCTGAGCTGCTCAAGGGCTGCACCCAGGACCGGCGCAAGGTCGTCCAGCAGGGTGTCGAGCGCAGCGACGCCGGTCACGACGCGCAGGCTCGTCCGGCGGTGGCGGGTCTCCTCGAGGGCCGCCCGGGCGGCCACGAACGCCTCGCCCGTCCGCTGGGTGGCCGGTCCGCTGCCCGGCTCCACCTGGCCCAGCGCGATCGCCCAGCGCATCGGCCGGGCGTCCTCCGCCAGCGCCGCCCGCAGGACGACCCCGACTGGATCGGCCCCAGGGCGCAGGAGCCCCTGGAGCTCGTCGCCCTGGGTGAAGCCGAAGGACGCCAGGGTGTCGGTGGCGTAGATCATTTCGAGCCGCCGGCACAGCGCCCGCAGCCAGTCGGACGAGCCGAGCGGATCACGGCGTGACCGGATCACGTCACCGAAGATCACGATTCCCTGCGATGGGTTCACCGCGAGAGGCTAACTCCCAACAAGTTAGCCGTCAATGGTTGATTACTAGGTATATAGCCGTATGCGGCTAATCAGTGCAGGACGGGCTCCAGGATCGCCGCCAGGGCCGAGCGAGCCGCCGCCGTTCGGTAGTCGAGAAGCGGGTGGGCCTCGATCGGGTGCTCCGTGACCGCCCCGCCGCGGCGCAGGTAGATGACCGGGTACACCGCCCCCGTCCCGTCGGTCTCGAGGGTCGTGGCGATCGCGTCGGACCCGCCGGCGTCGACGAACGAGGCGAGGGGGACGATCCCCTCGTCGCGGATCCCGTCGGCCGGGTCCAGGCTCAGGACCCGGGCCAGGTACGCCCGCTGATGCCAGAGCTCAGGCCCCAGGGTGAGCTCATCGAGGATGAAGTCGAGGACCTCACCCTGGCCCACGGCCGGGCGCTCCTCGGCGCGCCCGAAGCGGGTCAGCGCGATGTACCGGGCCAGGACCCGCGCGTTGTAGCGAGCGCCCTGGACGGCCCCGGAGTTCGATGGGATCCCATGCTTCTTCAGGCCGGCCGAGCCCTGGCCGATTGTGCCGGCGAAGAAGATGCCGGGGACCGTGGCACTTTCCCAGAACGGCGTCTGGGCCGGCAGCCGGCTCTGGCCGAAGGTAGCGACGCCCAGATCCGGCAGGTCGAGCAGGGGCGCCACGAAGCCGGTGGCGGCGATCACGTCATCGACCTCGAAGACCATCTCGACCGAATCGAGCGATCGCCGGGTGACGACCCGGAACGGCGTCCCCTCATCGTCCCCGCGCTCGATCCGCTCGATCGCAGCGTCAATGATGGCGACCCCGCCGCCCAGCACGTGATCCTCGTAGGGTTGGACGTAGCGGGCTCGGATCCCGACGAGCGAGTGGGTATTGACCGAGAGCTTGGCCGGCGAGGGCGAGGCGATCACGATCCGCTTCGCCCACGGGAGCATCCCACTGGCCAGCTCGAAGCCCGAGTTCTGCTTGCCGATGATGAAGATGCGGCGGTCGGCATAGCCCTCAACCGGGCGGGTATCGGCGTAGTGGGCGGCCAGCTCCATCCCCGGGCTGGTGGGCCGCCACGGTTCGGCGACGCCGACTGCAAAGACCAGCGTGCCGGCGGTGTACGTCCCGTCGCTCGTCTCCAGCTCGAACCGACCGTCGTCGAGCCGGCGGGTGCCCGTCCAACGGCAGCCGAACCGGACATGGAGGGCGGTCCGGCTGACGAACGCCTCGAGGCCCGCCTGCATCTCGGGCCGGCTCGGGAAGTACGACGTCCCATCCATCAGCCCCACCATCACCGCCCGGTGATCGTCGGTCTCCGGGATCAGGCTGTTCCAGTCGTAGCGTTCGTACGGGCGCGTGCCCCGGGCAACCGGGGCAAACGGCTTCGTCCAGGAGAGCAGGCGCTGGAAGAACGGCCAGCGCCGGAACATCCCGCCCGGCTGCTCGTCGGCCGACAGGATCGCGTGCTGGATCCCCTGGCCGCGCAGCGCCGACGAGACCTGCAGGCCACCCGGCCCACTCCCGACGACGATCAGCGGATAGTCGCCCGGCGGGAACGGGCGCTCGGTCAGCTCCGCCACCGATTCGCGTTTCGCAGCCGGCGGGCCGATGCCTGGAGCATCCGGTACATCAGGGTGGGATGGTCGTTCAGGAACTTCTCGACCGCCGGACCGGCCAGGACCAGGCAGCGCAGGGTGCCAAGGGCGACGACGTCGGCCACCGGCGGTTCGCCCAGCAGGATCGAAACCTCGCCGAAGAACTCGCCCCGCGCCAGCTTCGCCCGCTCCTCACCGTCGACCCGGATCGACGCCTGGCCATCAAGGATCAGGTAGAGCCCCCCTCCGGTCATGCCCTGGCGGAGGACACGCTCGCCGTCCTGGAACCAGGCCTCCTCGAAGGCATGGGCGACGCCCTTGAGCTGCGGGGTGCTGAGATCGGCAAAGAGCGCGAACCCGGCGAGCTCGTCGGCGATCTCATCGCGGTCGGCCATCGTCTCGATCAACCCTCCGACGGCCGGGGATGTGTCCCGCACGGCCGTGATCTAGCATCGTATACGGTGGAACCACAGGCGGAAACCCGATCTCCGTTGACCAGGGAGCCCAACGCCGAGCTGATGACCCAGACCTCTGCTCCCGCCCTGCCGAGCGGCACGCTGACCTTCCTGTTCACCGACATCGAAGGCTCAACCCGGCTCGTCCAGGAGCTCGGTCCCCAGGCGTACGGGGAGATCCTTGAGCGGCACCGCCAGCTCCTACGCGAGGCCTGGGCAACCCATGACGGGGTCGAGGTGAGCACCGAGGGCGATTCGTTCTTCGTCGTCTTCGCCTCCGCGCCCGCCGCAGTCGCCGCGGCGGTCGACGCCCAGCGGGTCCTGGCCGCCACGGAGTTTCCGCACGGTTTTGGCACAGTCCGCGTCCGGATGGGCCTCCACACCGGCCTGGGCGTGGTCAACGCCGGCACGTACGTGGGCGCCGACGTCAACCGTGCAGCCCGCGTCGCAGCAGCGGCCAATGGCGGCCAGGTGGTCCTCTCCTCGGCGACCGTGCCCCTCGTCGGCCGGGACCTGCCCGCCGGCGTCCGGACCCGCGATGCCGGCGAGCATCGACTCAAGGACCTCCGCCCCGAACGCCTGGCGATCCTCGAGATCGACGGCATTGCCGACGATCCCCGGCCGATCCGCTCGATGGACACCCGGCCGAACAACCTGCCGACCCAGGTCACCTCCTTCGTGGGCCGGGCCGCCGAGCTCGAGGCGACGGCGGCGGGCCTGGACTCGGCACGCCTGCTGACCCTCACCGGACCCGGTGGCACCGGCAAGACCCGCCTGTCGCTGCAGCTGGCGGCCTCGGTCGCCGAGCAGTTTCCCGATGGCGTCTTCTTCGTGGCCCTGGAGCCGATCCGCGATCCAGCCCTCGTGGGGCCGGCGATCGCCGCGGTGCTCGGCCTCGCCGAAGAGAGCGGCGTCCCGATCGGCGAGCGCCTCGCGGGCTGGATCGGGCTGCGCAAGATCCTGCTGGTCCTGGACAACTTCGAGCAGGTGGTGGCTGCCGCGCCGCTCGTGGGCGAGCTCCTGCGGGCGACGACCAACCTGAAGCTGATCGTCTCGAGCCGGGCGGCGCTGCATGTCTCGGGCGAGCAGGAATACCCGGTGCCGGGCCTGCCAACCCCGCCCGATCCGTCGTCGTCGGCCGGGCCCATGAGTCGCGCCCAGCTTGCCGACGATCCCGCCAGTCTCGATCCGGAGACCCTCTCCCAGTACGAATCCGTGCGCCTCTTCGTCGCCCGGGCGAGCGCGGTCCGACCGGACTTCCGGTTGACGGCCCAGAACGCGGCGGCCGTGGCGGGGATCGTGGTCCGGCTCCAGGGCATGCCCCTGGCGATCGAGCTCGCGGCGGCTCGCGTGAAGCTCCTGCCGCCCGACGCAATCCTGGAGCGCCTGCACGACCAGCTGGCCACGCTGGGTGGCGGGGCCCGCGACCTGCCGGAGCGCCAGCAGACCCTGCGCGGGGCGATCGCCTGGAGCTACGACCTCCTCGACCAGCCCGGCCGGCGGCTGATCGCGCGCCAGTCGGTCTTTGCCGGTGGCTGCAGCCTGGGCATGGCCGAGACGATCTGCGGTCCGGCCGCGGAGCTCGGGGTGGAGGTCCTCGACGGGCTGGAGGCGCTCGTCGACCAGAGCCTGGTCCGAGCCGAGGATGTCGCCGGCGAGCCGCGCTTCCGGATGCTCGAGACGATCCGGGCGTTCTCCGCGGAGAAGCTCGAGGCGAGCGGCGAAGCCGATACGATTCGTGAACGCGACGCCCGGGCGTTCCTGGCCCTCGCCGAAGATGCCGCAACGAAGCTGGCCGGTTCCGAGCAGCGGACCTGGCTCGACCGGCTCGACGCCGAGCACGACAACCTGCGGGCGGCCCTCGAGTGGGCCACCGCCCGGCCGGATCCGGACATCGCCATCCGGCTTGGCTTTGCGTTGTGGCGCTTCTGGCAGAAGCGGGGCTACCTGGTCGAGGGACGCCGCCGGCTGGAGCACATCGCCGCCGAATCCTGGTCAGAGGACCAGCCGGCCCTCCGGGCACGGTTGCTGGAGGCTCTCGGCGGCATCGCCTGGTGGCAGGCCGACATCGCGGCAATGTCCCGCTTCTACGGCGAGGCCTTGAGCCTGTGGCGCTCGATCGGCGACCGGGCCGAGATCGCCAACGCCCTGTACAACGCGTCGTTCGCATTCGTCTTCACGAATACGCCGGCGGACCCCTCGAGCATCGATCCCGAGCGCAAGGGCCTGGGCCTGATGGAGGAAGCCCTCAAGATCTTTCGCGACCTCGGCGACAAGCGCGGCGCGGGCAACGCGGTCTGGGCGCTCGGCAACTGGTACTACTTCCACCGGCAGGGCGATACCGCGATCGTCAGCTTCCGCGAGGCCCTCGAGCTGTTCCAGGCCACCGACGACGAGACGATGATCGCCTGGGCGCAGCACATGCTGGGGACGGCGCTGCTGCGGGCGCGGCAGGTGGAGGAAGCTGCCCAGCACATTCGCCCTGCGATGCGCCATTTCGAGGCCGCCGGCGATGCGACGGCCCTCACGCTGGTCCTGGACGACTACTCGGCACTCGCCGCCGTGGCCGGCGACCTGCCTCGCTCGGCGCGACTCCATGGCGCCGCCCGGGCCCTTGCCCTGACGACCGGCGCCAACCTGTCGAACCTCGTCGACGAGCTCGAGGAGGTGAGTGCCTTCCCCAGGCCCGGGCCGGCGCTGGCCGCGGATGAGCTGGAGCGGTACGCGGCTGAGGGCCGGGCGATGAGCCTGGCCAAGGCCGTGGCCTATGCCCTTGAGGACGACCTCGCTGGTGGCTGAGACGACGAGCCAGTTCCTGCGGATCCTTCCCGTCGCGCTCCGACGAGGACGGATGGTGAGCTGATGCCCGGCGAGCCGACGGAAGGCTCAGCAGAGCGCGCGACCGTCGAGCGCTACTTCGCCGCGATCAATGCCCGCGACGTCACGCGGATCGTGGTCGACCTGGCCCACGACGCCGAATGGTCGTGGCCGGGCAGCGGCGAAGTGATTCGCGGCCGGCCAACGATCACCGAGGTCGTGGCCCGGACGCCGGCCCTGCCCCACGTCCTCGTCCACCGGATCATCGGTGGGCCAGGCCTCGTGGCGGCGGTCTGGACCGCCGACTACGGCGACGGCGTTCCGTGGCGCAACATCAGCCTGTTCGAGTTCCGCGACGGCCAGATCGTCGCCAAGACCGACGGCTTCGGCTCGGCCTTCGAACCGCCGGCCTGGCGCCGCGAGCTCGTCTCCGTGGAGCCCCTGCCCAAGCCGTAGGGCCGGGCGCCGCGGTCAGCTGACGGGCAGGGCGCGACCAGCGGCGCGAGCAGCTTTGGCCTTGTCCGCCCAGGCGCCCAGGACGTTGTCCTTGTGCGGGCGGATGGGGCAGTGCTCGTCGCGATTGCCCATCTCGTCGCAGTAGCCGAGCGCGACGCATTTCGGCGCCAGGAAGCTGCCCAGGAACGGGCTGACCTCGAAGATCTCGTGGCGGATGAGCTGGAAGAGCCGGCGGATCTCCCACTGGGCCATCGTGCACAGGCGCAGGCCGGACATGTGGATCAGGGCGCGCAGGTTGGTGGTCATCACGAGGTTGGTGCGCGTGGAGTTGGGAAAGACGAACCGCGCGTCTTCGCCGGGGATGCCCGCCGCGACGAGATCGCCATAGAGCTCCATCGAGCCTTCGACCTGTTCTTCGTAGCGCTGGCGCAGGTCGGGCTCAGCCTCGGCCAGCGTGCTCGGCAGCATCGTGGAGGCACCCTTGAACGTGACGTAGCGCTGGCTCTGCTGGTCGAATGCCACGCCCGCGCGGTGCCGGACGAGCTGGTGGCTGAGGGTCCGTGAGACGCCGCTGATGCCGAACGTGAAGACGATGTGCTCGATGGTGCTGCCGTGGCCCGACTCGATCACGCCCTGGATCAGCTTGCGCTGCTTGGCCGGGTCGATCTGGCCGTCGACCGCCCGCCGGAAGATCTCGTCCGGCGCCAGCTCTGAGTAGCACGTCCGGCAGGCGGTATAGATCAGCGGAACATAGAACCGCTCGACGATGTCGCGATCCGGAAAGAGCAGGGTCGCCTTCATGCCGAGCTCGTGGCGACCCGGATTCCGGGGGATCCCGGTCTTCTCGCGTGCCGGCGCGGCGCCGCCGGCAACGGCTGTCGACGTGGGCGTCGTCTCGATGGTCATCGTCCCCGAAGTGTAGTCCGGCGGTGGCGCAGCGCGATCAGGCTCGGGTTCCCTGGTGGAACCGGATTCGCCAGCTGCCGTCGCGCCGCACCCAGACCGACGACCGGTTCGAGCGCACCGGCGTCGCGACCCGGTAGGTGACCAGCATCACGTCATTGGCCAGCGCGGCCACCTCGAAGTCCTCGAAGGTCGGCTTCGCCTGGGTCGGGCTGACAAGCATGTCGCGCACCGAATCCGCCGTCCAGGCGGCGCCGCTCGCGCCGAACTCGACAAAATCGTCGGCGATCAGCTGGCCGAGCGGGACGGTCAGTCCGGACGGGTCACGGCTCGCCAGGGCCAGCTCAAGGCGGAGGAGCTCAGCCCGGATCGCTTGGGAGGCCCCCGTCCGCGCCATCGCCCGGCCCCTCAGGGCAGGTCGCGGACGAACCGCCGGATGACCCGGGCCAGGCGCGGGCCGGCAGATGCGCCGGCCGCGAGGACCTCCTCGTGGCTGAGCGGCTCGCCCGAGTACCCGGCGCCAGGGTTCGTGATCAACGAGATTCCGGCGACCTCGATCCCCGCCCAGCGGCAGGCGATCGCCTCGAGAACCGTGGACATGCCCACCGCGTCGCCGCCCAGGCCGCGGAACATCCGGACCTCGGCCGGGGTCTCGTAGGTGGGCCCAAGCAGGCCCACGTAGATGCCCTCTGCCAGGCTCGTACCCTCGGCTTGCGCCGCTGCGTGGAGGCCTGCCCGATGGGCCGGCGCATAGACGTCGGTCAGGTCCGGGAAGCGCGGCCCGATCTCGTCGGCGTTCGGCCCCAGCAGCGGCGTGCGACCGGTGAGATTGAGGTGGTCCGAGATCACCATCAGGGTGCCCGCTGCATATGCCGGATTCAGGCCACCCGCTGCGTTCGTCAGGACCATCGTTCGCGCCCCGAGCCGGCCCATCAGCAGGACGGGCTCGATGACCAGGCCCGGGTCGTTGCCTTCGTACATGTGGAAGCGGCCCTGGAGCATCGCCACGGGCACCCCGTCGAGACGACCGAGGAGGAGCCGCCCGATGTGCCCGGGAGCGGTCGCCGCGGGCCAGCCGGGCAGCTCGGCGAACGGGATCGCGACGGGATCGACCAGGTCATCGGCCAGGCTGCCGAGGCCCGACCCGAGGACGATCCCGGCCCGCGGTACGAGGAGGGTTCGGGCCCGGACGGCCACTTCGAGGGCGGCCAGCCTGGCGGGCTGCTCCGCGGGCGGGATGGGCCGGCTCGGGTCGATCTCGGTCACCAGCGGAGTCTAGCGAGACGCGCTGCGCGTCGACCGGGCTTGCGTCGGGCGGGGAGGTGTTGGGCGGGGGCCGCGTCGGGCGGGGCCGCGTCGGCCAGCGGCGGCGCGTGCGCCGGGCCCGGACGCTTCGATCGCCCGAGCGGAGTATCGACAC
>JBEPUS010000064.1:0-11834 GCA_041691435.1 Chloroflexota bacterium
CCCTGGCCATGGCCTACAAGGCAAAGGGTGCTCAGACGGCTGCGGGCAAGGCCGGGGCGGCGCTCAGCAAGACCGCCGGGGCCTTGGCGGCGGCGACGGCGGCGGCTGCCGCAACCAAGGCGGAGACACGAGCGACGGCGAAGGCCGAGGCGAAGCCCGCTGCCAAGACCTCGGCCAAGTCATCGACCAAGTCCGCTGCGTCCAGGTCCGCTGCGGCCAGCAAGCCGGCCAGCCGCACGGCCGCGAAGACCTCCACGGCCAAGGCGAGCGCGGCCAAGAGCCCCGCCAAGACCACCAAGGCAGCGCCGGCGGCCAAGCCCAAGGCGACGGCCAAAGCGACGACCAAGCCGGCGGCCAAAGCCAAGACCTCGGCCAAGTAGCCCGCACGCCCCGCCGCGGCCCGCTGGCGGCGGGTCAGACGGGCGACGGACCCGGTGCCACCGCCTGCGGATCCCGAGGCCGGGTAATCGCGAACGTCAGGCCGCCGAGCAGGCCCGTCGCGGTCGTGATCGCGAGAAGCAGTCCGGCCGTCGTCAGCTGCTGGTTCCAGTAGAAGCGGGCGAACGAAGCAGCATCGGTTACGCCGATTGCCGCGAGCTCCGAGCCCTTGTTGGCCAGCAGGTAGCGCTGATAGACGCAGTCGGCGCCCGACGCGCAGCTGATCTGGCCGCCCAGGCCGGGATCGCGATAGCCGTCGTCGGCCGTGAAGAAGAGCACCTTCACCGCGAGCAGCAGCGCGGCCAGGGTCAGGCCCGTGACCAGGCCGGCGAACAGGCTGTTGCCGATCACCCGGCGCCAGGCACCGCGGCCGCGATTCGCTCGCTGGTTCGCGTAGTAGCCGATCATGAGGCCGGCCAGCGGAGCCAGGAGCCAATAGATCGGCTCGATCGGAATGACCAGCAGGAAGCTGACCCCGATCGTGACCGCCATGCCGATCCCGACGTAGGCGGCGGTGATCGCCCCGCGATCGACGAACCGTGTCAATGGGCGCCGGACAGCGCCGCCCGGCCGAGGTAGCGGCCGCCGTCTCCCAGCTCGCCTTCGATCCGCAGCAGCCGGTTGTACTTGGCGACCCGTTCCGAGCGCGACGGGGCACCGGTCTTGATCTGGCCGGTGCCCATTGCCACGACCAGGTCCGCGATGGTCGTGTCCTCGGTCTCGCCCGACCGGTGGCTGACCACGGCGGACCAGCCCGCCCGACGCGCCAGGTTGATGGCATCGATCGTCTCGGTCAGCGTCCCGATCTGGTTCAGCTTGATCAGGACCGAGTTCATTGCGCCCTCTGCGATCCCCCGCGCAATGAACCGGGGGTTCGTCACGAGGATGTCGTCGCCGACCAGCTGGATCTTCGACCCAAGGCGGCTCGACAGCTCGCGCCAGCCCGCCCAGTCATCCTCGCCCAGTCCGTCCTCGAGCGAGACGATCGGATACTTGGCCGCCCAGCGCTCCCACAGGTCGATCAGCTCGCCCGAGTCAAGGGTCCGCTTCTCGGTGGCCAGGTGGTACTGGCCGGTCTTGCCCTCGACGCCGGTGCCCTCGACCAGGATCGAGCTCGTCGCAGGATCGAGGGCGATGGCGACGTCCTCGCCCGGCCGGTAGCCGGCCTTCTCGATTGCCCGCAGGATCAGCTCGACGGCCGCCTCGTTCGAGGGCAGCGATGGCGCGAAGCCGCCCTCGTCGCCCTGGCCGGTCGCATGGCCCTCATCGTGGAGGATGCCCCGCAGCGCAGCGAAGATCTCGGCCCCTGCCCGGAGCGCGTCGCTGAACGATGCGACGCCGACCGGCATGACCATGAACTCCTGGAAGTCGGTGGAATCCTGGGCGTGCTTGCCGCCGTTGAGGATGTTGAACATCGGCACGGGCAGGATCCGGGCGCCGACACCACCGAGGTAGCGGTAGAGCGGCAGGCCGTACGAACCGGCGACCGCGTCGGCACAGGCCAGCGACACCCCGAGGATGGCGTTGGCCCCGAGGTTGGCCTTGTTGGGAGTGCCGTCGAGGTCGATGAGCGCGGTATCGATCGCCGCCTGGTCCTCGGCATCGGCGCCGATCAGCTCCGGCGCGATCCGGTCGATCACGTTGGCCACCGCCTTGAGGACGCCCTTGCCACCGAACCGGGTCTTGTCACCGTCGCGCAGCTCGACGGCCTCGTTGGCGCCCGTCGAGGCGCCCGACGGCACGGCCGCCCGGCCGAGCGAGCCATCGTCGAGGACCACGTCCACCTCGACCGTGGGATTGCCCCGCGAATCGATGATCTGGCGGGCCGCGATGTCGACGATCAGGCTGCTCATCAGCGGGCCTCAACGCCGGCAGCGGGCTGATCATCGGGAACCCCGGGCCGGTCGAGGAGCACGGCGATCCCCGGCAGCTCACGGCCCTCGAGGAACTCGAGCGAGGCACCGCCGCCGGTGGAGATGTGGGTCATCCGGCCAGCCAGGCCCTGCTGGGTGACCGCCGCCACCGAGTCCCCACCGCCCACGACCACGGTCGTGCCGGCGTCCGCCCGGTCGGCGAGGTAGCGGGCGATGGCGTTGGTGCCGTGGGCGAACGACGGGATCTCGAAGACGCCCAGGGGCCCGTTCCAGAAGACAGTCCTGGCCGACTCGAGGGCCTCCTCCATCAAGGCCAGGGTCTGCCGGCCGATGTCGACGATGTGCCACGACGCCGGGATCTTCTCGGCCGACAGGGTCTTGTACTCCGTGCCCTGGGTGACTTCCTTGGCGACGATGACGTCGACCGGCAGGACGATCCGCACGCCTTTGCCGTCGGCCGCCGCGAGGATGCGCCGGGCCTCCTCGACACGATCCGGCTCGGCCAGGCTCTTGCCCACGCTCTTGCCCTGGGCAAGCAGGAAGGTGTTGGCCATGCCGCCGCCGATGATGAAGCCGTCGACCCGGTCCATCAGGTGCTCGAGGACTGCGATCTTGCCCGAGACCTTGGCGCCGCCGATCACCGCGAAGAACGGCCGGGCCGGGTCCTCGAGGAGGTTCGAGAGGGCCTTGATCTCGGCCTCCATGAGCAGGCCCGCGTAGGCCGGCAGGAACCTGGTGATCCCGACAGTGGACGCATGCGCCCGATGGGCCGTGCCGAAGGCATCGTTGACGTAGATCTCGCCGTACGACGCTAGCACCTGGGCGAAGCCCGGGTCATTGGCCTCCTCTTCGGCGTGGAAGCGGAGGTTCTCGAGGAGCAGCGCCTCGCCCGGGCGAAGCCGCCGGATCGCGTCCTCGGTGCCCACGCCCAGGGCATCACCGGTGCACGGGACGCTCATCCGAAGCAGCTGGCTGAGGCGTTCGGCCACGGGCCGCAGGCGCAGCCCATCCTGGACCTTGCCATCCGGCCGGCCGAGGTGGCTGGCCAGCACGAGCCGGGCGCCCTGGGCGAGCAACGCCCGGATGGTTGGCACGGCCGCCCGGATCCGCGAGTCGTCGGTGACCTTGCCATCCTGGAGCGGCACGTTGAAATCAACGCGGACGAAGACGCGCTTGCCGCTCGCGTCGACGTCCCGGATCGTCAGCTTGTCCATCGTCTCAATGCGCTCAGGCGACGCTGACGGGCAGGCGCTCGGCGACGAAGCGGATCAGGTCGGCGACGCGGCAGCTGTAGCCCCACTCGTTGTCGTACCACGAGATCACCTTGACCATGGTCCCGCCGATGACCATCGTCGAGTCGGCGTCGATGATCGAGGAGCGCGTGTCGCCCCGGAAGTCGGTTGAGACGAGCGGCTCATCCGAGACCCCCAGGATCCCCTTGAGCGGCCCAGCAGCCGCCTCGCGAAACGCCGCGTTGACCTCCTCGACCGTCGTCGGCCGGGCCAGGTCGGCGGTGAAGTCCACCACGCTCACCGTGGGCGTCGGCACGCGCAGGCTGAAGCCGTCGAACTTGCCCTTGAGGTCCGGGATGACGAGCGCAAGCGCCTTGGCCGCACCGGTCGTGGTCGGGATGATGTTCAGCGCCGCCGCCCGGGCCCGGCGGGGATCCTTGTGGGCCACGTCGAGGATGCGCTGGTCGTTGGTGTACGAATGGATCGTGTTCATCAGGCCACGCTCGATCGTCCAGTTGTCGTGGACGACCTTGGCCGCCGGCGCCAGGCAGTTCGTGGTGCAGCTGGCATTGCTGATGATGTCGTGGGTGGCCGGATCGTAGCGATCCTGGTTCACACCGAGGACGATCGTGATGTCCTCGCCCTTCGCCGGAGCGCTGATGATCACCTTCTTCGCGCCGGCCGTCAGGTGGGCGCGGGCCTTCTCGGCGTCGGTGAAAATGCCCGTCGACTCGAGGACGATGTCGACGCCCAGGGCGCCCCACGGCAGGGCGCCGGGATCGCGCTCCTTGAGGACCTTGATCTCGCGTCCGTCGATGATCAGCGAATCCTCGGTGTGATCAACGCTGCCTGGGTACGCGCCATAGGTGGAGTCGTGCTTGAAGAGCAGGGCGTTCAACGAGGTCTCGACGAGATCGTTGACGGCTACGACCTCCACATCGGGCGCCCGCTCGAGGAGGGCCTTGAGCGACTGGCGGCCAATGCGGCCGAAGCCGTTGATCCCGACTCGGACGGTCATCGTGTGGATCCTCCTGGAGCATGCCGGCCGCGCGACGCGACGAGCCAAGGTGGGGCAATCGACAGTTGAAGTCTGGAGTCCGACGCCCACGCGAACCGCTGCCCCCGGTCATCGGCGCGCGGGACATTCGGGCCCCAATCGTACGACGCCGCGCCGGTCACGACCGATCGGGCGGCGATTGCCCGTCGAGGCGAGCCCGGCCGCCCCGCCAGCGCTCGTCGTGGAGCCGGCCGGACACGAGGGGCTGGGCACCGGCCAGGCTGACATCCGGACCGAGCTCGGCGGGGACGATTCGGACGCGAGCGGCCGGCGTCCGGAACGCCCCGCGCCTGATCTCGGCACGGGCCGGATCCAGGAGCCGATCGCCCTGGTGCTCGGCGATGGAGCCACCGATCACGATCAGCTCGGGGTTGAACGCATTGACGAAGCCGGCACAGGCCATCGCGAACGCCCGCCGGGCATGGTCCATGAGCCGCTGACAGACCTGGTCACGGGCCGCCTCGCCTTCGGCCACGTCGACCGCGGCGAGCCCGGCTGGTCCGTCCGGGCTGGCGGCAGCCCGCGCCACCAGGAATGGCGAGGTGCCCTTGGCGACCGCCTCACGGGCATCGCGGGCCAGGGCCACACCCGAGGAGATCGCCTCGAGGTGGCCGAACCCACCGCACCCGCAGCGTGGACCATCGAGCTCCACCGAAACGTGGCCCAGCTCACCGGCCGTGCCATCAGGCCCGTGAATCAGCTGGCCATCGCTGACAATCGCGCCGCCGACCCCGGTCGAGACGGTCACGTACAGGAAGTCGGCGATGCCCCGGGCCGCCCCGAAGGCCTGCTCGCCGAGGGCAGCGACGTTCGTGTCCCGGTCGAGATAGACCGGCAGGCGAAGCGCGACTTCGAGCTTCGCGGCAATCGGGATGTCGTGGAACCGGGACCCCAGGTTGGGCGGGCTGACGATCACGCCCGTCCACGGGTTGATCGGACCGGGCGACGAGACGCCGATCCCGGCCAAGCCGGCATCGAGGCCACCGGGGGCATCCGCCCGGGCCGCGGCCAGCATGTCGATGCACGCCTGGACGATCGCCTCGGGACCCTGCGCGCTGGGCGTGCTCGTGGCATGACGCGCGACCCGGCTGCCATCGGCCTGGATGACTGCGGCCCGCACCTGGGTGCCGCCCAGGTCAAGCGCCAGAACCGGTCGGTTCATCGGTGAGACGTTCCTCGCTCGAGTGGGGCGACGGCCGGCTCCACTCTAGCAAAGCAGCAGAAAGCCCCCGCCGGCTCTCGGCGGGGGCTTCCAGATCGATGAAACGGGGAGGTCAGCCCCCGATCTTGAAGACCTTGCCGCCGCAAACCGGGCAGGTGCCCGAGATCGCCGGCTTGCCATTCTTCATCGTGATCTTCTGCGGATTCACGACTTCGACCTTCTTCTTGTCCTTGACGCAATAGGCCTCGGCCATTCCGGGTCTCCTCTCCACGAGTTCCTCGGCGTTACGACGCGATTGCCCCGTATCCGCCCCTACGTTCCGTTCCAGAGTGACGGCCGCCAGCGATCCGTCCCAGCGCTGCGCTTCTGACGCTCCATCGCGGCGAGGTTCCAGAGTCCTTCGAGTCCGGTCTCGACGCAGGCCGCCTCCGCGCGGCTCCTGACCTCACCGGCTGCGAAGTCGCCGGTTGGCCGGTGCGCGTAGACCGCGCAGACGACACCCGCTCGACATCCAGCCAACCCGGCCAGGACCAGTAGTGCCGATGCCTCCATCTCGAAGTTGAGGACGCGCTGGCGCGCCATCTCTTCAGCGAGGTCAGGGTAGCGGATGGGCAGCTGCGGTATCGGACGCCCTTGCGCACCGAAAAACCCAGGAGCCGTGGCCGTTATCCCGACATGCGCCCGGTGTCCAAGCTTCGCCGCCGCCTCGACGAGTGCCGCGACTGCCTCATAGTCGGCAACCGCGGGATACCCATCGTGAACGAAGAAGCTCGTCGTCGCCTCGAGCCGGACGGATCCGGACGAGATGATCAGGTCGCCCACCGCGATCTCCGGCTGGAGTGCGCCGCACGACCCGACCCGGATGAAGGTCGGTCGCTTCGTGATCGCCAGGATCTCCGCTACGACAATCTCGACGTTGTCAGTGCCGATCCCGGTCGAGACGACCGAGACCCGCTCGCCGCGATACGTCCCGGTAACCGAGGCGAACTCCCGGTGTCGCCACTCGCCTTCGATGTTCTCGAGGCGCGTGGCGATCCGTTGGGTCCGATCGGGGTCGCCGGGGAGGAGGATGTACTCGGCCAGGTCACCCGGGCCGAGTCCGATGTGGTACTGCCGTTCTCCGGCTGGGAGTGCGACGCGGTGATCCGCGTTCGGCAAGACCTGATCCTCGCTCGCGTAGCGCTTCGCTGGCGCGAAACTCGGCCGAGGATAGACCCGCGCTCGAACGAGCGTCAACTCGGGCCGAGCGTGGGCCGTGCACGGGGAGCCTCCGGGGAACCCGCCGGACGGGCCTTTGCGGCCCGCTTGCGGACCAATGGGACGCCGATCGCAAGGCCCAGGAGCGCGCCGAAGAGGGCCACCACGAGCGCCTGGAGGACGGTCACGAAAGTGGATCCGCCCGGTCCGGGGATGTCGCCCACGAGGAGCCCGGGCTCAATCTGGTGCGTCCCCGGCGATTCGCGCGGCCCGCCGGACTGACCGGCGGAACTGCCCGCGACCGGGGCTGCGCTCGAGGTCGGGGCCGGGCCGGCGTCGGGGTCTCCGGCCTGGCGAACGGCATCCGGGTCGGAGACGAGCACGAACGGGCCGCCGGCGTCGCTGCCGACCTGGCCGCTCACCTCGAGGGGATCGCCGACCTCCACGAGGTCGAGGAATGGGGCGGCCTGGCCGGTGAGCACGAGCCGGCCCACTGCGGTTCCGTCGTCGAGCCAGATCGCGGACCGTTCGATCCGGGTCACGATGCCGCTGACCTCCACGGACCGTCCGAGCAGCGTGGCCAGGTCACGCAGGTCGATCGACGTGAGGCCCGGCGCCGGCGCAGCGCCGGTCGGCTGCTTGCCGGTCGACGGGCCGCCGCCGGCCGAGGTTGCGCCCCCCGTTCCCTGGGACGTGGACCTATCGGGGGCCGGTGCCCGGGAGAACGCAAGGTCCGCGATGGACCGCGGCTCGATCGCAAAACGCTGGTCCCCGGCCGTTGGATAGGCCCGCCGCAGGATTCCGACGACCCGGACCGTCCGGCCCGGGAACAGCCGCCCGACCAGGATCTGGGCGCCCGTCAGGCCGACGATTGGAATGCGTGTCGAGCCGACGATCAGGTCCGCACGCCAGCGTAGGCCGAGCCGATGGACCGTGTCGAGCCGGCCGCTCGCCTCCACCAGGCGCCATTCAAGCCCGGCGCCCGGCGCGCTGCTGAGCCTGACGGGGGCGGGCAGCGGCGAGGTACCCAGCCAGGTGAGACTGGTTGCCGCGAGGCGCGGCGCTCCGTACGCCCGGCCCATGGAGCCGATCACGAGCAGGTGGGCACCGGGAACTGGCGACCGGCTGCCAAGCCCCGCGAGGCCTTTGCTGCCGGTCGCGGGGGTTCGAACTTCGATGGCAGCAGTCGAATCCTGGATGACCAGCAGCCGTCCGCTGCCGTCGATCAGGCTGGGGCCGGCGGTCACGACGCCGGCGACCGTGACCTGGCCGCCGCGCGTCAGTGCCTCGGCGATCGAGATGGTCGCCGGGGTCGCAGATGGCATAGGCGATGGAGTTGGCGTTGGCGCCGGGGTGGGTGTCGGAGCAGGGCCACTCGACGGCCTGGGCGTCTGGCTCGGCGCAGGCGTCGGCGTGGGGCTGGGCCTGAGGCTCGGAGCGGTGCTTGGAGCGGGGCTGGGCGCGGTGCTGGGCGCAGGAGTCGGCGCGGGCGTTGGCGTTGGCGCGGGCGTTGGCGTTGGCGTTGGCGTTGGCGATGGCGTTGGACGCGACGATGGAGCCGGGCTCGGGACGAGCGGCGCTGAGGGCGATGGTATCGAGCTCGGGCTGGTGGACGGTGGCGCCGAGGGCTGCGCGGACGGATTCGCGCCCGGTGCGGGCCGAGCTGGAGCGCCGAGGTTCTCGGCGAGCGGCGTCGCATCGATCGCCCAATCCACGGCGTTGTTGTTCGAGTCACGGACATTGCCGCCCGCGCCGCCCGGCCCACGCTCGATGCTCGAGCCTGCCGGCGGAGCTGCGGCCGGCGCGTTCTCGACGAACGCGTTCGTGGCATCGCCCCAGGCGACAGCGTCGATCGGCGTGCCCCCGGCCTGCCGCAGGACGAGGGCACCACCGGTCGCGGCCATCCCTGCCGTGTACGTCAGGTCGGCCTGCGCCGCGTAGATGCCGCTTGCCTTCGCGATCAGGAGATGGCGACCGGGTCCGAGAAGCTGGGGGCTGGACCAACCGACACGGCGGGTCGCACTGGCGCCGGCGGACGCGGCGTACGCCAACTCGAGGCCATTGAGATCGATTCCTGCCGAGCTGGCATTGGTCAGCTCCACGTACTCGTCGGACGCGGATGCACCCGCGCTGACGACCTCTGCGATCAGGAGGCCCGTCGAGATGGGCCAGGCCACCGCTGGGCCTGCTCCGAGCTGGGTCGCGAAGGCAGCGGGGGCGGGCGGTCCGGCCATTGCCAGCACGCCAGCGGTCCACGAGACAATGAACGCGGCCAGGACCGCGCGCCGGGCTCGATGCATCGACGACCTCCCGGCGGGGATTCGCTTGGCGGACCCCAGATGTAGCGCGGAGCCCTTATCGGCGACTCAACCGGTGGTCATCGGAGCATGCATTCGGGCGCGAATCCCATCTCGAGTATCTCCAAGCGGTTTCGGTGATGCCGCGCGCTGCGCTACGATGGCGCCCGACCTGAGCCGGCCCATTCTCGCCGCCGGGTCGCTGCGTCCTCGATCACCCAAGCCAGGAGGCACCGTGGCCCGCGCCAAGAGCACCGCCCGCGCCGAATCTCGCCGTCGCTATCGTGCCGCCACCGCAGCGGCCGAGGGCGACGCCCCGTCGCTCGAGGCGCCGATCGCGAGCACGACCGGCTCGCAATCCGGGGGCGGACGGAGCGCGAACCCGCCCAGCCGGCCGGGCATGCTCAACTCGTTCCGCGGGGCCATCCGGCCCGTCCACTTCCGGGACGACCTCGCCGACCTGCCCCGGCTGGCGACCAAGACGTTCGCGATCTGGGTGCCGTGCCTGCTCCTCCTGGTCGTGGCCGGCGTGTTCGAGGCGACGGGCGGCAACATCCAGAGCGCCGGGATTCCGGCCCTGGCATTCAACCTGTTCGTCTTCCCGCCGCCCCTGGCCGTGGCCTTCCTGGCCGGGATCCTGACCCAGCGATCGAGCTACCTCGCGGGCGGGATCGCCGGAATCCTGGGCGGGATCCTGTTCTCGCTCTATGTCCTGACCGCGGTCTTCCCACTCTCGTCGACGGGCGCCGTGATCACCAACGACATCCGGGTCCAGAACGCCCTGTACGCCCTCGTCGTCTCGCCGGTGGCCGGCGTGGCCGTGGGTGGATTTGCGGGCTTCTACCGGCGTTTCCTGCGGATGGCCAACCCCAACGCAGGCAATCGGTCGGCCGCCCGCGGCTCGAAGCCGGCAACTCGCCGACGCTGACGATCTCGGCGCAATCCGAGGGCTCGTCCGGGACGAACAACGGTTAGGACGCGTCTCGGAAATCGGCGCCCAGGGTGTCGGATCCTCGAACGGAGGCTCGGACCGGACGCGGTTCGCTGCCTTGGGCGATCAACTCCGGGACGCGTCCAGCTCCTGCCTCAGCCCACCCGCCGCATCCCGGCATAGCCGAGCTGGCGGACGCCGGGGGGCCGGCTGGGCCCGCCAACGCCGGCGGCCATCTCGGGCAGCGGCCGGATCTGCCGGGCGATGACGTTCACCACCTCGCCTTCGCGCTGCAGCTGGCCATCCACCAGCAGCAGGGCGTTGCGCCGGACAACCCCGCGCAGGCGAGCCCAGGCATCCGGCCAGAGCGTGACGTTGACCATTCCCGTCTCGTCCTCGAGGGCCAGGAAGACGGTCCCCTTGGCCGTCATCGGGTGCTGGCGAGTGACCACCAGCCCGCCGATCCGGACCTTGCCCGGGCGATGCTCGTTGAGCGCCGAATTGGGGATGGCTCCGAGGCGGTCGAGGGCACCCCGGAAGAGCTCGATCACCTGCTGGCGCGGATCCAGCGACAGGACCGCGTAGGAATCTCCTAGACGTTCGGTCCGGCCGATGGCCGGCAGGGCTGGGGCATCCGTCGGCGGCAGGCGGAGGTCGATGGGCCGTCCCGCGGCACGCCCGGCCGGGCCGCCGGTGCGTCGCGAGGCCACCTCGCGCAGCTGCCAGAGCAGCTCCCGGCGCGGCCGGCCGATCGAATCGAGCGCACCGGAGCGGACCAGCTGCTCGATCGTCTCCTCGGGCAGGCCGGTCCGCTCGACGATATCGCCCAGGCTGCGGTACGGCCCCCGGGCAAGCTCGCCGTCGAGCAGCTCGGCATGCTCTTCGCCGATCCCCTTCACCAGGCCCAGCCCGAGGCGGACGCCCCAGCCGACCGAGCTTTCGGCCGACCAGCGCTCGCGGGCCGCCGGGCTCGGCAGGAAACAGGCCGGTGAGCGGACCGGCTCGGGCCGCCGGTCGATGCCCGTGCCCTCGGGCAGCGGCTCGCCGGGGCGGCCGACCCATTCGGTCGTCGTCCTGTAGCTCGAGGCGTTGATATCTACCGGCAGCACCGCGACGCCGTGGCGCTTCGTGTCGTTGACCAGGACCTCGATCGGATAGAAGCCCATCGGCTGGGCGTTGATCAGGCCGACGAGGAACTGGGCCGGGTAGAAGAGCTTGAGGAACGACGACTCGTAGGCGGTCCGGGCGAAGGCGGCGGCATGGCTCTTGGCAAAGCCGAAGGAGGCAAACCCGGCGACCCGTCGAAACAGCTCCTCGGCGTCATCGAGCGGCAGGCCCTGGATCGAGACGCAGCCATCGACGAACCGGGCGTGGAGCTTCTCCATCTCGCGGCTGGAGCGCCAGGTGCCCATCGCCCGCCGGAAGCCATCCGAATCGGCGGCGCTGAAGCCGGCCACGTCGATCGCGATCCGCATCACCTGCTCCTGGTAGAGGATCACGCCCAGGCTGTCGGACAGGATCGGGGCGAGGCTGGGATGGAGGTAGGTGACCGGCTCGAGGCCCTGCTTGCGGCGCAGGTAGGGATGGACGGCGTTGCCCTGGATGGGGCCCGGCCGGATGATCGCCACCTCCACCACCAGGTCGTC
>JBEPUS010000065.1:0-11706 GCA_041691435.1 Chloroflexota bacterium
CGGCCCTCCTCGGCGGTCCACCGGCCGATCCAGCTGATCCAGGCGCCGTCACCATCGCCGAACATGCCGTGGATCAGCCGGTGATACGAGGGCAGGTTGTCCTCGGTCAGCAGGTTCACCTCGAAGGCCGTCTGGGCAACGCCCGTGAGGCGGGGCTGCTCCGGTGTCCACGGCTCCTTGTCGAAGTCGCGGCCGAGCCGGTAGGGGATGTAGTCGTGGGGGAACCATTCCTGGGCGACCTTCATGTGGCGGTCGTACAGGCGCCCGGCTTCGGGCTCGAGCTCGATCAGCAGATCGCGCTCGTTGTAATCGGACGTCATAGGGCACCGATCCGGTCGGTTCGGGAGGCACACGAAGGCCGTGTGCCGAACGATCCGCACGGCAAGGGTAGCGCCGCGGGCCCGGTTCGGGCCATGGAACGGTTGCGGACCTGCACCGACCACCCGACGGCGCCCGGCGTGATCGGCGATCATCGGGCGCATGAAGCCTTGGTCCAGTCCGTTGCGCGGCCGGCTTGAGGAGCACGTCTTCTCGAGCGCCGTCCTGCGCGGGAATGCGCTGGGCGATCCGAGCGACCGGCCACTGTGGGTCTACCTGCCGCCGGCCTACTCCTCCGAACCCGACCGGCGCTTTGCCTCGATCTACCTGATCCAGGGGATGACCGGCCAGGTGGACATGTGGCGCAATCGCTCGGCTTTCCGCCCGAACGTCCCTGAGCTGATTGACGAGCTCTTCGCCGGCCCTGGCTCGGCTCCGCCGGCGATCATCGTGTTTGTCGACTGCTGGACCGCGGTTGGCGGCAGCCAGTTCATCGATTCGCCCGGGACCGGCGACTACGGGACCTACCTGGCCGACGAGGTGGTCGACTGGGTCGATGCGCACTACCGGACGCTCGCTGAGCCCGGCCACCGCGGGATCAGCGGCAAGTCCAGTGGCGGCTACGGCGCCATGATCAACGGCCTGCTCCGGCCGGACCGTTTCGGCGGCCTGGCCACCCACGCGGGCGACGCCTTGTTCGAGGTCTGCTACCAGGCGGACTTCGCGGCGGCCGCCCGGGCCCTGCGCGATGGATTCGCCGGCTCCTTCGAGCGCTGGCTCTCGGACTTCCGAAGCCGGCCGGCATTCTCGAAGGCCGCCGACGAGGTCCTCATCAACACCTACGCGATGGCCGCCTGCTACTCGGCCGATCCCGACGGCACCATCCGCCTGCCGTTCGACACCGCGACAGGCGAGCTGCTGCCGGAGACGTGGGCCCGCTGGCTTGCCTGGGATCCGGTGCGGGTGGCCCGGACCGACCGCGGCGCCGCGGCCCTGCGCAGCCTCAAGGCGATCTACATCGACGCCGGGAACCGCGACGAGTATCACCTCGACCTGGGTGCCGAAGCATTCCGCCAGGCATGCTCGGCGGCGGGCTCGGTGACGCCGTTCTTCGAGATCTTCGATGCCGGCCATGGCGCGATCGAGTATCGCTACCCGCTGGCCCTGCGCTACCTCGCCGAACGGCTGGGCCTGGAGTAAGTCCCACATCGGTCGCCGACCATCCAGGCCCCCGTCCGCGGCCAGACGTGGCTCGGGAGCCCGGGCCGGCGACCACGGCCTGTGGTCCCAGGTCGACTTTCTGCCAAATTCCAGCCAGGACGGCGTTATGGTCGGTCGCGCTCGATTCTGGCGCGGGATCTGGCGCGGCCCCCACTCATGCGTGCGTGAAGTGAGGTCAGCGCGGCCTGGCCGACCGTCAGAACGCCCAACTTCGAGCCGTAACGCCGCCGTGGCTGGAATTTGTCATGAACTCTGAGGCGTCAGAGGCCGCCCAGGAAGGTCGCCACCCGGTCGAGGACGTCGGGCATCACCGGCTTCAGGCCATGGCCCAGCCGCGGGTAGGTCACCAGCTCGACGTTCGCCAGGCGGCTGATTGCCGTTCGCAGCAGGTCGACCTGGGCGAAGGGGTCGGACTCGCCCGACAGGAGCAGGACCGGGCACGTGACCTGCGGCCAGTGAGCCGTTCGGGCGTCCCACGTCTCGGGCGCACCCGGTCGGTGGAGGGGATACGAGAAGCAGACGAGCGCGCGCGCGTCGGCCGGTTGCTCGGCAGCGACCAGGCTGGCCACGCGACCACCGAAGGATTGGCCGCCGAGCACCAGCTGGGGAGGGTGGGCGACGGCCGCGGCACGCAGGGCGACCAGGCCCTCGGTCGCGCTCCAGAACCCGGCGACGGCATCCTCGGCCCTGCCCCGGCGCAGGTCGATCGCGGCGGCATCGAAGCCGCGCGTCCGCAGGCCGTCGACGTACGGGGCCATGCTCGCAGCGTTGCCTGAGGCGCCGTGGCCCAGGACGATCAGGCGGCTCATCCGGGTGGCAGGGGATGCAGCCGGGTATCGACCAGCTCCGAGGGGTCAACCAGGTCGATATAGAGGCGGCCCAGGAGGTGGTCCATCTCGTGCTGGAAGGCCCGCGCGAGGAGGCCGGTGGCGCGATGGCGAACGCGGCGGCCCTCGATGTCGTCGGCCACGATGACGATCTCGGCCGGCCGGCGAACCTGGGCGACCCGCTCCGGAATCGAGAGGCAGCCCTCCCAGTCCACGGCGGGGAAGCCGGCCTTCACGACAGCCGGATTGCCGATGACCGTGAGGGTGCCCTTGACCTCGACCACCGCGAGGCGGAGGGGCTCACCGATCTGGGGTGCGGCCAGGCCGACGCCCTCGGCCTTGCGCATCGTCACGACCATGTCGTCGATCAGTCGCCGCAGGCGCTTGTCGGGCTGGTTGACCGAAGGTGCGGGGGCCCGCTGGGGGGTAGGGGGGTTGTGCAGTATCCTGGGCTCAGTGCCCATCAGGCCGTCGGCTTGGCCAGGAGGTCGACCAGGTCGTGGTCGACCTCGACGGTTGGGTCGTCATGATGTCCGTCGTCGCCGTGGAAATGGGCGTGGCGCACGCGGCCATGCTCATGAAGGTGCTCGTGGATCAGGTTGGCCCGGATCAGCAGGTCCCGGTCGGCCAGGATCTCATCCGGCGCTCCGTCGGCGAGCACCCGCCGGTCCTCGCCCAGGACCACCACCCGGTCGGCGATGATCGGCACGATGTCCAGCTCGTGGGTCGCGGTGATCACGGTCTTGCCCTGGGCGCCCAGCCGCCGGATCAGGTTGACCAGGACCCATTTCGTGCGCGGATCGAGCGACGCAGTCGGCTCGTCCAGGAGCACCACCTGGGGCTCCAGGGAGAGCACCGAGGCGATCGCTGCCCGTTTCTTCTCGCCACCGGACAGCTCGAACGGGGCACGGTCGGCCAGGTGCTGGACCTCCATGGTTGCCATTGCCTCGTCGCAGCAGCGCTTCACCTCGGCCGCTGGCAGCCCGAGCTGGAGCGGGCCGAACGCCACGTCGTCGAAGACCGTCGCGCTGAACAGCTGGATGTCGGGATCCTGGAAGACGAGGCCCACCTCGCGATGGAAGCGGAAGGCGTCCTCGCCATCGGCCACGGCGACCACGTCACGATCGAGCGCGCGCATCGTTCCGGCGCTCGGCCCGATGATCCCGTCGAGCAGCTTGAGGAGCGTCGATTTGCCGCTGCCGTTCGCACCCAGCAACGCCACCTGCTCGCCCTGGCGGATCTCGAGGTCGACGCCATCGAGCGCGACGTGCCCGCCGCTGTACACGTAGCGGACGCCATCGAGGCGATAGACGATGGGAGTGACCTCGCTCATGCAGGCACGAGCCGGCCGGCAAGGACGGCCAGGACGGCAATGAGGATGGCGCCGGCCAGGGCGAGCCAGTCGCGTGCGGTCATCCGGTACGAGCTGTAGGCCCGGATCTCGCCGGTGAAGCCCCGGGCCATCATCGCCGCATACACGTCGTTGCTCATCTTGAAGGACCGGCTCACGAGGTTGCCCATCGTCCCACTGATCCAGCGCCGTTGCTCGTGGCCGCTCGTCCGGGCGACCACCCGGCTCTTGCGCGCCAGGAGGACACCGTTGACGGTGTGCAGGAACAGGAAGATGTAGCGGTAGGTCATCGACAGGACCAGCACGAAGACCTGCGGCACACGCAGGACGCGCAGGCTCTTGAGGATGTCGGCCCACGGCGTGGTCATCACGAGCAGCACGCCGAGCGAGACGCTCACCCCCACCCGGCTCACGAACACGATCCCGCCCGTGATGCCCGGGATGGATGGCGCGAGATGAACGGGGCCCAGGGCCAGGTCGAAGAGCCGCGGTCCGGGGACGAGGAAGAGGGCCGGGAGCACCACGATCCCGGCGAAGAATGGGATGCCCAGCCAGACCCGCTTCACGAAGAACGCAAAGGGCAGGTGGCTGGCCCGCGCCGTAGCCAGGACGATGGCATACAGGCCGACCAGGACACTGATCGAGCCGGTCAGGCTGGCGGCCAGGATCACCGCCAGGAACATCCCCAGCTTGGCCCGCGGATCGATGCCCTGGAGCAAGCCGGCCTGCCGGGCGTGCTGCTCGGTGAAGACCGCGTGCTCGATGGATTCGGTGATCCCGCCAACCGTGTTCTCGAGCCACCCGATGCGGCCTTCCCGCCGGCCGGGCTGGACCGCACCGGCGGCCACGTCGCTCATGCCCGGCTCCCGCGGGCTTGGTCGACGGCCGTCGGCCCGCGGACGCCCAGCAGGCGGCTGAGCACGACGACGACGATCCCGATCAGCAGGATCCCGATGATCCCGGCGATCTCGTAGCCGATCGCCACGTGCCAGAGGGGCGCATCGCTGCCGTTGAAGAAGGGCAGGGGCACGTCATAGCCGGAAAACGGCGCGCTGAAGATGCTCGAGAGGTCCTGGAGGCCCTTGGGCACGTAGCCGAAGGCTGCCTGGACGTCCGCCGAGCTGCCCTCGCCGTAGGCAAATCCTGGGGCGATCAGCCCGAGCGGTGCAATCACCGAGATGAGCGTGAAGGTCGCGCCCACGGCCTTGTAGCGGCGGGGCAGGATCACGAAGGCCAGCGGCACGATCACGACCGCGATCACCAGCGTGATCAGGAGCATCGTGCCGACATCAGCCCACTTCACCCTGGACCAGTCCGCCCCGAAGAAGTGGTTCGGATTGCCGCCGCCGATGATGAGCCCGAGGACGAGCAGGGCGGCGCCGGCGATCACGGCCATGAACCCCACCAGCTGCCACAGTGGACGCCGGCTTGGCTGACCCTCGTCGACAGCGCCCGGCGCAAAGACTGAGCGCAGGGACAGCAGGTACTCGGGATGACGCTTCTGGAAATAGGCGACTCCCAGGCCCGTGATCAGGGCCTCGACGATCGAGGCTCCCAGGGCGTGGGCGGCAAGCATGGCCGGAATCGCCTCGCCGAGGCCGTACGGGCTGTACAGGGCGTGGCCGTTCTCGGTAAACAGGATCGGCTGGACTCCGAGCTCGATGCCGACGCACAGAGCTGCCACCGTGATCCCGACGTAGCTGCCGATCGCCGCAGCCCAGACCCGGCGAGGCGAGAGGATCGGGGCGTTGCCGCTCAGCAGCCGGTAGGCCACGTAGCCCACGAACGGCAGGATGATGCCCATGTTCAGGCAGTTCGTGAGAATCGCCAGGACCCCGCCATCCCCGAAGAAGAGAGCCTGGATGATCAGCGCGACGCTGACCGCGATCACGGCCGCCCACGGACCCAGGACGATCGCGATCAGGGTCCCGCCCACGCCGTGGGCCGTGGTCCCGCCGGGGACCGGCACGTTGAACATCATGATCGTGAAGCTCAGCGCAGCGAAGATCGCCAGGAGCGGCACGGTCCGGTTGTTCAGGACCTTCTTGATCCGCCGGGTTGCAACGGCCCAGGTCGGCAGGGTGAAGATGCCCAGGCCCACGGACACGAGCGGGCTGAGATAGCCATCCGGGATGTGCATCGCGCCCTCCTTGCCGCGCCAGGGTGTTGTTGCCACATCATGCAGTAAGCAGGCGGGTACAACAACCCGTACGTGCGGGGACGCCAGGCGGATGAGGCAGGACTACATCGAGGGACGGTGGTCGGCCCCGAGATGGTGTTCGGGATCCTCGTCGAAATCGAGCTTGCAGCCTCGCCCGCAGAAGTAGTAGTCCAGCCCGTCGTGCTTGCTGTGCAGGTTGCGGCTGGTGGCGACCTCCGGATCAACCGTCATCCCGCAAACGGGGTCGATGGCGTCTGCACGGTTGGGAGACGGGTCGAGGGCAGGGTTCATCGCGCTTCCTCCGGCTGTTGCCGCGCATCGATCGACTGGTTGGTGGCAGACGCCGCAGGCCGGGCGTCGAACGCGCGCAGGCGGAGCGAGTTGCTGACCACGCTCACGGACGACAGGGCCATCGCCCCGGCTGCCAGGCCCGGATTGAGCAGGATCCCGAAGGCCGGAAAGAGCGCGCCCATGGCGACCGGGATCAGCAGGATGTTGTAGGCAAAGGCCCAGAACAGGTTCTGCCGGATGACGCCGACTGTCCGCCTTGAGAGGGCCAATGCACCCAGCACGCCGCGGGGGTCGCCGCCAACGAGGGTCAGGTCCGAAGCCTCGACGGCGATGTCGGCGCCCGTGCCAATCGCCACGCCGATATCCGCCTGGGCCAGCGCCGGCGCGTCGTTGATGCCGTCCCCGACCATGGCCACGATCCGGCCAGCGGCCTGCAGCTCGCGGATGATCGTGGCCTTGTCGCCCGGCAGCACCCCGGCTCGCGTGCGCCCTGGGTGAATTCCCACCGATCGGGCGACCGACGCAACAGTGCCAGCTTCATCGCCGGACACGAGCCACGTCTCGATCCCGGCGGCCTGCAACCCGGCCACCGCCTCGCGCGCCGCGATGCGGATCGGATCGGCAATGACCAGGATTCCGGCCGCACGGCCGTCGACCGCGACGAGCACCGGCGTCCGTCCGGCACCGTCCGCGGCTGCGACGGCTGCCGCCAGGGCCGGCTCGGTCGAAGGGGTGATGCCGCGATCCGAGAGGAAGCGACTCGAGCCGACCAGCACGATCCGGCCGTCGACGGTCGCTTCGACGCCGTGGCCCACGAGGTTGTCGAACGCCGTGACCGAGCGGAACCCAAGCTGGTCCTGGTGGGCGCGAGCGACGAGCGCCTGCCCAATCGGATGCTCGCTGCCACGCTCGGCAGAGCCGGCCAGGTCCAGCAGCTCGGCCGGCTCGTAGCCAGCCGCGACGACGACTTCGACGACCGCCGGCCGGCCGGCGGTCAGCGTACCGGTCTTGTCGAACACGACCACGTTCACCCGGCCGGCGCGCTCGAGTGCCTCGGCGTTCCGGAACAGGATTCCGGCTTCTGCGCCGCGTCCAGTGCCGACCATGATCGCCGTTGGCGTCGCCAGGCCCATCGCACACGGGCAGGCGATCACGACCACGCTGATCAGGGCGGTCAGGGCGAACGTCAGGCGCGGTTCCGGACCCGCCAGGAGCCACACGAGGAAGGTGGCGGCGGCGATGAGCAACACGCCCGGCACGAACACCTCGACCACCCGGTCGGTCAGCCGTTCGATCGGCGCCTTCGAGCCCTGCGCGCGCTGGACGAGGTCGACGATCCGGGCCAGGGCCGTGTCCCGGCCGACACGCGTGGCCCGGAACACGAACGTGCCCGTCGTGTTCCGCGTCGCTCCGATCACCTCGTCACCCACGCCCACCAGGACCGGCATCGCCTCGCCAGTCAGCATCGACGCGTCGATCGCCGAGCTGCCTTCGACGAGGATGCCGTCGACGGGAACGGTCTCGCCGGCGCGAACGCGCAGCAGGTCTCCTGGCTGGACCGTCTCGAGCGGGGCCTCTTCGTCGGGCCGGCCGGCGACGACCCGCAGCGCCAAATGGGCCTGCAGGCCCACGAGCCGCCGAATCGCGTCGGAGGTCCGGCCCTTGGCGCGTGCTTCCAGCCACCGCCCCAGCAGGATCAGGCCGATGATGATCGTCGCACTGTCGAAGTAGGTCTCTGGCTGGAGGCCGGCCGTCCGGACGATCCCGGGGGCGACGGTCACGAACACGCTGTAGCCCCAGGCGGCGCTCGTGCCGATGGCGACCAATGTGTCCATCGTCGCCGAGCGGTGGCGAGCGGCTCGCCATGCGGCAACGTAGAAGCGCCGGCCGGCCCAGGCCTGGATGAGGCTGGCGGGCACGAGCACGACCCAGTTGATCGTCTCGATGGCGACGGCCGTCTGCGGCCAGAACATGGCGGCCATGATGGCCAGCGCGACGGTGATCGAAACGAGCGCCTGGCGGAGGAGCCCGCGTTGCTCACCGAGCCGCACCGCGTCATCGGCGGTCAGCTCGGCGCTGAGGCTCCGCGGCGCGACTCCCGTCTCGGATACCGGGCGGACCGCGTAGCCCGCCGCATCGACCGCGCTGACCAGCTCGGGCCGCCCGGCAACGGCCGGGTTGACGAGGACATTGGCCCTCTCGGTCGCGAGATTGACGCTGGCCTCGAGCACGCCGTCGGTCCTGCGCAGGAAGCGCTCGATGCGATTGACGCACGAGGCGCAGGTCATCCCGGCAATTGGCAGCACAATCTCGATCGGGGCCGCCGCTGCCACCCGGCCGGGCACCGCCCCAGGCCGGGGAGGACGTTGGTTGGTCATACTCCCTGGGAGTATACAACTGCGAGTGGTTGCGTCAAGGCCGGCGGCGGGAATCAGCGGCTATACTCGGCCGGTGACCGCCAAGATTGGCCGACCTCCGCGAGAGAGCCGGTCGGCTGCCTGGGAGAGCGTGCGCGACCGCCTGCGAGCGGAGGGCTTGCGCTGGACCCCGCAGCGGCGGGCGCTGGTGGACGTCCTGAGCCGGACCGACGGTCACATCACCGGGAGCGAGCTGATCGAACGCTGCCGGGAGGCGGATCCGGCGACCATCCCCTCGACCGTCTATCGAACGCTCGATGTCCTCGAGGATCTTGGGTATGTCCGCCACCACCACGGGATCGACGGGCGGGAGGAGTTCCACGTCCTGCCGGCCGAGGACCATGGCCATTTCCATTGCCAGGTCTGCGGCACGTCGTGGGAGATCTCAGCGGAAGAGGGCGCGGCGATCGCCGAGCTCATGGAGCGACGTCGCTCGTTCCGGGTGGACCGATCGCACGTGACGATCGCAGGCGAATGCGCCGCGTGTCGCGGCGCATCGCCCGAGGAGCATGCCGCGCACTGAGGCCCGGCTCAGTTCGTGGTCGCGTTGCCGGCTTCGGCCTGGGTGAGCAGGGCCACCGCGGTGTTGATCGGAACGGCGAAGCCGATTCCCTCGGCACCCGAGTCGGTCGCGGTGTTGATCCCGATCACCTGGCCCGCTGCGTTGAGCAGTGGTCCGCCGCTGTTGCCCTCGTTGATCGCTGCATCGGTCTGGATCAGGCCGGTCAGGTGGACGGGCCGCCCGGTCACGACGTCCTGGACGTCGATCTCGCGCCCGGTTCCGCTCACGATCCCGGTGGTGACCGTGCCGGCGAACGTGCCCAGCGGGTCGCCGATGGCGACAGCCAGCTGGCCGATCTGGAGGTTGTCGGAGTTGCCCAGCTGGATCGTCGGCAGGCCGGTCGCGGCGATCTTGACCACTGCGACGTCATGGGCCGGGTCGGTCCCGACCACGGTCCCGTCGAACTGGCGTCCATCGGGCAGCTGGACCGTCAGGTTTCCGCCGTTGGCGACCACGTGCCGGTTCGTCAGGATGTAGCCGTCGCTGGTCACGATCATTCCCGAGCCGATCGAGGTACCGGAGCCGCGGCCGAAGCCGCTGCCGCTGCCGGAGGCGGTGATCGTGACGACGGCCGGGGTCGCCGACGCGGCGATCTGGACGATCGGCTGGTTGGCCGATCCGCTGCTCGTCGGGACGGTTGTGCTGGTACTGGTCAGCTGCGCAGGCGCCTGCGTCGTGGCTGGAGCTGCCGAAGGCAGGGTCAGCTCGACCACCCCGAAGGTGCTCCCGGCGGCCAGGCCGGCGGCCAGGATCGCGGTCAGCAGGATGGCTCCGCGGCCCACCCCGCCCGAGCTGGGCTTGCGCGGCTGGGACGTCGACGGCTGGACGCCTGCCGATGCGCCGGGTGGCTCATAGGCCGACTCGTCGTAGACGATCGGCTGGGGCGGGGCCGATGGATAGTCGAATGGGCTGTTGTTCGTGCCCGGGTCAGTTGGCTGAGTCATCGCTGGAGCCTCGTGGAGTGGTGCCGGTGTTGAGGTGCTGCACCAGTTCTACGAGCCGGCTCTGAGAAGCGCCTGAATCAAGTCCCGTCGAATCAGGCCTCGCTGCTGGGCACGCCCATGATGCTGAAGCCTCCGTCGACATAGATCGTCTCGCCGGTCACGGCCGAGGACAGGTCGGAGGCGAGATACAGGGCGGTCCGGCCGACATCCTCGATCGAGATGTTCCGGCGCAGCGGCGCCAGGTCGGCGAACGCTCCGTACATCTTCTTGAAACCGGCGATCCCGGCCGCCGCCAGCGTCCGGACCGGACCGGCCGAAATGGCATTGACCCGGACGCCTTCGGGCCCCAGGTCGGCCGCGAGGTAGCGGACGGATGCCTCGAGGGCGGCCTTGGCAACGCCCATCACGTTGTAGTTGCTGACCACCTTTTCGGCCCCGTAGTAGGTCAGGGTCAGGACACTCGAACCCGGCTGGAGCACGCCGGCCGCGCGTGCTTCACGGACGATCGCGACCAGCGAATACGCACTGACGTCCAGGGCCAGTGCGAACCCTTCGCGCGACGTGTCGACGAAGCTGCCCTCGAGGTCCTCGCGCTTCGCGAACGCCAGCGCATGAACGAGGATGTCGAGGTGGGCAGCGGGGCCGTGGGCCGCCCGCCAGCGACGGAAGACCTCGCGGATCTGCTCGTCGGACTGGACATCGCAGGGTTCCACGAAGGTCGAGCCAATCGACTCGGCCAGCGGGCGAACGCGGCGCTCGATCAGGCTCTCGACAGAGCTGAAGCCGACCGTCGCCCCGGCCCCATGGAGCGCCTGGGCGATGCCCCAGGCGATCGAGTGGTCATTGGCGACCCCGAAGATGAGCGCCCGGCGGTCATCCAGCAGTCCCATGGTTCCTCCGCGTCGACCTGCGGTCGGGCTGAGCGCCGGCCACCCGAGCGCACGGTACCATCCCGCCCATGAACCGAGTCCCGAGCGCCGCTGCCACCGGCGACGCCGATCGGGCGAGGCTCGAGACCGCCCTTGCCGGGGTTCGCGGCCTGCTGCTCGACCTCGATGGCGTGCTGATCCTGGCCGGCCGAGCGATCGCGGGCGCACCCGAGGCGGTCGCGGACCTCGACCGACGGGCCATCCCGTACCGCATCGTGACCAATACATCCTTGATGAGCCGCCGGACCATGTCCCGCTGGGGAGCGCAGGTCGGCTTCAACCTGCTGCCAGAACGGATCCTCTCGGCGCTGTCGCTGTCGGCTGCCTACACCCGTCGCCGCTACGCCGGCCGGCCGATCTTCGTCCTGGCATCCGAAGATGCCCGGACCGAATTCAGCGGTCAGCACCTGTTGACCGATGCCGAGGCCGGCCGTCCCGAAGCGATGGCTGCCGCGGTGGTCATCGGCGATTCCCCCGAGGCGGCGACGTACGACAACCTGAACCACGCATTCCGGCTGGTCCGGGGCGGCGCCGAGCTCATCGGCATGCATCGCAATCCGTGGTGGCTCACGCCCGCCGGGCCCACGCTCGATTCGGGCGCGTTTGTCGCCGGCCTCGAGTTCGCCTCGGGCCGCCGAGCGACCGTCATCGGCAAGCCCTCCCCGGCGTTCTTCCGGGAAGCGTC
>JBEPUS010000066.1:0-11695 GCA_041691435.1 Chloroflexota bacterium
GTCTTGATGGCGAGAAGGACGGCCTCGACCGCCGGCCGCGGGGTCCGGTCGGACCCGTCTGCCAGCCAGTCGTCCATGGCTCGATCGAAGTCTCGGTCGTCAGTCATGTCCGTCGCCCTTCATGGATCTCGGTCTGCGCCCGGCTGGCCTCGAAGGCCCTCCGCAGCGCTCGGGTGGCGTAGTGCAGTCGCGATCGGGCGGTCCCGTCCGGGATGCCAAGGGCATCGGCCACGTCCACGAGGGGCAAGCCCACGTGGTGGTGGAGGACGAACACCGCCCGCTGATCAAGCGGCAGCCGGCGGAAGGCCTGCTCCAGCTCGTCGCGATCGGAGATCGATTGGTAGGCGTCCAGGGCATCGGCCCGGTCGACCGGGAGGATGCGGACGATCGAAGCCCACCGCCGGTTGCGCGGCGCATCCGAGTAACAGGCGTGGACGAGGATCCGGTAGGCCCAGGCCTCAAAGCGGTCGGCCTCCCGCAGGTGGGGCAGCTTCCGCCAGATGGTCACGAGGGCGTTCTGCAGGGCGTCCTCGGCGAGGTCCGGATCGCGCAGGATCCGCCGGGCGACGCCGAAGAGCGTGTCGCTGATCTGGTGCACCAGATCCGCGAAGGCCTCCTGATCGCCGCGACGAGCCCGCTCGACGAGGTCTCGGTCCATGGGTCCCCGGATTAGCGCCGCGGCAGTGACCGCGGTCTACTAAGCATGAGGGTGTGTCGGGACGGATTCGTTCAGTAGTCGTCCGAGCTCGCTGCCCTTCGATCCAGCGCCCCATGCCTCCGGCCAGAACCTCGGCGCTCGCTCGTCCACGCCGCGGGCTCGAGCCTCGGCCTCCCAGGCACTGACCCAGCGTTCAGCCTTCGCAGCGCCGCGTCACGTACCAGGTGTGATCGACCACGATCCGTCCGCCAGCACGGCGATGAGGCTTGACCCATCGGCCAGGGGCACCTGCCCGCTATATTTCCCGATCTCATTGACCATGAGGTCAGACCCGCTATCGCCGTAGCCGGTCACGACGAAATTGTCATGCCCTGAGCGGGTGATGTTTTTCAGCGTGACGTCCGGACGCGGAGCGGAGCCAGGCGAACGCTACTAGCCTGTGCTCTCGGAGACTAATCCGCCTGAATTCCCGGTCCCCGGGGTGAGGACTGCATGGCAATGTGGGCAGCGGGTTGCCATCAGTCGGACCGGCTCAAGGCAGGCGTCACATTCCGTGTAATGGACGCCATCTACCGAGGCGTTGAGGTCCCCGGGACGTCTTCGGCCCGCTGATCGAGGCCTGACACGACCCGTTCAGCCGCGCCCAAAAGCCAGCGCGGTGTACCTCCGGCCAACTTCTCTGACCGGCCTCCAGAACGTTCCCGTGAGGATACAGGAGTGGATCGGGCCGGCGTGATGTTGGGGTTGGTTACGGGTCGTGCGAGAATTCGGCCGGTGAATGCCGTCCAGCCCGGCCGCCTCGCCCACCCTCCGTCGGCCACGGAGCGCCGGATCCGGGTCGTCCGGCGGGCGTTCGGGGCCGAGCTCGATCGACTCCAGGACCCGCGCCGGGTCGCGGCGGTCGTGATCCTGGTGATCGTCTTCGCCGTGATCGGCGCCGGCCTGCTGGCCCGCGGCGAGGAAGCGGGTGCCGACGCCCGGGCCTACTGGGGTGCCGTCCGCATCTGGCTGAACGGCGGCGACCCCTACCACCCGAGCGGGCCGTTCCTGCCCTACGTCTATGCCCCGTGGATGCTGCCTCTCTTCGCGCCCTGGGCGCTGCTGCCGTGGGAGGTGGCCTGGTTCGTCTGGCGCGGCGGCATCATCGTCGCCTGGCTGGCCACGATCCACTGGGCGTACCAGCGGCGACCGCTGGCAACCGCACTCGCGGTGCTGATCCTGTCGTTCCCGGTGGCGGCCAACCTTGATACCGGCAACGTCACGGTCCTGCTGGCCCTGGGCCTGTGGGTGGCGCAATTCTCCGGGGCTCGCCTGGGTGGGCTGATCTGGGCGGTCGCCACGTGGATGAAGTGGGTGCCGGCGCCGTTCCTGCTGTTACTCGCCCCGCGTGCCCGCCGGTCAGGACTGCTGTGGCTGACCTTGGCCGGCGTGCTCAGCCTGCTGACCCTGCCGCTCACGATCACCCAGCTCCAGGCTCTCTTCGGATTCGGGCCGCGGCCACCGCGCCTCGACTATCTCGTGCTCCTGTGGGCGTGTGTGCCGTGGCTATGGCTCCACCCGAGCGCCCTGGCCCGCTTCGATCCCCGGACCTGGCCGGCCGGGCTGGGCTTGCTGCGCGTTCGGATCGAGGACCTGCGGACCGGCTGGTCCACCGACCCACGGGGCGCCCGCAGCCGGGCGCGCGGCGGGATCCGCGAGTTCCTGGGGCTCGAGAATCGCGGAGCCAGCTGATCAGCCGAGGACGGCGGTCTCGCCAACGGCGATCCTGAGGCGGTCGCGGCCGGCCGGGATCACGAGGTCGAAGAGCGACTGGTCGAGCGAGTAGACCCCGGTCGAGGCGATCTCGACCGCGCCGAGGCGGAACCGAAAGACCGGGTTCTCGAGGTTGCCGGCGTAGTGGTAGGCGGTCCCGTCCGAGGCCAGTGCAGCCAGGTTCGCCTGGCCCTCGAACGTCTGGTGGAGGCGGCCCAGGAGCTGGGGAACCTGTGCCCCCGCCCGCCAGGCATCCTCGAGCCAGCGGGCACCCACCTCGGTATCGGCGAGGCCGTGGATCCGGCCGGCCACCTGGAACGCCGTTCGCTGGGCTTCGTAGTTGCGCAGGTCGCCGTTGTGGCAGAAGGCGAATCGCCCGGCCGGGTCCTCGAATGGCTGGGTATCGGCCAGGGTCAACGTGGAGAGGCGCGACGGGCGACGAAGATGGACGAGGAGGCTGGTGGTCTCGGTCCGGCCGATCGCAGTCCTCTGGTCATCGTCGCGGAAGGCACGGATGTCACGATACGAGGCGAGCCGGCCCGGCGCGGCGAGCCAGGCGGCGCCCCAGCCGAATCCGGCAATCCCGTAGCGTTCGAGGCGCTCGGCGAACGGGAAGAGCAGGTCGATCGAAAAGGGCCGCGCCGAACGGGCGACGAATTGCTCACACATCAGGGCGGATCATAGGTTTCGCCAGGCCCGTATCGTCAGCGCGAGCCCAGGACGAGGCCCCGGTAGCCGGGTTGGAAGCCGGCCTCGAGCAGGGCAGGCCGCCAGGCCGACTCGGCGATCGGCAGGCCGTCGACCTTGGTGATCACCAGCTCGCGCACCCGGCGGTCCGCGACGAGGGCCGCGAACGAGCGCAACGCCGGTCCCGCCACCACGGGCTCGTCCGCCGCCGGGAATGATTGCAGGGAGCGGCCGCCGCGCTCGAGATAGAACACCGCCTGGCCATCGACGAGCGCGACGTACGCCCCGGCTGCCCGCTGGAACGGGCGTCGATCGGCATCCGAGCGGCGCGGCCAGCCGAGCGCCGCCCCGTAGGCATTGGCCGGATCGGCGGCTGCGAGCAGGTGGACCCTGTGCGCGGCCAGCGGTTCGCCGGTCTCGCGGACTGCCCGGAGTCGATCGAGTGCCCCGGCCAGGGCGAACTGGGCGGCCCCGAGCCCATCGACGAAGTAGCCCCGCCGGATCCGGCCGGCATCCTCGAGCGCCCGGAGCACGGGGTAGATCCCGGCGAAGCCGCCACCCACGCCCTCGCTGACCACGGCCTCCCGAGTGAGGACGCCATGACGATCAAGGAGCGCCAGCGCCAGGGCATGGAGGCGCTCGGTGGGCGAGGACGGCCCGGTTTCGGCCGGGACCTCGACGAGCGACCAGCGCCCGGCGGCCTCGGGCGGCCCGAGGCTGGTGAGGCGTCCCGGACGACGCCGCGGCTCGCGGCCGGGCCGGCTCCAGCGCAGGGCGCGAAGCGGCGCAAACGTGTCGTTGGTCAGCTCGCCGGCCCAGACGAGGTCCCACAGGGCATCCAGGACGTCGCGGTCGGGCCCGCCCCCGGCAGCCGCATGGATCGGGCGGTAGAACGAGGCTCCACGGAGGGCCAGGAAGTCGCGGATCGCGGCATGGCGCGGTCCGCTCGCGCGCGCCTCGCCGGCGTCCAGGGCGGCTGCGGCGGAACCGCCTCCGGCGGGGTTCAGGACGGCATCGCGCAGCGCTTCGCGGCCGGGCCGGACCAGGACGATCCGGCCGTCGTCGCGACCCAGGCTGCCGCGGCCGAGCCAGGCGACCTCGCCCATCGCGCCGAGCTCGTCGAGCAGTCGGGGCTGGTAGCCGGGGACTCGGGCGGGCAGCACGTCGCGCTCAAGGACCGAGGCCGGGATCGGCAGGCCGGCGAGCTGGTCGATGACCTCGGCCAGCCGTTCGAGCGCCGCGCTGCCGCGCAGGGCCGGCAATCCCGTGGGCGGCTCCTCGCCGAGGCCGGTGATCGCGGCGACTCCCTGCCATTCGGGCAGGAACCGGGCGAGCGTGGCCGGCTCGACGGGCTCCACCTCGCGGCGCAGCCGGGCCAGGGATCGACGCCGGAGCTGCCGGAGGACCTCGGGATCGCACCATTCGCGCTCGGCACCACCCGGCCGGAACTCCCCGCGCAGGAGCGTCCCGTTGGCCATCATCCGCAGCAGGGCATCCTCCACGATGCCCGCCGGCACGCCCCAGCGCGCGGCCGGATCGGCCGTGAGGAAGGGCCCGTGCGTCCGCGCCCAGCGTCCGAGGAGGCCGTCGAGCGCGGCGACCGTCGGCTCGAGGAAGGCCTGGGGGACCCCGGACGGCGGCTGGACCCCGAGTGCGTCACGGTAGCGGGCCACGTCTTCGATCGCGATCCAGCGATCCCCCGCGGGCTCCCCGGAGAGCCGGACGGCCACGGCCCGCCGGTTGCGGGCGAGATCGGCCAGCCAGGTACCGGCCTGGCCGGGTCCGCCCGTCACCCGCGCACCAACCTCGACATGGCTGAGGTCACCGAGCCGGCGGAGCAGATCGTGGAGCTGGTCGATCGTCGTCGCGGCCCGGTCGTCGCTCAGCGCCTGGAGCCGAAGCTCGAGGTCGGCGAGGGCCTCGCCGTCGAGGAGCTCGCGCAGCTCCTCCTGGCCGAGCAGCTCACGAAGCAGGTCCCGGTCCAGGGTCAGGGCCTGGGCGCGACGTTCGGCGATCGGGGTGTCGCCCTCGTACATGTAGGCGGCCACGTAGTCGAACAGGAGCGAGCTGGCGAACGGCGAGGCGCGCGCGGTCTCGACGCGATGGACGCCGATCTCGCGCCGGGCGACCCCGTTCAGGATGCCCCGCAGCGCCGGCAGGTCGAAGACGTCCGAGAGGCACTCGCGGTAGGTCTCGACCAGGATCGGGAAGCTGCCGTAGCGGCTGGCCACGGCCAGCAGGTCGGCCGATCGCTGGCGCTGCTGCCAGAGCGGCGTGCGGGTGCCCGGCCGGCGGCGCGGCAGGAGGAGGGCCCGGGCCGCGTTCTCCCGGAAGCGCGCCGCGAAGAGGGCCGAGTTGGCCAGCTGGCCGACGACCAGGTCCTCGATCTCCTCGGCATCGGGGAAGAGCAGGTCCTCGATGCTGCCGATCAAGCCGGCCGGGCTCTTCCCCGGCTCGGTCTCGCCAAGCTCGCCCTCGGGCAGCCGGATCGCGATCCCGTCGTCCGACCAGATGGTCTGCACGGGCGCTCCGAGGCGCTCGCCGAGGCGCGCCTCCAGGGCCAGCGACCAGGGTGCGTGAACCCGCCCGCCGAAAGGCGTCAGGAGGCACAGGCGCCAGTCGCCCAGCTCGTCACGGAAGCGCTCGACGACGATCCGCTGGTCGGTCGGGAGCGCCCCGGCGATCTCGAGCTCGTCTTCGAGGTACGCCACGAGGTTCTCGGCGGCAAGCGGGTCCAGGTCGTTGCGCTCGGCGAGCCGGCCGAGCGCAGCCGTCCGGCCGCGCGCCCCCCGGCCAAGGTCGGCCTCGATCTCCCGGACGAGGCCGCCGAGCGCCTGACCGAGCTCGATCGGCCGGCCCACGGCATCGCCATGCCAGAACGGCAGCTTGCCCGGAACACCGGGCGCCGGCTCGACGGTCACCCGGTCGTGGCCAATCTCGAGGACCCGCCACGAGCTGGCCCCCAGCACGACCACGTCGCCGTGCATCCCGGCACGGAGCTCGTAGACCATCTCCTCGTCGAGCTCGCCCACGCGCCGGCCCGGCGTCCCAGCCTCGCCGGCGATGAAGACGCCGAACAGGCCGCGGTCGGGGATCGTCCCGCCCGAGGTGACCGCGACGACCCGGGCGTCTCGGCGGCCCTCCACGACGCCCGTGACTCGATCCCAGACGATCCGCGCCTTGAGCTCGGCGAACTCATCGGACGGATAGGCACCGGCGAGCATGCCCAGGACACCCTCGAGAGCTTCCCGCGAGAGCGACTCGAAGGGCAGCGCCCGGCCGACCGTCGCGGCCAGCTCGTCGACGGTCCAGCGCTCCATCACGGTCATCGCCACGACCTGCTGGGCGAGGACATCGAGCGGATTCCGGGGAATCACGGTTGTCTCGATGGTGCCCGCGTGCATCCCTTCGGCGACCACGGCCGCCTCGAGCAGGTCACCCCGGTATTTCGGGAAGATCACGCCCCGCGAGGGACTGTCGACCTGGTGGCCGGCCCGGCCGATCCGCTGGAGGCCCCGGGCGACCGACGTGGGTGACTCGATCTGGATCACCAGGTCGACGGCACCCATGTCGATGCCCAGCTCGAGGCTCGAGGTGGCCACGATCGCCGGCAGGCGGCCCGACTTCAGGTCATCCTCGATCGCCAGGCGCTGCTCGCGGGCGATCGAGCCGTGGTGGGCGCGAACAAGATCCTCGCCGGCCAGCTCGTTCAGGCGCTGCGCCAGGCGCTCGGCCAGCCGCCGGCTGTTGCAGAAGACGATCGTGCTGCGATGGGCACGGATGAGCTCAAGGATCCGGGGATGGATCGAGGGCCAGATGCTGAAGCGGGGATCCGTGCCAGGACCCGGCGTGGCCGGCCGCTCCTCCAGGGGCACCGACTCCCCCAGTCGGCTCATGTCCTCGACCGGCACGATCACCGACAGCTCGAGCGGCTTGCGCGAGCCAGCATCCACGATGCTGACCTCGCGGCCGGGGCCGACACCGCCCAGGAAGCGCGCGATCGTCTCGAGCGGTCGCTGGGTGGCCGAGAGGCCGATGCGCTGCGGCGGCCGCTTCGTGAGCCGCTCGAGGCGCTCCAGGCTCAGGGCGAGGTGGGCGCCGCGCTTCGAACCGGCGATCGCGTGGACCTCGTCAACGATCACGTGGTCCACGGCGGTGAGCGTCTCGCGGGCGGCGCTCGTCAGGAGCAGGTAGAGCGATTCGGGTGTCGTGATCAGGATGTCCGGTGGCCGGCGGGCCAGGCCGCGCCGCTCCTCGGACGAGGTGTCGCCCGTCCGCAGGCCCACCGAGATGCTCGGCACCGGATCGCCGCGCCGGCCGGCCGCCAGGGCGATCCCGGCGAGCGGCGCGCGCAGGTTGCGCTCGATGTCGTAGGACAGGGCCTTGAGCGGCGAGATGTACAGGATGCGCACGGCGCCAGGCTGCTCCCGGGTGGCCGGCGGGCTCGGGTCCCGGACGAGGCGGTCGAGACACCACAGGAACGCGGCGAGCGTCTTGCCGCTACCCGTCGGGGCGTGGATGAGCGTGTGCTTGCCTGCTGCGATCGCCGCCCAACCGCCCACCTGGGCCGCTGTGGGGGCCGCAAACGACGCCGCGAACCAGTCGCGGACGGCCGGGCTGAATGCCTCGAGCGGGCCGTCCGCGGGCTTCGTGCGGGTCGGGGCGGGACGACGAGCAGCCACGGGACGTGGAGTATAGGACGGCTCTCGGGAAACGAACAGATGGTCTGTTTCCGGGCTCAGTGCTCCTGGGGGTGGAGCCGGCGGCCCGCGGTCCAAGCCGGCGGCCGCGCCCTTCGGCGCCGTGTGGGTACCTGGTGCCTCAAATCGCTGATTTCGGCCGATACGGGTCTGCACCGACGGTGCCGCGAACGCCGACTTGTGCCGGGCCGAGCGTGGCACGAGCGAAATCTGGTCGTCGGACGAGCCTTCTCGAGAGCCTCGGACCCATCACGCGTGGGTTGGAGTCTCGAAATCGGCCGTTTGCGGTACCACGTACCCACTCGGCTCGGATCGTGCTCGTTGTGCGCGATACCCGGACGAGCCCGGGCCAAACAGGTCTGGGGCCGCAGGGACGTTCGAGATGCTCTACCGGATGATCGAACGAGATCCGGGGAACGTGGACGTACCGCATCGACCAGCCCATGGTCGGACGATGAGTGGGGGCATACCGGGTCGAGTCGGCTCAGGCGGCTCAGGCGGCGCGGGCCAGACGCCCGGGCGAGATCGCTCGGCTCTGGGGGAGCGATCGACAATGTCGCCCGACGACGGGCTCGCTCTTGGATTGTCGGTTCAGTGGCGGCGCGGGAGGCTGACGGCCTCGACCGATGCACCAACCGCCAGAACGACCAAGGCGAGCCCAAGGAAGGGTACAGCGCTCGATCCACCGCAGACTTCCTGGCCTTGACACGAGATCAGGGTGTTGAGCGCGCCGTACACGTAGACGACGCCCATGCCGATCAGCACCCCTCCTCCTGTCGCGGCCTCGGATCGACCCTCAAAACCACCGCGAAGTCCGAGAACGGCTACGGACAATCCCAATAGCGGGCCGATGATGACCAGCAGAAACACGAGCGAGGTGAAGAGCCCCAGGACGACCCCTCCGACGACGCCCGCGGCCAGTCCACGGATTTGCGACGTTTCGCTTGAGACCGGTCGGTTGACCATCAGGCCAACAGACTAGTACTCACAGCAATCACCGCCGGCGGAGCATTCCCGCATACAGGGCAGGAGGGTGGTGCGCGGTACGCGAATGTCACCCGGTGTCAGCTGACTCCGCGTCGCTCTCGAAGTTCGCTTGCGAGCCAGACCGCAAGCCCGCACAGCGCGAGCGCCAGCAGCGCGCCGCCGACGGCCCACGAGAAAGCGTTGATGGGATCGAGCGGGATCTGGACATTCGGCGGAGGGACGCACGGCGGTGCGGGGACGCCAGGGACGGTGCTGATGGTGCCGGTGCAGTTGCCGAGAATCCACTGTGGCTGTTGGGCGTAATAGCCAGCCCAGCCAAGCAGGCCTCCGACTGCAGCGATCGCCATGAGGATCAGGTACCTACGCACCCCTCGATCAGACGGCAACCCCCAGGGGTTGTCAACTAGCCCATGGGGCGACGAGGCGCCTTGCGGGCCGCGGTACGAGACGGAAAGCTGGCTCAGGGCTACCTCGCTCGATCGCGGGCGAGCAAGCGGTCGGCAATCGCGAGACGGTCTGCCATCAGGAGCGGGTCCACGACATCGCGCTCGGCCACGCCGACGTGCGCAACGATTGGTCGCCCAGGGTCCCCAGAGGGTTGCGAGCTGCCGACCAGGGTCGCAAGCAGTGCAGTGGCGAGACCCTGCCGACGATGGTCCGGCGCGACGCCCACCCAGAGCAGCTCGGGCGCGTCCCCCGAACCGCGTGCCGTCGCTGCGACGGCCACGCCCACGAGCTGATTGCCGGCCATCGCTCCCGCGATCCGGGCTCCGTCACGGTTCGCCGCGATCAGAAGCTGCCTGGCGGCGTCCGGATCGGCCGGCGGCATCGTGCGTGGGGCAACGACCAGCCGCTCCAGGTGGGCGGCGTCCAGGCGCCCGATGATCGTCGGCGTGCCTGAGGCTGGCACGGCCCGGCCATCGCCACTCGGGATCGGCGGCGCCATCGGGTCCCACCAGCCGCGTTCCTCGGCCACGATCAACAGCCGGGGCAGGACGATCGAGCGAACCTTCGCGAGCGTCTCGAGCGAGCGGGCCTCGGCCAGCTCCTGGAGCCCGGAGACCGGCAGACCGGCGTTCGGCATGTCGTCGAACCGTTCGGGCAACGGCGACTGACGGTGGCGCAGCCCTTCGGCGGCCCATCGATCGCGCCAGCCGGGATCGATCGCATCGGGCGCGGCTCGGTGGGCGCCGGCCAGCCAGGTGAGCGCCCAGGTCCGGGGCACCACCCGGTAGACGTCGTAGCCGCCCCCGCCGGTTGCCAGCCAGCGACCGCCGGCATGCCGGTGGGCAACGGAGTCAACAAGCCGGGCCGCCTCGCCCATCGCCGTGGTCGTCACGCGCAGGTGGGCCAGTGGGTCCCAGGCATGGCTGTCGGCGCCGTGCTGGCTGACGACCAGGTCCGGCCCGAAGAACGCGGCGAGCTGTGGAACCAACCCGCGAACGCACGCGAGCCAGGCTGCCTCGCCCGTCTCGGCCTCGAGGGGCAGGTTGATCGCCGATCCAGCCGCGACGCCGTTGCCCAGCTCGCCAACGGAGCCCGTGCCCGGGAAGAGCGTCTGCCCGCTCTCGTGGATCGAGAACGTCATGACGCCGGGATCGTCGTAGTGGATGGCCTGCACGCCGTCGCCGTGATGGACATCGAGGTCGATGTAGAGCACCCGCTGGCCGGCCCGGCGGGCCGCCGCGATCGCCAGGGCCGGGTCGTTGTAGATGCAAAACCCGGACGCCCGCTCCGGCATCGCGTGGTGCAGGCCGCCGCCCGGGTGGAAGGCGTGCTCGGCGTCGCCGCGCAGGATCGCCTCCATCGCCCGGAGCGAGCCGCCGGCAACCGACGCAGCGGCCGCGTGCATCCCCGCGAATGGCGGATCGTCGCCGTATGCCGCGAACCCTGCCTCCGGGCGGCCGTCCGGCTGCGCAGAGAGGCGCCGAACTGCAGTGATGTAGTGGGCCGCGTGGATCGCCAACAGCTCGGGATCGTCGGCCGGCTCCGGAGCGAGCCTCGGCCTGGCGCCCACCGTGCGCAGGAGGTCGATCCCCGGGCCGAAGCGGCGCGGCGTCAGCGGGTGCTGCGGGCCGAAGTCGTAGGTGGTCGAGCGCGGGCCGAAGACGAGCAGCGGCAAATCCGTCACGCCGCGCATCGTAGCCCGCGGGGTGGCACGATCAGCCGGTGGCCGAACCTGTGTACTCGAGCCCGTTGATCGACAAGCTCGGCGTCAAGCCTGGCGCGCGCGTCGCGCTGATCGACATCGACGATCCCGCCTTCCGGGCAACCCTGCGCGAACGGACGCACGACATCACGGAGGGCCATCCACTGCCCGAATCCGACCTCATCTTCGTGGGCCTGGACGACCCCGCGGATCTCGGTCGGCTCGAAGCGTTGCGCGGGCGAATCGTCAAGGACGGGGCGATCTGGGTCATTTCGCGGAAGGGTCGGGCGGCCACGATCCGGGACGTCCAGGTGATGGCGGCCGCCAGGGCCTTCGGCCTGGTGGACAACAAGGTGGTCGCCTTCTCGCCGACCCACACATCGCTCAGGTTGGTGATCCCGATCGCGCTGCGATGAGTCGAGTACCATCGGCCCATGGATAAGGTGCTCCTGCTCCTCGTGATCGTCCTGGTCGTGGTCATCGTCGTGCGCGGGCCAAAGACGCTGCCCCAGATCGGCCAGATGCTCGGCCGCGGCGTCAAGGAAGCTCGTCGCGAAGCCGCTGAGATCAAGACCGACATCCGCAAGGACGATGGGGCGACCACGCCGCCCACGCCGCCCACGCCGCCCACGCCGCCCACGCCGCCGGCTGGCCAGGTGGCGCCGGTGCCCAGCGCTGTCGTTGCCCCACCACCGCCGGCCCCACCACCGCCGGCCACACCACCGCTGGCCCCACCACCCGTGGTGCCGCCCGGCCCCGGCG
>JBEPUS010000067.1:0-11549 GCA_041691435.1 Chloroflexota bacterium
CGCCCGGCGGGTCAACGCTCCGGACGAGCCCGGACCGCCCGCCGCCACGGGTGAGCGCCGGGTCGAGAATCGGCGCAAGCGCTCGCGCCGTGAATCCATCGCGCGGACATCGACCCCGGTCGGCAGCAGTGCCGGCTGGGTCGACTAGACCCGCCGGACATTGCGCCTCGCGATCATCGGCCTGGGGCTGATCGGAGGCTCCATCGCCCGGGCGGTCCGGGGCGGACAGCGGCCCTCGTCGATCAAGTCGATCAGCGCCTGGAGTCCGACCGGGAGCGGTCCCGCAGCGGCCCTGGCCGACGGGATCATCGATCAGGCCGCCGGCTCACTGGCCGGCGCAGTCGAAGGGGCCGACCTCATCGTCCTGGCCGCGGATCCTCTGGCCTGCCTGGACCTCCTCGACGCGCTCGGGTCGCTGCCCACGGCCGATGAGCCGCCGACGATCACCGACGTGGCCAGCACCAAGCTGCAGATCAGCGAGCGGGCCGATCAGCTCCGCCTGAGCTTCGTGGGCGGTCATCCCATGGCCGGCCTGGAGTCGTCCGGCTACGCCCACGCCCGGGCCGACCTGTTCGATGGCCGGCCATGGGTACTGTGCCCCGGCGGCCTGGCCCGGCCGGTGGACCTCGAACGGGCCGAGCGGCTCGTGGCCGCCTGCGGAGCGGAACGCCGCTGGCTCGACGCCGCCGAGCACGATCGAGCCGTGGCCGCGATCAGCCACCTGCCCCTGGCGATCGCCGCGGCCCTCGTCCAGTCCGTCGCGGATGCCGACGACTGGCCGCTCGCCGAGGTGCTCGCTGCCGGCGGCTGGTCGAGCGCCACGCGGCTCGCCCGGGGTGACGTGGCGATGGGCGCAGCGATCGCCGCGACCAATGCGCCGGAGCTCGCCCGGCGGATTCGCACCCTGGCCACCCAGCTCGATGACTGGCTGGCGGATCTCGAGGCCAGCCCAGCCGACCCGGCGGCGACCGCTGCACGAATCGCCGGTCGGTTGCGCGCCGCCCGGGCGACGCTCCACGTGGCCGATTGAGCGAACGCGTCCTGGTGGTGCCCCGTGCGGCCCTGGTTCCGGGCGATGGCTGGCTCGGGCTCCAGGCGGCGGACCTGGCCGCCACCCTGGAGACGATCGAGAACGTGGGCCAGTACGAGCCCCGGGCGGCGGTCGAGGACGATCCGGCCTGGAAGCAGCTCATCCCGTACGTGGTGGTGCGCGACGGGCCGGACTACTTCCTCATGCAGCGGACGCGGGCCGGTGCCGATGCCCGGCTCCATGACCTGTACTCGATCGGGGTCGGCGGACACGTGAATCCCGGCGACGACGGCGTGCTGGGCGGCCTGCGCCGCGAGTGGCGCGAGGAGATCGAGGCCGGCTTCGACCCCCAGCCCCACTTCCTCGGCCTGCTCAACGATGACTCCACGCCGGTGGGCAGGGTCCACCTTGGCCTGGTCTTCGAGGTGGCTGCCAACGAGCGTCCGGTACGAGTCCGCGAGCACGACAAGCTGAGCGGACAATTTGCCTCCGCCGCCGCCGTCCGGGCAGTCTCGGAGCGCCTCGAGACGTGGAGCCAGCTGATCTTCGAACGCCTCGATAGCCCAGTTCGCTGATCGGTGCGCCTATAATCGGGCCGCTGAGCCGATCTGCGGCTTCAACCCTGGGGAGTCAATGGCCGCGAAAATCCTCGTCATCGACGATGACCCGAATGTGCAGCGGCTGCTCACGTATACCCTCAAGCAGGAAGGCTACGAGGTGCTCGTCGCGTCCGACGGCGCCGAGGGCTTCCGCCTGTGGAGCGCCGAAACACCGGCCCTGATCCTGCTCGACATCATGCTTCCCAAGGTCGACGGCTACCAGGTCGCGACCAAGATCCGGGCGGAGGAGGGCGCCGCGGCCCACGTCCCGATCATCATGCTCACGGCCGAGCGCGAGGTCGAGCAAAAGGTCAAGGGCCTGCGCGCCGGCGCCGACGACTACCTGATCAAGCCGTTCCACCCGGCGGAGCTGCTGGCCCGGATCAAGAGCCTCCTGGCGCGCTTCGCCCCGCGTGACCTGCTCGTCGGCCGGCCACCCCTCGGCCATGTGCTCGCCTTCTATGGGGCCAAGGGTGGCGTGGGCACGACCACGATCGCGATCAACGCGGCGATTGCCCTGCATCGCGAGCTCGGTCGCAAGGTGGTCCTGGTTGATGCCAACCTGCAGTTCGGGGATCACCGCGTCTTCCTCGACCTGGGCCTCGACCGGAAGAGCATCATCGATATCGTCACTGCGCCGTCGATCGACCTCGACCTGGTCCGGCAGGTCCTCGTCCATCACGATTCGGGCATCGACCTGCTCCTCGCGCCCCCGTCGCCGGAGACCGCCGAGCTGGTGACCGAGGAGCACCTGCCCCAGATCCTCGACCACCTCCGCTCGCTGTATGACTACGTGATCCTGGACATCGACAAGCGGCTCGACGAGATCAACCTGAAGATCCTCGACCAGGCCGACCAGTTCTTCGTGGTGATGACCGCCGACCTGTCGTGCCTGAAGAACGTCCGCCTCGTGCTGGAGACGATCGGCCACCTGGGCGTGGATCCGGGCAAGGTCCACCTGGTGCTGAACCGCTCGAATGCGTTCACCGGCATCAGCCAGAAGAACGCCGAGAGTGCCCTCAAGCGGACGATCGAATACCAGGTGATCAACGAGTACCGGGGTGCGATCAGTGCCCTGAACAGTGGCGCGCCGTTCATGTACACGAAGGCCGATTCGCCCCTCGGACGATCGCTCCTCGAGTTCGGCCGGACGATCGACAAGACGTTCTCCGGCGCACCAGCGCAGCCGGCCGTCGCCACCCGCTGATCGGCGGGCAACCGGCCGGCAACCGACCGCCGTCAGGCTTGGGCCCATGAACCAGCGACCGCCCGGCGGCGATGACTCGATTCGGATCCTCGAGGGCCTGAACGCGGCCCAGCGCGTCGCCGTGGAGGCAACGAGCGGACCCGTTGCGATCCTGGCCGGCGCGGGAACCGGCAAGACCCGGGTGATCAGCCGGCGGGCGGCCTACGCCATCGCCACCGGCGTCGTGCCGGCCGGCGAGATCCTCCTCGTGACCTTCACGGACAAGGCTGCCGCGGAGATGGTTGGCCGGCTCGCCGACCTGGGCCAGCCGGGCGTCACGGCCCGGACCTTCCATGCCCACGCCCTGTCCCAGCTCCGCCATTTCTGGCCCGGGGCGCACGCTGGGGCCGCCCCGCCCGAGATCCTCGAATCGAAGTTCCCGATCCTCGGCCGGATCGCCCGGGGCCTGCCCGGCGGCTACCGGTTCACCGCCATCAAGGACCTGGCCGGCGAGATCGAGTGGGCCAAGAACCTCCGGCTCGGCGCTCCGGACTACGCGGCGGCCGCCCTGTCTGCCCAGCGCGAGGCATCGCTGCCCGTGGAGCTGATGACCCGGGTCTTCGCCGACTACGAGCGCGCCAAGTCGCGCGCCGGCCGGATCGATTTCGAGGACATGCTCAGTGCCACCGTCGACCTGCTCGAAGCCGACGCCTCGGCCGCCGCGATCGTCCGGTCCCGGAAGCGCTGGTTCAGCGTCGATGAGTACCAGGACACGAACCCACTCCAGGAGCGCCTCCTCGCCCTGTGGGCAGGGGCGAGCCGGGACATCTGCGTCGTGGGTGACGAAGACCAGACCATCTACAGCTTCACGGGCGCGTCGAGCCGCTATCTGCGTGACTTCGCCCGGACCCATCCGGGAACCACGGTCGTGGAGCTGACCGAGAACTATCGCTCGAGCCCGGAGATCCTCGCGGTGGCCAATCGCCTGATCGCGTCGGCCGGACGTCTCAAGGCCCTGGCGGCCACCCGTCCTTCCGGGCCCTTGCCGACGCGCAACGCGTACGCCGACCCGGACTCCGAGCTGGCCGGCCTCGTGGGCTCCATCCGGGCCAGGATCGGGGAAGGCGTGCCGCCGGCCGAGATCGCGGTCCTGGTCCGGCTCAATGCCCAGCTGCCGCCGATCGAGGCGGCGCTGACGACGGCCGCGATCCCATACGTCGTACGTGGGGGCCGGTTCTACGAGCGCCCGGACGTCCGCGCGGCGATCCGGGCGGTCCAGCGGGCGGCACCGGCGGCCACCGGTCCCGATCTGCCGGCCGCCCTCCTGGCGGTCTTTGGCGCCGCCTTCGGCTACGACCCGGGAGCGGGCCGGGGCGGCCCGGAGGAGCGTGAGCGGGCGGCAGACCTGGCCGTCCTCCTGGCGATCGCCGCCGAGTTCGTCTCGTCGCCGGTCGCGGCGTTTGGATCCTCCGGCGCAGGCGACTTCCTGGCTGAGCTCGCCCGGCGGGATGCCGCGGAACGGGCGAACGTGGCCGGCGGGCTGACCCTCTCGACGATCCACCGGGCGAAGGGCCTCGAATGGGACGCGGTCTTCCTGCCGGGACTGGAGGAGGGCACGCTGCCGGTTGGCCAGGCCGCCGGCGACCCGGCGGCCATCGACGAGGAGCGCCGCCTGCTGTACGTCGGGATCACCCGGGCCCGGCGCCACCTGGCATGTTCCTGGGCGGCGCGGCGCAGCGGGGCGAACGGCCGCGAGGGCAGCCGCCGTCCGTCGCGCTTCCTGGCCGACCTTGGGCTCGGGCCGGAACGCCGCCAGCCCGCCCCTGCCGTGCCTCGTGCGACGGGAGGATCGCGGGCGGCTCGCGAGCGCCTGACCGCCGGGCCCGACGCCGAAGCGGGCTTCGAGGCGCTGCGCGGCTGGCGCGCCGAGCGGGCGCGAGCTGACGGGGTGCCGGCCTACGTGGTCGCCCACGATGCGACCCTGCTGGCCGTGGCCGAGGCGCACCCCGGCTTGATCGCCGAGCTGGCCGGGGTCAAGGGCATGGGCCCGGCACGCCTGGAGCGCTACGGCCCGGAGATCCTGGCCGTCCTCGAAGGATCCTGACCTGAGCCTGTCGATTCACCGACATCCGTTCGTTGTAGGGGTGAAGGGCAGCGAGGCGTGAACGACTCGGTCCTGGTCAGTGGAGAAAGACGATGACGGACGCGAAGGTCATTCATTTCGAGATCGTGGGCAAGGACCAGAAGGCGCTCCAGGCCTACTACAGCGACCTGTTTGGCTGGAAGCTGAACACGGACGCACCCGGCGGCTACGGGATGACCGATCCCGCGGCGACCGGCATCGTGGTCGGCGTCGCCGGGACACAGGACGGCTCGGCGGGCCACGTCACCGGCTACATCACGGTTGCCGACATCGAGCAGACGCTTGCCAAGGCGGTCTCGCTGGGCGGCAAGGTGATCATGCCCAAGTTCTCGCCCGACGGGAATGCCCAGCTGGCGCTCGTCGCGGACCCAGAAGGGCACGTGGTGGGGCTCACCCAGATGTAGCTCCGCGGCCTGGGCTACCAGCCCGGCCGCATGGACCGGGCCGCTGATCCGCATTGGGTCGGCGGCCCGTTTGTGCGCCTAGCGCCCGGTCTTGAACGGCGCCCCGTGGCCCGGGATGACGACGTCGGCCGCTGCCAGGATCCGCGCCCGGCTGGCCTCGAGGGCCGCCTGGTCGGAGGCGAGCGGGTCGATCTCGGGGGTCCGATCAGCCCGCCACCAGGCATGGGTCATCGCGTAGGTCGCGTCGTCCGCGGCAACGATCAGCGAGGCGTCCTGCTCGGTGTGGCCGGGCGTCAGCCAGAGCTGGCTGTGGGCCGCGAGCTCGTAGCCGTCACCGTCGTGATCAAGCCATTCGTCGCCCACGTAGCGTGCCCAGAAGTCGACCACCTGGGCGTCCGGAAACAGGGCGACGTTGATCGTGTGATCCGGGTGATGGTGGGACAGGAAGACGTGGCTGATCGTCTCGGGCTCAATCCCCAGGGCGGCCAGGGGATCCAGGATCATCGAGCGATTCGCGACCATCCCGGGATCCACGATGATCCGGGCATGCCCGTCGAGCACCAGGACCACGCTGCTCGCAACGCGATCGCCGGCGTAGCCCGCGTGCAGGAGGTGAACGGTGGCCATCGGTCAGCGGGCCGTGGCGGTCTGCCCGGAGCGGGTGATCTCGTGGTGCAGGCCGCGCAGTCGCCAGGCCAGGACCAGGCTGGTGATCCCGAAGACGATCGCCCAGAGGCCGATGAGCCAGACGAGCGAGAGCAGGCCCGGTCCCGGGAAGGCGACCAGGTAGATACCGAACAGGACCGTCAGGAGGCCGCCGATGATCAGCCAGATCTCGCCCTTGATCACCCGCCGGAGCCGGAAGGCCGTGACCACCTGGACCGCCCCGAGGCTGACAGCCCAGAAGGCCGCGAGGTAGAGCAGGGTGAGCGCGGTGATTCCTGGCCAGAAGACCGTCGCGATGCCGACACCCACGCTCACGATCCCCATCAGGGCCACCGACCAGCCGTGACGGCGAGCGCCCGGCTCGCCCCGGACCAGGGCGACCAGCAGGGCGATCCCATCGATCAGCAGGAACGCCGCGAACAGGGTCACGAGCGCAACCAGCGTGAGCTCGGGCCACACGAAGGCGAGCACTCCGAAAGCGATCGCGGCCACGCCCCGGATCTCGAGCAGCCACCAGCTGCGAGCCATGAAGTTGAGCATTGGATTCCTCCACGTCGAGAGTACGCCGGTCGACTCGATTCCGTGGTGAAGGCTTGTGCATCGCAACGATCCCCCCGCTCCGGCCCGGGCTGGCAAGATGATGCCTTCGGCAGTGGAGGCGAACGTGCGGGTCAGTGGACTCGATCATGTCCAGGTCGCGATCCCGGCGGGCGGCGAGGATCGCGCTCGCGCGTTCTACGGCGGCCTGCTCGGCCTGGTCGAGGTGGCGAAGCCGGCTGCGCTGGCGGGGCGCGGCGGATGCTGGTTCGAGGGACCGGGGATCTCGCTCCACCTGGGCGTGGAGGCTCCGTTCGCCCCGGCCACCAAGGCCCACGTGGCCATCTGCGTGGCCGATCTGGACGCGGCCCGAGACGAGCTCGAACGCGCAGGCGTCGCGACCAGGCCGGATGGCCTCGACGTTGGCTTCCGCCGTTTCTACGCCGGCGATCCCTTCGGCAACCGCATCGAGCTGGTGAGCCGCGCCGAGGTAGCCCCGGGTGCGCTGATCGCCGCTCGCGACGGGTTCGAGATCAGCACCGATCGCCGCCGGCTCGACGTCGACTGGCTCGTCGCGGCCCTCGGGCAGCGGGCCTACTGGGCCATGGGCCGGTCGCGCGAGGCGATCGAGCGCTCCGTTGACGGTTCGATCTGCTTCGGCATCTATACCGGTGGGCAGCAGGTGGGGATTGCCCGGGTGGTGACCGACGGGGCCACGTTCGCCTGGCTATGCGACGTGTTCATCGACGAGGGCTGGCGCGGCCAGGGCCTCGGAGCGTGGTTGACCGAGACGATCGTTGCCCAGCCGGCCCTCGCCGGCCTGCGCCGCTTCGTCCTGGCGACGCGCGACGCAGGCGAGCTCTACCGCCGCCACGGCGACTTTGGGCCGCTGCCGAATCCGGAGCGCTGGATGGCCCGGATTCGCGACTGAGCGGCGCAGGCGCCAAAGAGACTGCTAGGGCGTGAGGCCCGGCAGCGAGAATGGCTGGTCGCTGACCTGGTCGGCCGGCGGCGGGGCGATCGTGACGGCTGTGTCGTACTTGGTCAGGTCCACCGTCAGGGTCAGCTTGCCGGACGTCCCGGCATCGACGACGATCACGAGGCGGCTGGGCCGAAGGTCCGACTTCTGCGACCACAGGTCCACGGTCAGCGTGCCCGAGGCACCGTTGAGGGCGCTGGCGGCATCGGGGAACGCCGAGCTCGGGACGATCTCCTGGACGTGGTAGCAATCCTGTCCGTTGACGTTCTCATCGGCCAGCTGGGTCGGAGCGGGCAGCTTGGCCAGCTCCGCGGCGATGGCCGACGTGACGGCCGATGCCTCGGCCGGATCGGGCGAGCCGATCGCGGGCAGGCTGGGGATGGGCAGGGCGCTGGTCAGCGCACCCAGGTCGAGCTTGGCGTACTTGGTGTCGCCCAGGCTCGTCTTGATGTAGGCGATTCCCCCGACATCGATCACGTTGGCGGTGAAGGCCAGCAGGGCCGGGACGCTCACGGCAACCTGGCCGCTGGCGTTGGTCACGTCGACATCGCCTTCGATCGTCGTGCCCGAGAGGTCGAGCATCGTCGGGCTGCTGCCGGGCGCCGGGCTGTCGCCGGAGCCGGTCAGGTCACCGGCGTTCACGCTGCCCGCCACGGCCACCTTGAAATGCAGGCTCTTGAGGCTCTGGAGCGAGGCGGTCGAGTTGGTCAGGATGACCTTGGGGTCGGTCAGCGCAGGCGCGGCTGGGCCGCCGCTGCTGCAGGCCGCGAGGGCGACCGCGGCGACCGCGATCCATGCGAGAAGGCGACGGGTCATGAGGCTGGATCTCCAGTGTGGGTCAAATGTTGTGGGTCGAAATGCAATGAGTGCTCCCACAGGGTAGCGCGGCTGGGCGCTCCGGTCGATTAGCCCGAACGGACGATCGGGAGCGCTTGACGGCAGGACGATCGGGGCGGAGAGTCGCGCCGGACGCCCACCACGGACGGCTCGACCAAGCAAGGAGCATTCGATGCAGGCCTATCGGACGCGTGTCTCGGACTGGCGCCACCCGGTCAACGTGGAGATGGACGCCAACGCCCCGCGCGGTGTCCGAATCGCCAATGCGGTGACCGGCTTCCTGGGCTCCTGGAAGTTCATCATCATCCAGACGATCGTGGTCAGCCTGTGGGTCCTCGGCAATATCTACCTCGTGTTCCATTTCGACCCGTATCCCTTCATCTTCCTGAACCTCGCCTTCAGCACCCAGGCCGCCTACGCCGCGCCCCTGATCCTGCTGGCGAGCAACCAGTCGGCGACGCGCGACCGGGCAACCCTCGAGCACGCGGCCGCCGAGGCCGAGGATGGCGACAAGAAGGACGACGAGCTCGTCACGCGCCTGAAGCACGTCGAAGAGCTCCTGGGCCAGTTGATCGCCGCCCGAACATGAGCGGGTCCGTGACGGGATCGATCGACTTCGAGCCGGTCCGGGCCGGGCGCCTGCAGCTGGCGGATCTCGCCCTGGACCTCGGCCCCGCCGACCTGCTGGCGGCGACCCGGGCCATCCAAGAGCGGCTCGCCGAGCTCCTGGTGACGGCGGTCGACGCGGACATCGCATTCAAGCCGGACGATCCGACAGCCGCCGACGAGTTCGCCGCCGATCCCGGCGAGGCCAACCTGCCCTGGACGGCCGGCCACGTCATTGCCCACCTCACCGCCAGCGCGGAGGAGGCCGCGTTCCTCGCCGCCGAGCTGGCTCGAGGCGTCGAGCCGCACGGCCGCTCCCGCTCCGAGATGGCCTGGCCGTCGATCACGTCACTCGCCGCTGTCCGCCATCGCCTGGACGAGAGCCAGCGCATGATCGCCGGGACCCTGGCCGCCTGGCCGGACGAGCCCCACCTGGAGGTCGTCTTCGTGACCTCGACGGGCCTCGTTCGCAATGCTCCAGCACGTTTCCTCGGGGGACTGCTGCACGCCGACGAGCATGTGGCCCAGGTCGCCGAGATCCTGCGGCAGGCGCGGGTGAGCCGGGGATGATCCGGCGGTGACCAGCCGGGCCTAGCCTCCGGAGATGCTGGCCACGGTCCTCTCGGCAACGCTCCAGGGCATCGATGGCCGGGTGATCCGGGTCGAGGTCGATGTCGCCCCGGGCCTGCCGGGATTCTCGGTGGTGGGCCTGGCGGACGCGTCCCTCCAGGAGGCCCGCGAGCGGGTCCGCGGGGCGATCCGCAACAGCGGGTTGGTCTTCCCGCCCCGGCGGATCACGGTGAATCTCGCGCCGGCCGACCTGCGCAAGACCGGCGCGTCCCTCGACGCCGCGATCGCCGTCGCCATCTTGCTCGGCTCCGAGCAGGCCCGGGCGGACGGATCGTGGGCACTCATCGGCGAGCTCTCGCTGGGCGGCGAGCTGCGCCGCGTCCCGGGGATCCTGTCGATGGTCGCCGCCCTCGACCGGCGCGGCGTGCGCCGGGTGGTGGTCCCGACCGAATCGGCTGCCGAGGCCAGGCTTGTGGGGCGCGTCGACGTACATCCAGCGGCCGACCTGGCCGCCGCTCTCGCCGCGATTCGCTCGGGCCGGGCCGCCCGGCCACGGGTCAATCCCGCCCGGGTGGACCTGGGCGGGCCGGGCGAGAACGGCGCCCCACACGAGATCGCCAACGGCGGTGCATTGCCCGCTGCGCTGCCCGCCGGGTCACCCGGCGAGCTGGAGGTCCCCGACCTGCCGGACCTGGGCGACGTGCGTGGCCAGGCCGTCGCCCGGCGGGCCCTCGAGGTGGCCCTGTCCGGTGGGCACGGCCTGCTCCTGGTTGGGCCGCCCGGGTCAGGCAAGACGCTGCTGGCCCGAACCATTCCGGGCCTCCTGCCCCCGCTCGACCTGGCCGACGCCCTGACGGCCACGGCCATCCGGTCGGCCGCGGGGGAGGGGCCAATCCTCGTGCTCGACCGACAGCGGCCCTTCCGCGCTCCCCACCACACGATCTCCTACGCCGGCATGGTCGGCGGCGGGCCGCTCCTGGCACCCGGCGAGGTGACCCGGGCGCACCAGGGCGTGCTCTTCCTCGACGAGCTGCCCGAATTCGGCCGGGACGTGCTCGAGGCCCTCCGGCAGCCGCTCGAAGAAGGGCGAGTGGCCATCGTCCGGGCTGCTCGCTCGATCATCCTGCCGGCCCGCTTCCAGCTCGTCGCCGCGATGAACCCCTGCCCGTGTCGACATGGACTGCACCGGGAAAGCGGTAGTCAACGAAGGCCCGAAGGGACCGCCTTCCGTCCTGATCGGTCTCGTCGCGGATCTCGATCCGCCCAACCAGCAGCCTCACGATCTCCTGTCGCGCCTCGATCCGCAACCCTGCGTCCAGACGGTGGCGAACTACGCCGAGCAGCTCGATGGCCGACTCCGGCAGTTCCGACGCTCCTGGGGCTTCCGTGAGGTGGGTGAGGACCTTCTTGCATAGTGCAGGCGTGCTCGAGCAGACTAGTCGGGCGCTGCGACGGGCCGGGCGAGCAGCTCCGCGGTCGTCACGGCGAACCCTGCTCGGACTTGAGCTCGATCCGAACGATATGGGCCCGCTCTGCCGCGACCGCTCGCCCCGCCAAGGCGATACGGCCCTGATCATCGACGTCGACGCCGAAGGTGCGGAGCGTCCCGGGGCCGCTGATGGCCACCTGGAGCGCGACGGTCTCGTCGTAGTCCGCATCGTTCGGCACGAGGATCCGGGCATGGCCAGCCCGCCATCGGCCGTCGAGGCGGACCTCCACCTCGGCGCCGCCCACGATGTTCCGCCACCAGCGGTAGGTTGGCAACGTCACGATGACGACAGTGTCGCCCGCTCGCGCGTACCCGACCGGGGTTGTGAACGTACGGCCGGTCTTTATGCCCTTGAAGCGCAGCAGCATCAGAGATTTGCCGAGCGGACCCCCCGAGCCCCGCGCCAGCATGCGCTTGATGAGAGGATTCGCAGCACCGACCGTCGCCACCCTCATGATCTTGAATTGCAGCGTGTCGGTGAACAGGCGGTCCGGTTTTGGCAA
>JBEPUS010000068.1:0-11496 GCA_041691435.1 Chloroflexota bacterium
TGGCCCTTGTAGATCTCCATCGCGCCAACCCAGTGGGCGTGGTTGCCGATGATCATGTCGGCGCCGGCATCGATCACGGCATGGGCCAGGGTCTGCTCGGCGGAGAACGGGCGGGGTGAGTACTCGGTCCCCCAATGGGGATAGACGATGACCAGCTGGGCGCCGGCCTTGCGGGCCGCAGCCACGTCCTGCTTCACGGCCGCCGCCGAGAGCTGCGCGGAGCCAGGCTTGCTCAGACCAGCCGCGTAGTACTTGGCGATCGTGTCGTATGACAGGATGGCCACCTTCACGCCGGCCACGGTCATGATCGCCGGCGTTCGCGCCGCGACCAGGTTCTTGCCGGCGCCGCTGTGCCGGATTCCGTACTTGTCGAGGTTGGCCAGGGTCTGCAGCAGGCCCGTGGCTCCGGCATCGCCGATGTGGTTGTTGCCCAGCGAGACGTAGTCGATCCCGGCGTCCTTCAACCCGACGATCAGGCGCGGGTTGGCCGAGAAGATGGTGCCCTGGGTGTGGTACTTGAACGCGTTCGGGGCGGGGTTCTCGAAGTTGGCAACCGCCAGGTCGGCATCCTGCAGCAGGCTCCGAATCGCACCTGCATTGCCGGTCCGGACGGCGACCACCGTGGGCCAGCCGAGCGAGGAACAGCAGTGCCGGCCAGTGATCCTGGCCGTCCCGCCGCTGAACGGGAAATCGACGCCCTTCTTCTCGACCGTGACCGCCTTGGCCACGCCCCGATCGAGCATGATGTCGCCGCCGGCCGCCATGGTCCAGACCCTGGCCGGACTGTAGGCCGCGGTGGCGCCGACGGTCGTCGGCAGGGCCGCGTTGAGCTTCCAGTCCGCGAGGCTCTTGACCCGATCGACCCCGAAGAGCTCGACGCTGCCCCAGGCGATGGCCCGAACGGACGGCGTCACGCTGTCGGCGCGAATGAACGCGAGGCGATCCGAGTGGGCCGCCAGGTCCTTGTCGAGGATCGCCGTGCTGGCAGCCAGGATCAGGCGCGACGGCACGTCGGGGCGGTCGACGCCGATCGCCGCGAGGATCGGGTCGGCGTCCGAGGAGACGAGCTCGAGGCTGGTGAACGTGGCGTGATGGCCGTTGAGGACCGATCGAACGTCGGTGATCGTGACCGCCAGCAGGGTCGACCGAAAGTCGACGACGGGCACGACGGGAACCTTGCCAATCGGCCCGGCGCTCGAGGCGCCCGGACCGGTCGAACCGAAGCTGATCTGAGGGCTGGATCCGGAGCCGCCGGGTCCGGGCGAACCGGACGTGTAGGCAACCCCGCCGGACGCCGCGGGCAAGGCGGAGCCGCCGGGCGGAGGAGCCTTCGGCGAGCCGAGCAGGATCGCAATCGTTGCCAGGCTGGCGAGGGCGACCGTGACCACCGCAACCCAGAGGAACGACGGGCCGCCCCAGCCACCGCGCCGGCGACCGCCGCCCACGCTGCGCGCCCTGGACGTTGGGCGGATCGGCCGCGCCTGATCCCGCCGTCCGTGATCCGTGCGTCGCGGCGGAATCGTCATTGCCGCGCATTCTGACACGGGCATGAGAACGCCCCGTCCGGGCGGTGGACGGGGCGTCGGACTATTCGAAGATGGCGGACCCGACCGGATTCGAACCGGCGATCTCCAGCGTGACAGGCTGGCATGTTGGGCCGCTACACCACGGGTCCGCGGCGAGCCGGAAGGATAGCAGGTGGCGCCCCGCAAGGGTATCCCGCTCGCCTTGCCGACGACAGAGTACGCACATACCAACCCTCGTGGCATTGGGCCGGATCCCGAGGGGCGAATCTGCCACGCACGCAGGCCAGCGCAGGATCCTCGTGCGTGGCGCGGTCGCAAGTTGCGCGCCGTCGGGCGGATTTCCGGCCCTGTCCACTGCTACCACCGCGGGGATTGGTAGACGCCCAGCATCAGGTCGCAGGGGCCAGCCTCGGCCCGAAGCGCAGCGAGCCGCCGTGCGGCCCAGCTGTCAGTCTCGAGCCTGACCACGCAATGTTCCGAATCATTGCTCCCCGTAGTACTACGCAAGGATCGTGCCGCGCTCGGCCGACGTTCGACCGGCCACCTTGGCGATTTCGTGCGTGGGCGGCACGCGGCGGCGGGCAATCGTGCCGAAATGGACGGGCCGGGACCGGGATTCCTTCCATAGCACTACGGCGGCTGATAAACCGGAAGGATTGGCACGCTCAACGACGCCGGAGTGGGGCACGCTCAACGACAGGCAACAACGCGCCACGACGCCTGACTGCCGCAGCACGACGCCGAAGGCCGTTGGACTGCGGCAGGACCCCTCACTGTCCGCGCCACGCACCGCTGCTCGGTGCAGCCAGCCCGAACCGCCGGGACCGCGCTAGACTCGGCCGCAATGGGCCTGATCGACCTGCGCTCCGACACCGTGACCCGGCCGACCGATGCGATGCGCCGGGCCATGGCCAGCGCCGAAGTTGGCGACGACGTCTTCGGCGACGACCCGACCGTGATCGCCCTCGAGGAGCGCTCAGCCGACCTGCTGGGCAAGGACGCCGGCCTGTTCGTGACGTCCGGGACCCAGGGCAACCTCGTCGCCCAGCTCGCCCATCTCGCCCGCGGGCAGGAGACCATCGCTCCGTCCGAGAGCCACATGATCATCGACGAGGCCGCCGGCCACGCCGTGATCGTGGGAACGTCGATCCGGGCGCTGCGGGAACGGCCCGACGGGACCGTCGACCCGCAGGAGATCGCCGATGCCTTTCGCGATCCGAGCGATCCGCACGAACCCATCACTGGGCTCGTGACCATCGAGAACACGCATGCCCACTCGATGGCCCAGCCGCTCAGCCTCGACTACACGGCCGCGGTCGCGGCGATCGCGCATGAGCGCGGAGTCCCTCTGCACGTCGACGGCGCGCGCTTCTTCAATGCCGTCGTCGCCCAGGGCGTGACGGCCCGGGCACTCGCCGGGCCGGCAGATTCGGTGACGTTTTGTCTCTCGAAAGGCCTCGGTTGCCCGGTCGGCTCGGTGGTCGTGGGCACGAAGGACTTCATCTGGCGCGCGCGCCGCGGCCGAAAGCTGGTGGGCGGGGGGCTTCGCCAGGCGGGGATCCTGGCCGCCGCCGGCCTCGTGGCCCTCAGCGACGGGCCGGACGGAATGATCGAGCGGCTGGCAGACGACCATGCCAACGCGCGCCGGCTGGCCGAGGGCCTGGCGGACCTGGACGGGATCGAGTCGGCCGGAGGCATCGCCCAGCCGGCCCCGGGACGTCTGGATCCAGCCAGGGTCCGCACGAATTTCGTGCTGTTCAAGGTTCGTGGCGATCGGGCGGCGTTCCTCGCCGGCCTCAAGGCGCGCGGCATCCTCATGGTCGAGTACCCCCACGGCGCCGTTCGAGCCGCCACCCATCACGACGTGGCCGCGGCCGACCTCGACACGATCGTGCGGGCCTCGCGGGACGTCCTCCATGAGATGGCCGGCCGGACCGGCCTGCCGGTCGGCGCTTAGCCCTGGACCTCGACGCGTTCCCGCTCAGCCGTCCGCCGGCGGCTGCCGTCGAAGGCCCCCTCGACCAGCATTTCTACGACCTGGTCGAGGCGAACTTCCGGCGCTCGATCCGCGCCCATCCGGATGCGGCAACGTTTCTCGGAATCCATACCGAAGACCACCGCCTGCCGGATGGCACACGCGAGGCCATCGAGGAGCAGGTTGGGCAGGCCCGCGACCAGTTGGCGGCGATCGAGGCGCTCGATACGACGGCGCTCTCGGCAGAGGTTCGGTTCGAGCGCGACATCGAGATGCACAACCTCCGCATGGAGCTCTTCGACCTCGAGGAGCAGCGTCTCTGGGAACGGCGTTCGACGGCGATGGACGGGATCGGCGATCCGCTCTTTGGCCTGTTCGCCCGGGACTTCGCGCCGCTCGACGAGCGCCTGATCTCGATCACCGGGCGCCTCGAAGCGATCCCCCGTTTCCTTGCCGAGCACCGCCGGCGGTCGACGCTGCCCCAGGTCCGCCTGTGGCAGGAGCTGGAGCTCGAGTCGGCCGCCGAGATGCCGGCGTTCTTCGATCAGATGGTCGCGGCCGGGTCGGGTTTGCCCGGTCCGGAGCAGCGCCGCCTGCGGGCGGCTGCCGACCAGGCGAAGATCGCCGTGGCCGACTACGAGACGTTCCTGCGCGGCAGCCTGGCCAGCGCCGTCGACAGCTGGCCGCTCGGTCCGGAACGGTACGACGCCCTGGTCGCTCACCGGGCATTCGACGGCCTGGATGCAGATCGCATTCTCGAGATCGGCTACGAGCAGCTGTCGCTGCAGCGCGCCGCGCGCACCGCCGCAGCCCGCGAGGTGGACCCCAATGCCGATGAGGCCGTGGTCCTCGATCGCCTCAAGGAGGATCATCCGGCGACGTTCGAGCAGGCCCTGGATGGCTACCGCGATGCAATGCTCCGGGCGCGCAGCCATTTGATCGAGCACGACATCGTGAGCATCCCCGACGACGAACGGATCGAGGTGGTGCCGACCCCCGATTACCTCCGCCAGGTGATGCCGTTCGCCGCGTACTTTGACGCCCCGAAGTTCGACACGAACCCCCAGGGGATCTACATCGTGACGCCGTCAGTGGACGGTGACGCGCGGGCGATGCGCGAGCACAACTGGAGCTCGATCAGCAACACCAGCATCCACGAGGCGTATCCCGGCCACCATCTCCAGCTGTCGGTCGCCGGCAAGCACCCCAGTCTCAGCCGCCTGACCACCCAGGCGCCCGAGTTCATCGAGGGCTGGGGCATGTACTCGGAGCAGATGATGCGCGAGGAGGGCTTCGAGGCCGGCCCCAAGTTCCGCCTGAGCATGCATACCGACGCGATCTGGCGCGCCTGCCGGATCGTCCTCGACGTACGCATGCATCGGGGCGAGCTGAGCGTGGAGGAGGCCGAGGCGTGGCTCGTCGAGCAGACCGGATTCGAGACCGCCCATGCCCGCGCCGAGGTTCGACGCTACACGCACACGCCCACCTACCAGCTGTCGTACCTGCTGGGCAAGGTCCTCCTGCTGCAGCTGCGGGCGGACGAGCAGGCCCGCCTGGGCGATGCCTTCAAGCTGCGCGATTTCCACGACACGCTGCTCCGCAACGGCAGCCTCCCGATCAGCTTCCATCGCCGGCGGTTCGCCGGAGAGGGCGGCCCCGCCCCGGCCTGAACTCAGGTTTGAGACCCACGTGCAGGTGATCCCGTCGATCGACCTCGAAGGAGGCCGGTCGCGCATTGTCTTCTGGCCCGGCGCCTCGACCGGAGTCGGCGCTCCAACCGATCGCCCCGAGCGGATCGCCGCCCATTTCGTGGAGCTCGGTGCACCGCTGATCCACCTCGTCGATTTCGACGGCGCGCGAAGCGGCCAGCCCGTCAACCTCGAGGCAGTCGGCCGGGTGGCCGCGCGGATTGCGACGCCGCTCCAGCTTGCCGGAGGCGTCGAAGGCGCCGACCAGATCCGGCTCGCGTTTGCCGCCGGTGCCACGAGGGTCGTGCTGGCGATGAGCGTGGTCGAGGAATCCGAGCTGCTGCGCGACGCCATCGCCGTCGCTGGCGACTGGCTGGCCGTGGGACTCGACCCGCGGCCGGAGCGATTTGCCGCCTTCCCGTGGCGACGGGCGGCCGTCCCCACGCTCGACGGGCTGGTTGGCGAGCTCGCGGATCGCGGCGTACGCCGCTTCGTGCTCGGCCACGGCGGCTCCGAGCCGGACATCGGCCTGCTCACGAAGCTGGTCCGGGCCCACGACATCGACCTGTTCGTGGCCGGCGGGGTGCGCGACGTGGCCGGGATCGTCCGCCTGCGCGATGCCGGCATGAGCGGCATCATTCTTGGCGAGGCGCTCCTCTCGGGAGCCGTCGACTACCCAGCTGCGCTCGAGGCCGCTGCCTGATGTCCTTCTCGCCTTCGCGCTCCGTGCGCCGTGCGGTGCTCCTCGGAGCGTCCGTCGTGCTCGCGGGCTGCAACGGCATGGGCGGACTGCCAATCGGCGGCGCACCAGCCACCCAGGTTGTCCTCGCATACGCGGGCTGTCCCACGAGCCAGCCGCCGTCACTTGCTGCCGGCGAGACCCGGACCGTGACCATCTCCACCCCGAAGGGCTCGATCGTGATCAAGGTTGACGCCGCGACAGCGCCGATCGCGACCGGCCAATTCGTCGCCCTGGCAGCCTGCGGCTACTACGACGGGGTGGTCTTCAGCCGCCTGGTCCCGGGCTTCGTGATCCAGGGCGGCGACGGTGAATTCGGCCGGGTGGGTGCCGATGGCAGGCTCTCGGCTGCGGACTCGGGCCAGGTGGGCAGCGGCAACCTGGGCTACACGATTGCCGACGATCCGCATCGCACCGATTACGTCCGGGGAACGGTGGCCATGGCCCGGACGCCGGCGGCCCACTCCGAGGACTCCCAGTTCTTCATCGTCCTCAACGACGCGGCCGGCGCGTCGCTGGCCGCGTCCAACCAATATGGTTACGCCATCGTCGGCAGCGTCACCGCGGGGATGGACGTAGTCGACATGATTGCCGCGATGCCCAACTCCGGCGATCCCAACAACCAGGCAATCGAGCCGGTCCCGATGACCACCGTGGCCGTCGGTCCCTGAAGCGAGGAGCGAACATGACCACCGCGACCATCACCACCGACCTCGGCGACATCGTCATCGAGCTGTACGACGACAGCGCCCCGAAGGCCACGGCCAATTTCAAGAAGCTGGCCGGCGAGGGCTTCTACGACGGGGTCATCTTCCACCGGGTCATCCCGGGATTCGTGATCCAGGCCGGCGACGGCAAGTTCGGCAAGAAGGCCAGCCTCGATGCCGGCCGGGTGGGGACCGGTGGTCCGGGGTACACGTTCGAGGACGAAAAGGTCCAGGGCGACTACGTCCGCGGAGCACTGGCGATGGCCAATTCGGGCCCGAACACGAACGGCTCGCAATTCTTCATCTGCGTCGCCGACCTGACTGGCAAGCTGCCCAAGAACTACACCCTGTTCGGCCTGGTCACGAAGGGCATGGACGTCGCCGACAAGATCGTCTCGGCCCCTCGCAACAGTCGCGACCTGCCCAACGAACCGGTCGCGATCACCTCGGTTGCGGTCGCGCCAAGCCAAGGTTAAGGAATTTTCACCGGACTTTGTGACGAAACTCTTGGCTCGGCAGGTCGATTCGGGTATGCTGACGTTGCTGCGAAAGCAGCCAGCTGCCCCAGCTGGAAGGTCATGGGTAGGTAGGGTCAGGGTAGTCGGTGCAGCCGACGTGATAGATGCCCTTACAGCGTGGCAGAAGAGTCCGCCTCGGCGGACAATTCACCGGGACAGCATCGGAGCGGTTCTCTTCGGAGGGCCGCTCCGAACTTTTCCCCTCATCGTTTGACGAGCAGGGCGGCGGCTCGGGCTCCTCGATCGGCGGCAGGAGCGGCGCACCGGTGATCAGGCGCGACCCGCGCCCGCGGGTGAAGAAGCTCCATCCCCAGCGGACCACGACCACGATCCGGTTGGCAAAGCCGATCAGATAGAGGATGTGGATCGTCAGCCACAGGACCCAGGCGGGGAAACCGCTCTGGCGCCCGAACGGCCCAAGCCAGGGGATGTCGGTGACGCCGGCCAGCCGCCCGATCACCGCGACGTCGCCCCGATTCTGGTAGTGGAATGGCGGCAGCGTCTCGCCCGATAGCCGCCCCAGGATCGTCGCGGCAGCGTATTTGCCGCCCTGGATCCCGCCCTGGGCCACGCCCGGGACCGGCCGGTCCTTCTGCCACGGTTGGACCGCCGCGTCACCGACGGCAAAGATCTCGGGGTGGCCGGGCACGGTCAGGTCGGCCTGGACGATGATCCGGCCGTTGCGATCGGTGGGCGCGTCCGTGGCCTTGGCCACGGTGGCCACGAACGGAGAGGCAAGGATCCCGGCGGCCCACAGGACCGTTCGAGCCGGGATCTCCTCGCGCGCCTTGTCGGGACGCTCGACGCTCACGGAGTGATCGTCGATCTCCACGACCCGGGTCGCTGTTCGAACCCTGGCCCCGAGGCGCTCCAGCTGGCGGCGGGCGGAGGCCGAACGATCGGGCGGATACGTGGGCAGGATCCGGGGCAACGCCTCGACGAGCACGATCCGTGCCGAGCTGGTGTCGATGGACCGGAAGTCACGCCGAAGCGTGTCGCGGGCGATCTCGGCCAGCGATCCGGCCAGCTCGACGCCGGTGGGGCCGCCGCCCACGATCACGAACGTCATCCACTCGGCCCGGCGCCCAGGATCGTGCTCTCGCTCGGCAGCCTCGAACGCGATCAGGATCCTGCGGCGGATCTCGAGCGCGTCGTCCAGGGACTTCAACCCGGGCGCGTCCTTCGCCCAGGTGTCGTGGCCGAAATACGAGAACCGCGCCCCCGACGCGACGATCAGCGAGTCGTAGGCGAGCGGCCCACCGTCGGCCAGGCGAACCTCGCGGTTCCGCGGGTCGATGCCCACGGCCTCGCCCAGGAGCACCGTGGTGTTCTGCTGGCGACGCAGGATGGAGCGCAGCGGCTGGGCGATGTCGCCGGGCGAGACGGCCCCGGTCGCGACCTGGTAGAGCAGGGGCGTGAAGAGGTGGAAGTTGCGCCGGTCGACCAGCGTCACGGCGACGCGATCGTCCTTGCCCAGCCGGCGCGCGGCGTACAACCCGCCCCCCACGATCAGGACGCGATGGGCGGCCACGCCCTGCTGTCGGGCCCCGCCCCCGGTCAAGGCGTCGGCAACGGCACACCACCGGGCAGCGAGGGCAGTCCCGCTGGGATCAGGCTGGAGATGTCCTTGGGCAGGAGCGGACCGAGCAGGCCCAGGACGATGGGCACGGTGGTGTCGCGCAGGATGTGGACCGTGGTCGACCCGTTCAGGGCGTCGGTCACGGTCTTGAGCGTCCCTGGTCCCAGGGTGTTACGGATCTGGGTCGTCCCGAGGTAGGTATCGACGATCACGATCGCCGCCGAGATGATCAGGATGGCCTCGACGCCGCCGAAGATGGCGCCGAGCGCCTGGTCAAGGCCCTTCTCGATCCCCCGGACGGCGACCTTCTTGAACAGGACACCACTCACGATATGCAGGCCGGCCAGCACCACCGGAAAGACGATCGTGTAGCCGACCAGGTTCGAGTAATCGGACGGGACATCCTTGAAGAATGTCGTGAACAGTGCCCCGATGGGATAGCGCAGGTACGCCCCGATGACGAACGAGATCGCCATGAACAGGAGCCCGAGCACGCTCCGGATCAAGCCGGCGCGGAAGCCGCCAAAGATGCTGGCACCGATAAACCCAACCAGGACGACGTCCATCGCTCGGCTCCTCGGAACTCACGCCACGACCGACTCGGTGCCGGTTCACCAAGGCAAGAGGATAGCGCGGTCCCGGCGGTCATTGACACCGCCCGACAAGTCGTCAAAGTCACGCAATGACCCCTGACTCCGGCGACCTCGAGGATTCCGGCGAGCTCGTCCTGCGCGGCCGTTCGCTCCTGATCGTGGGCCTCATCGTGGCCGTGATCACCTGGCTGGCCCGGCCGGTCGTGGGCCCATTCATTGTCGCGGCCGTGATCGCGTATGCCTTCAGCCCGGTGGTGGGCAGCATCCAGGAGCGCCTCGGCGTGCCCAGGGTGGCCGTGGTCGCGATCGGCTACCTGATCGCCGTCGGGGCCTTCGTTGCCCTCGACTATTTCATGGCCGGCCGGCTGATCCGCGAGCTTGAGCTCTTCAACGCCAGCGGTCCGGATGCCTTCGCGAATGCACTCCGGCAGCTCGTGGGGTCGGACACGATCGTCATCGGCACCCAGCACATCTCGGTTGCCTTGATTGCGCAGACCCTCCAGGACGACATCCGCGGGTTCTTCGCCTCGCCGGGCAACGCCGTCGCCCTGGCCGAACGGGTGGGTGAGTTCGCCCTCCAGGCGATCCTCGTGATCATCGTCACGTTCTACTTCCTGGTTGACGGGGCCAACTTGCGCGATCGCACGATCAGCGTCCTGCCGCTCGAGCACCGGACACGGACGGTGGCCGTGCTCGGACGCATCCACCTGGTCCTGGGCAAGTGGCTGCGCGGCCAGCTCGCGCTGATGGCCCTGGTCACGTTCGTCGTGTACGTCGTGATCGGCCCGATCCTGCATCTGCCCTATGCGCTCGCGATCGCAACGCTCACCGGCGTCCTCGAGATCATCCCGTTGATCGGCCCGCTGATTGCCACGGCCATCGCCGGTACGGATGCATTCGCTCACGGCGGGGCGGGGCTGGCGCTCACCGTGGTGGTCTTCTACTTCGTCGTCCGGCAGGTGGAGGACCAGGTGATCATGCCGGTCGTGGTCGGCCGCGCCGTCCACCTCCATCCCGTGGTCACGATCTTTGCCGTGCTGGTTGGCCTGAGCACGTACGGGATCCTCGGCGGATTGCTGGGGGTGCCTGTTGCGGCGGCGGTCAATGTCATCTTCCGCGAGCTCGGCCGGCCCACCGCCCCGGAGCCCGTCGCTCCCTACGTCGACTAGAGTTGGGCGATGGGCGAGCCAGAAATGACGACTTCGGCGGACGGCACGAAGATCGCCTTCGAACGGTCGGGGGCCGGACCGGCGTTGATCTTCGTCGGCGGGGCCATGAGCGATCGTTCGGCCGGGCGGGCGCTGACTGCGCGGCTGACGAGTGACTTCACGGTCTACCGCTACGACCGGCGGGGCCGCGGAGGGAGTGGCGACACCGTGCCCTATGCGGTGGGTCGGGAGATCGAAGATCTCGCGGCGCTCATTGCCGCCGCCGGCGGTGCGGCATTCGCCTATGGGCACTCGTCGGGAGCGGTGCTCGCGCTCGAGGCGGCCGCGCAGGGCGTGGCGATCACGAGACTCGCTGCGTACGAGCCGCCGTTCATCGTTGCGGGCACGCGCCCCATCCCGGCCGCCGACCTGGGCGACCGGCTGACCGCACTCGTCGAGGCGGATCGGCGAAGCGACGCGGTCGAGCTCTTCTGCTCAGAGGGCATCGGCATGCCGGCCGAAGCGATCGCGGGGATGGTTGCATCGCCGGCGTGGCCCCGGCTGGTGGGCCTGGCCAACTCCCTGCCGTACGACATCGCGCTGCTACAGCCGGAGAACAAGATCCCGGCCGTCCGCATGGCGCTGATCCGCGTGCCCACCATGATCCTCGCCGGCGGCGCGAGCCCGGATTGGGCGCGCCAGAGTGTCGCAGCTCTGACCGCGATCATCCCGGGCGCGACCCAGGTCGACCTCGAGGGACAGACCCACGCCGCGGCCGACGACGTCCTCGCCCCGGTGCTCCAGACGTTCTTCAGCTGAGCGATCAGTCCCACGGCCTTCGTCGCCTGGGCGGTGCTGGGTTGATTCCGGCTTTCTGCTCCCTGCTCCCTGCTCCCTGCTCCCTGCTCCCTGCTCCCTGCTCCCTGACAGATATTCGCCACATGGGCGCTATAGTCCGAGCTGCGGACCTCATCGGCTGATTCGCGCCTGCCACGCTCGAGTTCGTGCTCAGCATCGGCCTGT
>JBEPUS010000069.1:0-11457 GCA_041691435.1 Chloroflexota bacterium
ACCCCCGACACCGGCGCGATCATGAGCCAGGTTCGGCTGGTGGCGATCGCCGGATTCGTCGCGTTCGCGGCGCTGGCCTGGGCCGCCCCGGGCGGCACGGGCATCGGCGCTGATCCCGCCGCACTGGGGCTGGCCGACCTCGCCATCGTCCTGGCTGTCGCATTGCGCTTCGGCGCGATCCCGTTCCACCAGCCGGTTGCCAGGGTCACCGACAGCGCTCCCGCCCTGGCAATCCCGCTGCTCCTCGTGTGGGGCCCGGCTGCGCTCGCCGCGGTCGCCCTCGGCGCGACCGACGGGTCGACGCTGTCGGCCCTGGTGCCCGGCGGGATCGGCCAGGGGCTGATCGTGGCCGTCGCCACGGCCACCCTCGTGCTGGGTGCCCTCGGTGCATGGCTCCAGGATGACCTCGAGCACGTCGTGGGCTACTCGATTGTCCAGGACGCCGGGTTCGTCCTGCTTGGCCTGGCCATCGGCGGTCCGCTCGGCCATGAGCCGACCCGCGCCTGGCTGCTGATCCTGATCGCCACCAAGACGGCGTTCGCCGCCTGGGCAACGGTCGTCGAGGCCCGCTTCCACTCCAGTCGGCTGCCCGAGCTGACCGGCTGGGTCCGCCGCTCACCGCTCCTCGCAATCGCCCTCGGCGGGTTGGTCATCGGCACGATCGGCGCGCCGGGGCTGCTTGCCTGGAGCGTGCGCGCCGAGCTTGTCCGGGATGCGGCCGGCGAGCCACTCCAGGCGATCCTCCTGCTGGCCGGGCTGGCCTCGCTCGTGTATTACGGGCGGATCGCGCTGATCGGCGCCGGCCGGGCCAGCGTGCTCGTTGCCGCCGCGTCAACCGACCGGCCCGTCGCGGCCCTCCGCGGCGGCTCCGGCCCGGCGGCCCTCCAGGCCGCCTGGCGGGCGAACCGGGCGCCGATTGCCGCGGGCCTCGTGCTGGTCCTGGCGCTCGTCAGCGTCGCCGTCGGGGCCGGCGGCCTGGGCGGTCCCGAGGCCTCCGCCGCTGCAGCTCCCCAGCCCAGTCCGGCGGCGATCAGCCAGTAGTCGCCGTCATTCGGCGGGCGCGATCACCCAGCGGTCGATCTCGCGCTCATAGGCAACCAGCTCATGCGGCTCGAACCACAGGGCGAGCTCGGTCTCCGCGGTCTCGGCACCGTCCGAGGCGTGGACGATGTTCTGGGCAACCTCGAGGGCAAAGTCGCCGCGGACGGTGCCCGGGGCGGCCTCCCACGGCCGGGTCGCGCCGTTTGTCGCCCGGACGACGGCAATCGCGTTGGGGCCCTCGAGCGCCAGGGCGACGAGGGGACCGGACGTGATGAACTCCACGAGGCCATCGAAGAACGGCTTCTGGCGATGGACGGCGTAGTGGCGCTCGGCGAGCGCGCGATCCACCTGGACGAGCTTGAGTCCGACCAGCTTCAGGCCGCGCTCCTCGTAGCGGGCCAGGATCCGGCCGACGAGCAGGCGCTGGACGCCGTCAGGCTTGATCAGGACGAGGGTACGTTCGGTCACGGAGTCGGTCACCTTCTGCTGGGGTCTGGAGGGGTCGGGCCGCCGAACAATACCGCAGGCGGGCGCGTCTGCCGCTCAGCGTTCGCCGGGCGCGTCCTCGCCGGGCACATCGTCGAGCAGGGCTGCCGCCGTGGCGTACGCCTGACGGGCGTCCCGCTCGTGGCCGACGAGACGGAGGGCGTCGCCGCGGACGAGCTCGACGGATGGCCCGCTGAGGCCGTTCAATGCGTCAAGCACGGCAGGGGCGAGGGCCGGAGCCAGGCGCAGGACCACGGCCAGGCGGATCGCAGCCGAGCTCGCACGGCCCGCGCGGATATCCTCCCGGGCGGCGTCGAGCTCGTCGGCCGGCTCGGGCAGCCGGCCCGCCGGGCGCCCGGGGGCGCGTCCGGCGATCGGCGGCTGGGTTTCGGCGTCAGGCCACAGGGTCGGCGTCATCCGGCGGTCCTCGCCGCCTCGCGGCAGGCCCGCTGCCGGCGCCTCGTGCGCAGCGCTGCCCGCAGCGAGGCGGCCAAGCACTGCCGCGCCGGTGACGCCGGCCGTGCCGATCGTGGAGCCGGGCGGCGGGCCGCCGAACAACGTACCGGCTGGCTCGCCGACCATCGCGCCGACGGCCGGCCAGTAGGAGCTCGGGCGGATCCCCAGGAAGATGGCATCCAGCGGAACGTCGCCCCGGGCCAGCGCTCGCGTCGCCAGCCGGCGGGCCTCGGTCGAGCGTCCCAGCGACGCCGTCGCCTCGGTGGCGATCACCAGTGCGAGGGTGTCCTCCCGACCGGTGGCGAAATACGCAGCGGCAGCCTCCCCGGCGCCTGTCACATCGTCGGTGCGCCAGCGGACCTCGGCGAGGTCGAGCAGGGCCGCGTCATCGAGCTCACCCCGGCCGGCGCTCGTCTCGAGCTCGGCCCGGGCCAGGGCCAGCACCCCGGTCCGCAGGTGGATCGCGGCGAGGCGCAGCTCGAGCGATCGCTCGCTGGCCGCGGGCAGCGGCGCGGGGCCGGCCTGTCCAGCGGCAGGCAGCTCGGGCTCGATCTGCAGCACGTCCAGGGGCTCGATCGGCGGCTGGTCCGGCGGCTGGTCCGGCACCTCGTCCGGCACCTCTTCCAGCCGGTTCGGCGCGGCGACGGCTGCAGCGTCCAGGGCAGGCTCAGCGATCGTGTCCTCGCGTTCGTCGAGGCCCGGGTCGTCCGCGGTCACGGCTCAGGCACCAAGGCGCAGGGCTCGCTCGAGCCGCAAGCCGTGACGGGGCGGGGCGACCACGGCCATCCGGAGCAGCTCATCGCGGAAGAGCTCGGCAGCGACCCGCTGGACATCTTCGGCGCGGACGGCATCGATCGCGGCGAGCGCCTCCTCCAGGCTCAGGACCCGGTCGTGGAGCGCCTCCTGGCCGCCAAGCCACGAGGCGACGTGGCGCGAGTCGTCCATGCGCAGCTCGAGGCCCCCGGACAGGTAGGCCTTGGCTCGGGCCAGCTCGTCGGGTGGCACCGGCTCCTCGCGCAGTCGCTCGAGCTCGGCGAGGATCGCCCCGAGCGCCGCCTCCAGGCCTTTCGGGTCCACCCCGGCGTAGATCGCCAGGGCGCCCGAGTCCGCGTATTCGGTGACGCCCGAGCCGACGTCATAGGCCAGCCCACGCTCCTCGCGAACGGACAGGAAGAGGCGGCTGCTCATCCCGTCGCCGAGGACCCCGTTGAGCACGGCCAGCGGCCAGGCGTCCGGGTGATCCCGCCGGTAGGCCGGCACCGCCAGGGCGAGCTGGGCCTGCGAGGCGTCGCGGTGCCCGAGCATGTAACGCTCGCCCGCGGGCAGGGTGGGTGCCGCGGCGAACGCCGTCCGTGCCCCGTCGCCCCGGCCAAAGCTGGGTCCGACAAGGGCGAGCGCCCGCTCGTGATCCATGTCGCCGGCCACCGCGACGACGATGTTGGTGGGCCGATAGGTGGACGACCAGAAGTCCCGGATGGTCTGCTCGGGCAGCGTTCGGATGTCGGCCTCGTCACCGCAGATCTCGCGGCCCATGACGCCCGGCCCGAAGAGCGCCTGCTGGAGCAGGATCTGGGCGAATTCGGACGGGTCGTCGAGATAGGAGCGAATCTCCTCGATGATCACCGTCCGCTCGTGATCGATCTCGGCGTCCTCCAGCCTGGGCCGGACGATCAGCTCGCCGAGCACGTCGACACCGCGGGCCGCCTCGCGGGCCGGGACGCGCACCCAGTAGACCGTCGATTCGCGCTCGGTGGCCGCGTTGAACGAACCGCCGACCCCTTCGATCGCCTCGGAGATCAGCCGAGTGGTGGGGTACGCGGCCGTACCCTTGAACGTGATGTGCTCCATGAAGTGGGCCACGCCGGACTGTCCCGGACCTTCGTGGCGGGAGCCGGCCAGGACATAGGCGGCAATCGACACGGAGCGCGACCCGGGGACGCGGGCGCTGATCACGCGCGGCCCGTCGGGCAGCGCGGTGCATTCGAACATCCGAGGGATCGTACTTGATCGCGCCATCGCGGCCGGGCGTCGTCGCCCACCGGCGGCGAGCCGTCCCTCAGCCCTCGTCGCGCTCCAGGCCGAGCAGCTCCATCTGCACGAAGCCACTCGTGTCGAACTCCAGCTGGCGGGGAGCGAACGGCGACGGGCTGGCGCCCTCGATCGGGGCGAACTCGATCACGACTCGCTCGTCGCCCTGGACGAGCGAGTAGACGATGAGCTGGTCGGGCCTGGTCTCGAACTCGAGGTGCTCGAACGAGTCGATGTTCAGGCAGATCGCCAGGGGCGTGAAGTAGGTCGACACGTCGGGCTGGTCCATGACGATCCGCTCGACCCAGCCGGTGCCGTGGGCGATGAGCTCGCGGCCGCGCAGGAACCGATAGGTCACGGTCTGCTTCAGGAGCGGACGCAGTAGGTTCGACAGGTCGGTTCGGTTCGAGACGATGCCGCGGTTGACGAAGAACTTCGCGGGCGGCACGGACGACACGGCTGCTCCTGCACGGACGCCCATCGCGGGGTCGAAGGCCCGGGGACGGCGGGCCCGAATCGTACTCCTGCCGCCCATGTCCAGTGGGCCCCTCGTGCCGCGTATCATCGGGCGATGCTCCTGGCGATCGACATCGGCAACTCGAACATCACCACCGGCCTCTTCCAGAACGGCCTGCTCGTGGCGACTCGTCGGGCGGCCAGCGATCGTGCGGCCAGCCCCGATGAGCTCGAGCTGCTGATCGAAGGCCTGCTGGGCCTGGACATGCTCGACCTGCGCGGGATCGCGTCGATCGCCTGCGCCTCCGTCGTCCCCAGCCTGACCTCGGCGCTCGAGTCGGTCGCGGTCCGCCGCGACCTGCCACTCGTGCAGGCCACGGCCGGCCACATGCCCCTGCCGATCCGGGTGGAGCGGCCCGACGAGGTCGGCGCCGACCGCCTGGTGAATGCCCTCGCCGCCGCTCGCCTCTACGGGACCCCGGCGGTGGTGGTGGACCTGGGCACAGCCACGACGTTCGACGCCGTCGCGGCCGACGGGGCATTCCTGGGCGGCGCCATCGCGCCCGGGCTCGAGATCGGCATCGAAGCGCTCGCCGGGCGGACCGCCAAGCTGCCCCGGATCGAGCTTCGCCAGCCGGACCGGGCGATCGCCCGCGATACCGCTGGGGCGCTCCAGGCCGGCGCGATCCTGGGCTACCAGGCGCTGGTCTCCGGCCTCCTGCGACGGGTTCGCCGGGAGCTCGCCGGTGCCGGCGGGATCGAGCCCGAGCACATCTTCACGATCCTGACCGGCGGCCTCGCCCGGACGCCATGGGTTGCGGGCATCGAGGGGATCACGGCGGTCGACCCGGACCTGACCCTCAAGGGCCTCTCCATCCTGCACGCCGAGGTGACGGGCGGCGAACCGATCGAAGCCGGCCTCGGATGACCCTTCGGCGGCTGGGCGGTCGTTTCGTGGCCCTGGGCGTGACCGGCTCGATCGCCGCCTACAAGTCGGTCGAGCTGCTCCGGCTGCTGCAGGCCGAGGGAGCCGAGGTCCAGGTCATGCTGACCTCGTCGGCAGCCCGCTTCGTCGCACCCCTGGCCCTCGAGGCGCTCAGCGGCCGGCCGGTCGAGAGCGACGTGCTGGCCCTCCTGGCGGACGGCCGGATCGGTCATATCGTCGTCGCCGACAGCGCCGACGCCATCGTCGTGGCGCCGGCAACCGCCCACTGGCTCGGGGCGATGGCCAACGGGCTGGCCGCCGATGTGGTCACGGCCGCCTGCTTGGCGACGAGCGCCCCGGTCGTCGTCGCCCCGGCGATGGACGGCGAGATGTACGGGCACGCGGCCACGCAGGCCAACATCGCCCGCCTGCGCGACGGATTCGGCTACGCGATCGTCGAGCCGGAGGCCGGCCCACTCGCCTCCGGGCAGACGGGAATCGGCCGGCTCGCCGAGCTCAGCCGGATCGTGGACGCCGTCGTCGAGGCGGTTGGCGATCGCCCGATCCGGGCAGCCGACCCGGGCCTCCGGCCGCCCGGCCTGCCCGGCCCGCCGCACGAGGCCGACCTGGAGGGCCGCCACATCGTGGTGACCGCCGGTGGCACCCGCGAGGCGATCGATCCGGTGCGGTTCATCGGCAACCGGTCGAGCGGCAAGATGGGGGCGGCAATCGCCGCGGCCGCCCTCGACCGGGGTGCCCGGGTCAGCCTGATCGCCGGATCCGTGGATGTTGCGCTGCCCGATGGTGCGGAGGTGAGCCGGGTCGAGAGCACGGCCGAGCTCGAAACGGCTCTCGCCAGGATGCTGCGCCCCGGACCGGACGGCCGGGCGACATTCGACGCCCTGATCATGGCCGCGGCCGTAGCCGATTTCCGGCCACGCCGCCAGGCAACGACCAAGATCCGGCGCGGGTCCGCGCTCAGTCTCGATCTCGAACCCACGCCCGACCTCCTGGCGGGGGCCGTGGCAATCGCCCGCGGGCTCCGGCCGGAGCCGGTGATCGTCGGCTTCGCGGCCGAGACCGGCTCCCTGGAGCACGCCGTGGACAAGCTCCAGCGCAAGGGCGTCGACCTGCTGGTGGCCAACGACGTAGCCGGACCCGGCTCGGGGTTCGGGACGGACACGAACCGGGTGACCCTCCTCGCGGCGGACGCGCCCGCGGAGGCCTGGCCACTGCTCACCAAGCGCGAGGTGGCCGATCGGCTGCTCGACCGGCTGGCCCGCCGGCTGGACGCCCGCCGCGCACCCGCGCAGACTGGAGCCGGCGAGGTCCCCCAGGAGTCACGATCGTGAGCGCAAGCACCAACCCAGAGCCCAAGCCGTCTGCCAGTCCGGTTCGGCGCCTCAACCTGAGCGACATCGCCCGGCTGTACGCCGACGGCCAGCGGATCGCGATGATCACGGCCTACGACTATCCAATGGCCCGCCTGCTCGATGAGGCCGGCCTGCCGCTGCTCCTCGTGGGCGATTCGCTGGGCCGGGCCGTCCTCGGCTACGAGAATGAGATCCCGGTCTCGATGGACGACATGCTCCATCACGCAAAGGCCGTCGTCCGGGGCGCCCGGGCGGCCCTCGTGGTCGGCGACATGCCCTTCCTGTCCTACGCGACCGTGGAGCAGGCCGTCCACAACGCCGGCCGCTTCCTTGCTGAAGCCGGCGTCCAGGCGGTCAAGGTCGAGGGCGGCCGGCGCAGCGCCAGGACGATCGAGTCGATCACCCGGGCCGGGATCCCGGTCATGGGCCACATCGGCCTGACCCCCCAGTCGATCAACCAGATCGGCAAGCTCCGCGTTCAGGGCAAGACGCGGGAGGCGGCGCGCGAGCTCCTCTCCGATGCCATCGCGGTCCAGGAAGCGGGCGCCTTCTCGATCGTCCTCGAGCTCGTCCCGGCGCAACTTGCCAGCGCGATCACCGAGCGCCTCAAGATCCCAACGATCGGGATCGGCGCCGGGGCGGGCTGCAGCGGGCAGGTCCAGGTCCTGACCGACCTGCTCGGCTTCGAGGAATGGCACCCCCGTCATGCCCGGCCGTACGCCAACCTGCGCGAGGTCATCCTGGGTGCGGCCCGGAGCTATCGAGCGGACGTCGAAGGGGGTACGTTCCCGGGTCCGGCCGAGACCGTCCGGATGGACGACGACGTGATCGACGAGGTGCTGGGCCACTCGGTCCTCGACCGTCCCGGCCGGTCGATCCCGGCGGGCGGCATTCCGCTCGATCGCGACCTCTAGGGAGCGTGACCCAGGTCCTGCGCAGCCGGGCCGACCTGCGGGCGGCATTGGCCAGCGCCCCCAGGCCGGTCGGCCTGGTGCCCACCATGGGCTGGCTCCACGAGGGTCATCGCTCGCTTTTCCAGCGGGCGAGGGTCGAGAACCCGACGGTCGTCGCCTCGATCTTCGTCAACCCGCACCAGTTCAACCGGGCCGACGATTTCACGAAATATCCGCGAAACGAGGGTCGCGACGTGCAGATCTGTGCCGCAGAGGGCGTCGATCTTGTCTGGGCGCCGCCGGTCGACGAGGTGTACGTGCCCGGCTTCGACACCACGGTCTCGGTCGGGGCCATCTCCGTGCCGCTGGAGGGGGCAGCCCGTCCGGGACACTTTGACGGGGTCGCGACAGTCGTGGCGATCCTCTTCGGGCTGGTCGGCGCGGAGCACGCCTACTTCGGCCAGAAGGACGCGCAGCAGGTGATGGTCATCCGCCGGATGGCTCGCGACCTGGCCCTGCCCACCGACGTGATCGCCTGCCCCACGGTTCGCGAGCCGGATGGCCTGGCGCTGTCGTCGCGCAATGTCCACCTGGCTCCTCACGAGCGCGCCGCCGCGCCGGTCCTCCACCGCGCGCTGCTGGCAGCGTCCGCCGCGTGGGCTCATGGCGAGCGCTCGGGCGAGGCCCTCCGGCAGACGATGCGGGCCACCCTGGCCGGGGAGCCGCTCGCCCGGCCCGAGTACGTGTCGGTCGCCGACGCCCTCACCCTCCAGGAGCTGGAGCGGATCGAAGGCTCAGCGCTGCTCTCCCTGGCCGTCCGCTTCGGCGAGACGCGGTTGATCGACAACGAGCTCCTGGAGGCCCACCCGGCGTAATGGCCCTCGGCGCGGCCGTGCGCAAATGGTTGGTCCTGCCTCCGCGCGAATTCGCCGGCGGCCCGTAGATGCGTGTACTCCGTACATCAAAGGGCCGATTTCGGCGGTCCGCGGCGAGGGCCGACGCCGGCTCGTCCGGGCTGAGGGCCGGAATCCATCCCGAGCCACGCTCGCGCCGGGAGATTCGTGATCAGGAACTCGCCTGGAAGCGTCCGGAATCGGGCGGGAGCCGCGGGTTTGCTGTACTGGGTACACATATTTGCAGAGACGAGCTGAGTCTGGCCCGTAGTGGAGCGGCGCCGGAGGGCTGGGCGAGGATGGCGGGGGCAAGCTGAGTCGGGCAAGGAGTGGAGCGGCCGCGCAGGGCCGGGTAAGGATCGCGGGTCCGCGCCACCGGATCGCCGGTCCGCGCCGCCGGATCGCGGGTCCGCCCCGGCCTGGGCGCCCTCAGCCCGTAGCGGGAATCGGGCCCGCGGCCTCGAGGACCCGGTCGATCTTGAGATGCTCCCAGACGAGGGCCTTGATCATCTCGATCTTGCCTGCATCGGCCGAGTGCGTCTTGACCAGCAGGTCGTGGACCTTGGACGCGACCACGTAGGTGTCGTCGGGCACGATCGTGGCGAACAGGTTGGCCCGCTTGATCGCGTCGAGGACGGCCTGGCGCGGCCGGTAGCCGCCGGTCAGGACCAGGCCGAGCGCCGCACCACCGGGTCGACCGGCGCCGTCCAGGCCGCCCGTCAGGTGGGCCGTGGTCAGGGTGAGGATCACGTCTTCGCGGTCGCCGGGCACGATCACGAGGGTATCCGGCTGGATCCGCTCGAGCATGTGGGCGGGCTCCATCGCCCCGATGGCGACGCCGCCGATCACCCGGTCAAGGTCCGGCCCGGGATGGACCGTTTCGCCGTGCACGCCTTCGAGGATCATCGCCAGGGTGGGATTGGACAGGATCGGCCGATAGGGCAGGACCCCCAGCAGCGGGATGCCGTGGAGGGCCAGGCCGCGCTCGAGCGTCTCCACGATGCCCGGCTGCGAATCGAGGTCCACCTTGTTGACGATCGCCCCGGCCACCTGCACACCCTGGCTGGCGAAATGCGAGGCATTGAGCACGATCTCGTCGATCGGCCGGCCAACGCCGCCCTCGGAGACGATGATCGCCGGGGCGCCCAGGAGCGCGGCCACGGTGGCATTCGACAGGCCGATGACCGCCCCGACGCCGGCATGCCCGGTGCCCTCGATGAGCAGGATCTCCCCGGCCCGGGTCACGGCCGCATGCGCCGCCCGGATCCGGGCCGCGAGGTCCTCGACGATCTCGCCGTTGATGTACGCCTTAGTAAAGCCGCGGGGGATGTGGACCGGGCTCATCACGGTCATCGGGTCGGTCAACCCGAAGACGTTCCGCACGAGTACGGCATCCTCGTCGGCGGGTACGCCCTGTTCGATGATCGTGCGCTGGCCGACGGGCTTCATGAAACGCGTGTCGAGGCCGCGCCTCAGGAATCCGTCGAGGAGGCCGATGCTGGTGGTGGTCTTGCCCCGGTTCTGGCCGGTCGCGGCGAGATAGACCTGGCGCACGCCCGGCCTAGCTGCGGGTCGTGGTCCGGCGATCGACCATGGCGACCGCGTCCTTGAGCCGGGTGATCGTCTCCGTCTCGACGGCGTCGGTCTCGAGATACGGTCCGAGTCGCTCCATGATGTCGGCGACCAGGCCGAGGAAGACGCTGGCATCGGCCACGAAGAACTGTGGCTCGTTGTTGTAGCGGACCATCGTCAGGCGGCCCTGGAGGACGCGGCGGTCCTCGACGTGGGCGATCTGGGTCGCGAAGTTATGCCCCTGGATGCCGTCCGGGTTGTTGAGGAAGTTGAGGGCGTTGTCGATGGCCAGGCCAAAGCGGGCCCGCCAGGCAACCAGGCGCTCGTGGACCTCGGCCGGGATGTGGACGTCGGCCACTTCCTCGAAGACCTCCGGGGCCACCGTCAACAGCCCCACCAGGGTGGTGCCCGCGCGCGGCCCGAGCATCACCTGGAGGCTCCGCTCGAGGGTGAAGACCTCCGAGTCGAAGCGTGGACTGGTGATCACGTCGGTGAGCAGGTCCTCGACGTTGTCGAGGATCCCCGGCTCAGCGACGGAGTTGGCCAGGTGGAGGATCTCCTCCTTGAACAGGAACTTCTCTTCGTGATCGAGCATGGCGCCGATGGTAGCACCGGAGGCCGGCAATTCCGGGCCGGCTCGAGCGGCAGCCCCCACCGTTCCGTTGACACGAGGCCACACTGGCCGGCCGTCCGTCCCAGACGGTCCTCAGCCGACGGGCGTGCACGAGCCCCCGGGCGTGACCTGCATCAGATGCAAATAACCGACCACTTCGGACCCGATTGGGTCGGGTTTCTGCAGCGGGTGCAGAAGAGCGACGCGATTCGGGCCAGACCAGCCCCGAAACAGCCCGAGTCGAGCGTCAGCTCGTCGGTTACTTGCGCCTCCTGCAAGTTCCGGCGGGGTGGCTCGTCAAAACGGTCGTCAAAACGGTCGGCGCAACTCGGCGCAACTCGGCGCCCGGGCGGTTACGGGTAGAGGCCGCGCATCGCGGTGGCGTCGGCGACGCGCTGGACGGCCAGCAGGTAGGCCGCGGTGCGCATGTTGACGTTCTCGCGAAGGCTCATCGCCAGGCAGTCCTTGAACGCCTTGACCATGATTCCCTTGAGCTTGCTGTTGACCTCGGCCTCGTCCCAGAAATCGCGGTTCAGGTCCTGGACCCACTCGAAGTAGCTGACCGTCACGCCACCCGCATTGCACAGGATGTCGGGGATCTGGAAGACCCCGTTATCGAAGAGGATGGCATCGGCCTCCGGAGTGGTCGGTCCGTTGGCGGCCTCGGCCACGATCCGGGCCTTGATCTTGTTGGCGTTGCGCTCGGTGATCTGGTTCTCGA
>JBEPUS010000070.1:0-11361 GCA_041691435.1 Chloroflexota bacterium
GCGCGGCTGCGGCTGGCAGGTCCGTCGCGCGGCTGCGGCTGGCAGGTCCGTCGCGGCTGCGGCTGGCAGGTCCGTCGCGGCTGCGCTGGCAGGTCCGTCGCGCGGCCGCGTTTTTGCCGGATACCGGTGGCCGTGCTGGTAGTGGAGAATCAGGCCCGGCCGGGCCGCCTGGACGGCACCGACCAAAGCGGTTCCCGCACGAACCGCCGTCAGCTCCCTCGCCTCGACCCCCAAACCGTCGGTCATTTGTCGGATACCAGCACGTCCATCGCTAATCAACACAAACGCGGTGGGACCGGATGGCACGAACGCGGTGGGACCGGATGGCACGAACGCGGTGGGACCGGGTGGCACGAACGCGGTGGGACCGGGTGGCACGAACGCGGTGGGGCCCGGCGGCACGGACGCGGCGGGGCAGGGCGCCGCGACCGAGCGCGGAGGCGGCACGACCGGGCGAGGCAGGAACGCGGTGGGCCCGGCGGTCCGACACGAACGCTGGCGGCCCGGGGGTCCCCCGCGGCTTACCCCGCGGACACTCGCCACTGATGGTCCCGGTCAGCGCGGTGCCCGGGAATCACAGTCAGAGGGTCGTATCCACCACGCAGAAGCGGTTGCCTTCCGGGTCCGCCAGGATCACGTAGTCCGCATCGGGCGGTCGCTTGTCCCAGCGGACCTCGGTCGCGCCGAGGGCGATCAGGCGCCGGACCTCGCCGGCCTGGTCGTCGGTATACAGGTCGAGATGGATCCGGGGCGGGATGTGGACCACCGAGCGGACCTGGTCCAGGGATAGATTCGGGCCGACGCCGTCGCGTGGATGAAGCAGCACGAAGTCGCCGCCCGGCTCCTCGCGCCCGTCGTAGTCGAGGGCGGCCGACCAGAACTCGCGCTGGCGGCGCAGGTCGTCGACGCGCAGGACGATTGAACCGATCGCGACCATCGTTCAGCTCCTCTCGAGGCTGCGCAGGTGTGCCGCCAGGTCCACATGGCCGGCGCGTTCCGCAAGGTCGGCCGGCGTGCGGATGTCGTCGTCCAGGGGCTTCGGGTCGGCGCCGTGCTCGACCAGGAAATCGCAGAGGGCCGTCAGCCCCTGCGCGGCGGCACTGTGGAGCGGGGTCGAACCGCCATCCTGGCGCTGGCCGGGATCGGCGCCGCGTTCAACGAGCAGCCGGGCAATGGCTTCATGGCCACCGGCGCAGGCACTGTGCAGCGGCTGGACCCGGATCGTGCCGGTCGACCAGGCATTCGCGTCGGCGCCCCGATCCAGGAGCTCCTGGGCGGCTCGCAGGCGGCCAAAGAAGGCGGCCAGGTGAAGCGCCGTGAAGCCATCCGCGGAGCGCTGGTCGATCGGCTCGCTGTCGGGTTCGTCCAGCAGCTCGGCCAGCCGGCCCAGGTCACCGACGATCGCCGCCTCGAACCGGTCGAGCTCGGGTTGCGCGGCGAGGATTCGCTCGAGGATGGGCGCCTGGTGGTAGTAGGCCGCAACGGTGACGGCCGACAGGCCGCCCGCGTCGCTTGATCCGGCCAGGTACGGCTGCCCGCCCACGAGCCGGTCGACAGTGGCGAAATCGCCGGCGCGGATCGCGCCGAACAGGTCGTCGCTGGCGGTCATCCTCGCGGGATCGAGCCCATAGCCACCATCGTGGAGCGGCGGCTCTCGAAGGGCTGCGCCACGAGGTCGCCGGCGAGGCCGAGGACGAAGCTGGGCAGGCGGCGCTGCCAGGCGTGGGCCAGGTTGCCGGTGGTCCGCAGCGCAATGCCTTCAAAGCCGGCGTCGACGAGGGCCTTGCGGAGGAGGGCCGGGGTATTGCACGTGCCCACCAGGGGATGGGCATCGGCCGCGCTGGCCTTGATCGCTCGCTGGAGCGGGCCACGCAGTGCCAGGGGCAGCGACAGGTAGGCGTTGACGAGCGGGTGGCGCCGGTTGACGGTGCTGATCACGACCGAGCCGCCGGGCCGCAGCCAGCGGCGGACGTTGCGCAGCGCCGTGCGCGTGTCGGCCAGGTGCTCGACCGTGAACGAGGAGAGGACGAGATCGAAGCTGGCCGGCGGAAAGGCATCAGCGTCGGCGCACAGGTCGGCGACCTGGAACTCGTCGAGCCACGCCAGGGGCGGATTCGGAGCATGAATGTCGACGCCGACCAGGCGGCCGATCCGCGGCCGGAACGCGACGAGGGCGCTCAGCCGTCCGCAGCCGGCGTCCAGCACAGAGGCACGGGAGTCGGGCAGCGCCCGGTCGAGGAAACCCTTGACCAGCTCCGCGGTCGACGGGGCGATGCCCAGCCTGGGCAGGATGGCCAAGCGTCCCCGGGCACGCTTTGCGGGGGCGACCGGGAGACCCTGGACCTGGGCTGGGGGCATGCCGCCGAGTCTACCTGCGGAGCCCGTCCGGCGACGCTACCGTGAGCCGATGATCCAGCTGCCGAAGGAGCTCGACGTGCGCCCGGCCACGGCCGATCGCTGGTCCGACGTGCAGGTGCTGCTCGGTGGCGATGGCGCCGATCGGGGTTGCTGGTGCCAGCCCTGGCGGGGTCTCACCCGGCGCGGTGCGGAGCCGCTCACCCGGCCGGCGATGCTCCTCGCCGAGATGGAGGCGGGTCCGCCGCCACCTGGCTACCTCGCCTACCTCGACGCCGTCCCGGTTGGCTGGTGCGGGGTCAGCGTCCGGACCGCCACCCCGCGGCTGGACCGCTCGCGCGTGATTCCGGCGATCGATGACCAGCCGGTGTGGGCCATCGGCTGCTTCAGGATCCGGGTCGGCTACCGCCGGCGAGGTGTCGCCCGGGCGCTCCTCGCCGGGGTGGTCGAGGCGGCTCGGGCGGCCGGCGCGCCCGGGGTTGAGGCCTACCCGGTCGATCCCCAGGGGCGCCGGATCGATGCGGGCTTCGCCTACGTGGGCATCACCTCGATGTTCGAGGCCGCCGGCTTTCGGCGGGTCCTCGAGACGAATGCCCGCAGCGCCGGCCTGCCGCGCTGGCTCATGCGCCTGGACCTGGGGCCTCCGGCGGCCTGAGGCGCAATCTCGCCACTGGCACGGTTTGGTGCGGGCGGAGAGCCGATCGCCACCGAATTCCGCACCAGATTCGCCTGACGACCGCGAATATCGTGTTGACCGGGCCCCCCGGCCCGTGGCATTCTTGGCCCAATCCAGTCCCGTAGCGCGCAACGCGTCGCCTGCCCGTTGCGCGAACCGGGCGCCCGTCCCACCTGTCGCAGCTGTGCGCCGGGTTGCTCATCCCGGAGGGATTCATGGCTACCCAACCCGCCGTCCGCCCGACACCGACACTCAAGCGTGATCGCCAGACCGAGCTCTACCGGCGGGCCATGAAGTCGATGCCCGGTGGCACCGACTCGAACTTCCGGACGTGGGGCGACGACACGATCTATGTCGATCGGGGCAAGGGCGGCCGGGTCTGGGACATGGACCAGAACGAGTACGTCGACCTGCGCATGGGCTACGGGCCGGTGATGCTCGGGCACGCCGATCCGCGCGTGGATGACTACGTCAACGAGCGCATGCGCCGGGGCGTCAGCTTCTCGCTGACCAGCGAGGACGAGATTCAGGCCTGCGAGCTGATCAAGGAGATCACCGGCTGGGTGGAGATGGTCCGGATGACCGTCTCGGGCACCGAGGCCACGATGCACTTGATGCGAATTGCCCGGGGCTACACCGGGCGTTCGAAGATCATCAAGTTCGAGGGCCAGTACCACGGTGTCCACGACTACGCGTTGATCAGCGTCCTGCCCAACGACATGGACGAGCTGGGCGACCGGGACAACCCGGTCCGCCTGGCCTGGGGCCGGGGCATTCCCGAGGCGGTCACCCAGACCGTCATCCCGGTGCCCTACAACGACCTCGAGACGCTGCGGGCGGTCTTCGAGCGCGAAGGCGACGACATCGCCGCCGTCATCATCGAGCCCGTCCTGGGCAACGCCCAGGGCATCCTGCCCAAGGAGGGCTTTCACCAGGGCGTCCGGGCGATCACCAAGGAGTTCGGCGCGCTGCTGATCTTCGACGAGGTGAAGACCGGCTTCCGGATCGCCCGGGGCGGGGCCGCCGAGTTCTTCGGGATCACGCCGGACCTCGCCTCCTTCGCCAAGGCGATCGGCAATGGCTATCCCGCGGCCGCCTTCGGCGGCAGCCGCGAGGTGATGAGCATGCTGCCGGACAAGGTGAGCCACGGCGGCACATACGCCGGCAACCGGGTTGCCGCCGCGGCCGCCGTCGCGACCCTCCAGATCCTCCGGGACGGCTCGGTGGTCGAGGGCCTCAGGCAGCGCGGCCTGTCGATCCAGGCCGGCCTGGCCGCGATCCTCGACGCCAGGGGCCTGCCCTACAACTTCACCGGCGTGCCGGCGATGTTCGGGATCATGTTCACCGACCAGGACGTCCGCGAGTACCGCGACTGGGTGAAGACGGACCACGACCTGTACGACGCCGTCGCCGTGGGGATGCATCCCCGGGGCGCGATGCCCGAGCCCGATTCGCGGGAGCCGTGGTTCCTGTGCGCGGCCCACGACGACGCCGACGAGGCCAAGGTCCTGGAGGCATTCGAGGGCTCGCTCGGGGCAGCGCTCGACGCCCGTGCCCACGGGGTCGCCGCGCCGGCCTTCGCGCCCGAGCCGCTGCGGGCTTGAGTGATGGATCGCCTGCGACCCGGCCGGGCCGGCCCGATGGGGGACCTGCGTTGATCGACGGGAATGCGGTCCGTTCCGTCGACCGGGCGGCGTCGCTCCTGCTGGCCCTCGGCGAGTCGGCCGGCGAGGCCGGGGTGACCGAGCTTGCCCGTCGGCTGGGACTGCACAAGTCGACGGCGTCGCGCCTGCTGGCCACGCTCGAGCGGCGGGGCCTGGTCGAGCAGGATGAGGAGACCGGCAAGTACCGCCTCGGCCTCGTCGTCATTCGCCTGGCGGAGCGGGCCGAGCGGACCCTCGATCTGCGCGGCATCGCCATGCCCGAGCTGGAGCGGCTGGCCCGGCTCACCCGGGAGACCACCGGCCTTGGTGCCCTCGAGGGCGACGGGCTGCTGACGGTCGCCCAGGCCGATGGCCCGAACCTGATCGCAGTCGGCGACTGGACGGGCCGATCCACGCCCCTCCACTGCGTCGCGTCGGGCAAGGTCCTGCTGGCCGCACTGGCCGAGCGCGAGGTCCTGCGGATTGTCCGGAAGGGCCTCGCTGCCTACACCGAGCGGACGCTGACCGAGCTCGAGCCGCTTCTCGAAGAGCTCTCCCGGGTCCGCCGCCGGGGGTATGCGACGGCGATCGGGGAGTTCGAGCTGGGCCTCAACGCGGTGGCCGCGCCGGTCTTCGACGCCCGGGGCGCGGTGATCGCCGCGGTCGACATCTGGGGTCCTGCGTTTCGCCTGACGCCGCGCCGGATCCCCGAGCTCGCTTCGCAGGCGCGCGAGGCCGCGGCGGCGATCTCCGTCCGGCTGGGCGGCGCCGCAGCCTGAACCCCGGCGCCTGCCGGCCGCGCTAGGCTGCACGGGACATGCCAGACACCTACGCCGGATGGGCGGCGGTCATCGCCGACCGCCTCCTGATCGTCATCGTTATCGTCGCAGTCTGCGTGGCGATCACTCGCCTCTCGCTGCGCGCGGTCCGCCGCGTTCTCGGGGCGATGCAGACCCGGGCACAGTCCGAGGCGAGCCTCGACGAGGCGGCCGAGGTCAGCAAGCGCTTCACCACGATCGACGCCCTGGTGGGCTACGTGGTCAAGGGGTTCGTGATCACGATCGGCGGACTGCTGATCCTCGAGCAGATCGGGCTCGATGTGGGGCCGGCGATCGCCGGCCTGGGCGTGGTCGGCATCGCGATCGGCTTCGGGGCCCAGGCGATCATCCGGGACTTCTTCTCGGGGATCCTCATCCTCGTCGAGAACCAGTACAGCCAGGGCGACGTCGTGGACATCGCCGGGGTGACCGGCACGGTCGAGGAGCTGACGCTGCGCCGAACCGTGCTGCGCGACGCCGATGGGGTCGTCCACAACGTGCCCAACGGCGAGATCAAGGTCGCCTCGAACCGGACCCGCGTCTGGCGCCGGATCAACCACGACGTGATCGTGGCCTACGGGACCGACATCGAGCGTGCGATCAAGGTCTTCGACGCCGTCGGCGCCGGACTAGCGGCCGACCCGGCCTGGGCCGACAGGATCCTGGAGACGCCGAGCGTGGACCGCGTCGACCAGCTCGGCGAGCGCGGCATCACCCTGAAGATCCTCGGCCGGGTGCGGGCCGGCGAGATGGTCGCGGTCACCGGTGAGCTGCGCAAGCGGATCCTGGCCGCGATGGCGGCCAACCGCATCGAGATCCCCGCGCCCGTGTTGCCGTCGGGCATGCCCGTCAGCGGCTCGATGACCGGCGGTTCCGTTTTTCGTGAGCAAACGGGCGAGGACGGCACGTCCGCTGCCGACTCGCCGGCCGATGTCCTGCCCCCGGACGTCTGACGGCCGGACTCCCGTCCATTCGACTCAGCCGCCGGCCACGGAGCGCCCGCGTAGAATGGCGGCGAGCAGCCGCAGGAGAAATCGCGTGAGCAGCGAACTCGGATCCCAGCCTGAGATCGAGAACCTCCTCGTCGAAGCGCGCAAGTTCCCGCCCGACCCGGCGTTCTCCGCGCAGGCCAATGCCGGCCCCGACGCGTATGCCGAAGCCGAGGCCGATTTCGAGGCCTTCTGGGCAAAGCGGGCTCGCGAACGACTGCGCTGGACCGAGCCATTCCACACGACGCTCGAATGGAAGCTGCCCTTCGCCAAGTGGTTTCTGGGTGGCCGGCTGAACGTTTCCGAGAACTGCCTCGACCGGCACGTCGAGAACGGCCTGGGCGACAAGGTTGCCTATCACTGGATCGGCGAGCCGGGCGATACCCGGACGCTGACCTACGCCGACCTGCTGCGCGAGGTGGGCAAGGCGGCCAACGCCCTCAAGGAGCTGGGGATCGAGAAGGGCGACCGGGTCGCCATCTACATGCCGATGATTCCCGAGCTGCCGATCGCGATGCTCGCCTGCGCCCGGCTGGGGGCCGCCCACACGGTGATCTTCGGGGGCTTCTCCGCCGAGGCCTTGTCCGACCGGATCAACGACGCCCAGGCCAAGGTCCTGATCACCGCCGACGGCGGCTGGCGGCGTGGCAAGCCGGTCGGCCTCAAGCATCACGCCGACGAGGCGCTCGCGTCGACGCCCTCGATCACGGCTTCGATCGTGGTCAGCCGGATCGGCGAGGGCATCCACATGGTCGAGGGCCGCGACCACTGGTGGCACGACATCGTCGAGCGCCAGGATCCCATCTGCCCGCCGGTGCCGGTCGACAGTGAGCAGTTGCTCTACCTGCTCTACACCTCGGGCACGACGGCCAAGCCCAAGGGCATCATCCACACGTCCGCCGGCTACCTGCTGGGTGCCTCGTACACCCACGAGATCGTCTTCGACATCAAGCCCGACGACGTGTACTGGTGCGCGGCCGACATCGGCTGGGTGACCGGCCACAGCTACATCGTGTACGGCCCGCTGGCCAATGCCACGACCGGCGTCCTCTACGAGGGCGCCCCGGACACGCCCGAATGGGACCGCTGGTGGCAGATCGTCGAGGATCTCAAGGTCACCGTCCTGTATTGCGCGCCAACGGCGATCCGGGCGTTCATGAAGCAGGGTGAGGCGTTCCCGGAGCGCCACGACCTCTCGTCCCTGCGGGTCCTGGGCTCGGTTGGTGAGCCGATCAACCCTGAGGCGTGGCTCTGGTACCAGCGCACGATCGGTGGCGGCAAGGCGCCCATCGTCGACACCTGGTGGCAGACCGAGACCGGCTCGATCCTGATCAGCCCGCTGCCTGGGGTGACGACGACGAAACCGGGCTCGGCGACGTTCCCCCTGCCGGGGATCGTGGCCGATGTCGTCGACGCGGCCGGCCAGAGCGTCGCGCTCGGCGGCGGCGGCTATCTGGTGCTGAAGCAGCCCTGGCCATCGATGCTCCGCGGGATCTACGGTGACCCGGAGCGCTACCAGTCGACCTACTGGAGCCGCTTTCCGGGGATGTACTTCGCCGGCGACGGCGCCAAGCGCGACGACGAGGGCTACTACTGGCTGCTGGGCCGGGTCGACGACGTGATGAACGTGGCCGGTCACCGGATCAGCACAATCGAAGTCGAATCGGCCCTGGTCGACCACACCAGCGTCGCCGAGGCAGCCGTGGTCGGCAAGCTTGACGACGTGAGCGGGCAGGCGATCTTTGCCTTCGTGACCCTCAAGACCGGCATCGAGCCCAACGACAGCCTGGCCGTCCAGCTCCGCGAGCACGTGGCCTACGTGATCGGCCCGATCGCCCGGCCGAAGTTCCTGATGTTCACGCCCGACCTGCCCAAGACCCGCTCGGGCAAGATCATGCGCCGGCTGTTGCGCGACATCGCCGAGAACCGGGTCCTCGGTGACACCACCACCCTGGCCGACGCGGGCGTCGTGGAAACGATCCGCGACAACAGCGGCTCGGCCGAGGAGGAGTAGGTGCCGTTCGGCTTCGGCAAGCGCGACGGCAGGGCCGAGACAGCCGCAGCCGCCGAGACGGCGGCCCATGCGCTCACCGACGCCGAGCGAGCCCGGCCGGCGGTGCTGGCCGGTGGCGTCCCGTTTGACGGCCTGACCGAGGAATGGCGGCTGATGGGCGTGATGGAGGTGACCGGGCGCCTCTCGGATGCCCTAAACCGGCGCGACGCCATCTCGATCCGCGACGTCAACTGGGCGCCGCTCGACGGGTCAGAGCCGTTCAGCCCCGTCCCCGGCCTGCGCAGCATCGACCCGTATGACCTGATCGTGGTCCTGGCCGGCGAGGACTCGCTGCCGGTCCACTCGGACGACGAGAAGGCGGCCCACCGGGTCCACAAGCTGAGCTACGGCGTCACGCTCGAGGTCCCGCCCTTCCGGGTGCGGGGCACTGTCCATCTCTTCTCGGGCTTCGAGCCGGAACGCCTGCTCGACCGGTCGAACGAGATGTTCTTCGCGGTGACCGACGGGACGGTGATGCTCAACGAGACGCGGATCGGCGAGACGCCGACGGACACGATCCTGGTGAACCGGCAATACCTGCGCCGGGTGGAGCAGCTCGAGGGCAGCGGAACCGAGGAGACGGCGCCCGGCTGAGGGCGGTCGGCCCAGGCGTCAGGCCCGGGCGGGTTCCTTCGTCCGGTTGAAGATCCGGAACGCGGGCTTGGCCGCGGGGGTCTTGTCGGCCGCCTGGTATTCGGTCCCCACGAGCTTCGCGGCGAGCTGCTCGAAGTCCTCGGTGACCTTCTCCTTGGGATACTGCTCCACGACCGTCCGGCCTTCGTTGGCGGCGCGCACGAAGAGCAGGCCACCCGAACGGATCAGGGCCAGTGCCGGCATCCCGACGGTCCGCTCCATGTCGGCGACCGAGACACCACTGTTGGCCCGGTTGACGACGAGCGCCAGCTTGTCGCGCACGCCCAGCTCCTGGGCGACATCGCGCATCTGGACGGCGGCCCTGAGCGCCGGCACGTCCGGCGTCACCGGGACGAGGATCCGGTCGCTCCGCTCGAAGATCTCCTGGTTGAGGGGGCTGTACGACGGATGCATGTCGACGATGATGAAGTCGAAGCCTCGGCGCGCCGCCCGGATCGCGTCGCCCACTCGCTCGGGCACGAGGATCTCGGTGTTCAGCGGGCTCGAGGTCAGGACGCACACCGTCAGCCCATTGGCGTGCTGGGTGGCGATATCCACGAAGCTGCGCTCCGAGTGGCCTTCTTCGAGATCGTCAGTCCAGGCGTCGACGACGGTCGTGACGGACTCGAGCCCGAGCGACGTGGCGATGTGGCCGGTGACAGTATCGGCGTCGATCAGCATCACCTTCAGGCCCATCCGGATCTGGAGGGCGGCCGCCAGGTTGAGCGCCGTCGTGGTCTTGCCGACGCCACCCTTGGGATTGAAGATCGAGACGATCGTGGCCCGCTTGGACCACGACTCGGATTCGAAGTCGCCACCGGTCTGGAGGATCGGCCCGCTGCCGTCATCGACCGTGACCGAGCGAATCAGCATCGCCTCGATCCGCCAGCGGAGGGAGTCGGTCGAATACGGCCGGGTGAAGAACTCGTCGTCGATGTTGGCCTTGGTCGCGGCACCGGCCAGGCGGTCGAGGGCGCGCGGCGACACGACCATCAACGCCGGGATGTCCCGGTCGGAGTCGTGGAGCAGGGAGTAGAACTCGAGGGAGCGGTCGAAATCGCTCTCCCCGTCGAGGATGGCGATGCCAACCTCGCGACGGCCGTTGAGGATCGTCTCGAGATCCTCCGGTGTGGTCACCGGCAGGGCCTCGAAGCCGGCCTCGGTCAGTTCCCGGATGACCGCGACGGACTCATCGCGTGGCAGCGCGACGACGATTGCCTGGCGGCCCATGGCCGACCTAGCTCCCGGACTCTGGATCGTGGGCCGTCACGCTGACGACGCCGTCGGCCGTGTTGGTGACCCTTGCCCGGAAGCCGGGCAGACTCGGGACGACTTCGCTGAAGTTGACCGCCTCGTCGTGATGGACCGTGAAGACGAACTCGCCGTCGGGCCCTGACGAGACACCCACCGACTGGACGCCGCTCACGCGTCCGAGGTGGCGCTTGAAGCTGGCAATGCTGGCCACGCTGACCAGGCCGGTGACCACCACCTTCGACGTCTTGTCGGAGCTCGCCCGGGCCGGCCGAGCGTCGGCTTCGCCCTCGGGCGGGACAAGGCCGGCGAGCCGGGCGGCGAGGGCGTCGTCGCCCATCGTGGGGATCTCTTCCTCGGCCGAGGTCGCCTCGGCGGCGGCCTCCGCTTCGGCGGCGTCGAAGTTCGACGCCATGCCCAGCGCGGCCAGGCGCGGATCGTTCTCATCGGTCACGGTCTCTGCGGCGGTCTCCTCCGCGCCCTCCGGGCTGGTTGGAGCTGCCTCGGCCGCCTGGTTGGCAGCCTCGATGGCGGCGATCGCGGCCTCGCCGTCGGTCGTCTCGGACGAACCCTCGGCTGGTGCCTCGGGCTCGGCCTCGACCGAGGGTGGGCTGGCACTGGCCGAGACCGGCGTGTCTCCGATGAGCTCGGCGACGGCCGCCGACGGCTGCCAGGGAACGGACGGGTCGAATGAAGGCGGGTCGGGCAGGGTCTGGGCCATCACGGCAATCTGGGTCGGGTCCACCTCGGTCACGAGCTGCTCGAAGAAGCGCTCCATCTCGAGCTCGAAGCCGGCCACCCGGCTCTGGACGCGGTCGATCTCGTATTCGATCTGGCCGGCATGCTCCTCGAGCTCGCGCTCGAGGCCCTGCTTGCGCTCGGCGATCTTGCCCTGCGTAGCTTCGCGGATCCGGGCAATCTCGGCCTTGGACCAGTCCTGGAT
>JBEPUS010000071.1:0-11255 GCA_041691435.1 Chloroflexota bacterium
CGAGGGCACGGTCACCAACTCCGAGCGCCGGGTCCAGCGCGTCCGGCGCGCCCTCAACCCGCCCGGCGAGGCCCGTGACGACCTGGACATCGTCGTCGAGCTGGCCCAGCGGATGGGTGGCAACTGGCCGGCGACGACACCCGAGGGCCTGTGGGACGAGCTCCGCCAGCTCTCCCCGGTCCACGCCGGGATGAGCTACCGGCGTCTCGAGGAGCTTGGCGGGCTGCAGTGGCCGTGTTACGACGAGAGTCATCCGGGCGAGCTGTTCCTCCACTCGCGCCTCTGGGAGGACCCGGTGCCGGGGATCCGCGCACCCTTCGTGCCAGTTGACCACGACCCGCCGGTCGATCGGCTGGATGCCCACTTCCCCATCCGCCTGACCACCGGCCGGCGGCTCGACTCGTACAACACCGGTGTCCAGAGCAGCGGCTATCGCTCACCGCTGCGGCGCGGCGAATCGCTCGACCTGTCGCCCGAGGACATGGCCGGCTATGGCCTGGCCGACGGCGAGATCGTGCGGGTGGTCTCCCGGCGGGGCCAGATCGAGGTGGGCGTCCGGACGGATCCCTCCCTCCGCCCGGGCCTGACCTTCATGACGCTGCACTTCCAGGACGACGTGGCCGTCAACCTGCTGACGATTGACGCGACCGACCCGAAGTCGGGCACGGCCGAGTTCAAGGCGACGGCCATCCGCATCGAGAAGCTCGAGGCGGCCGTCAGGGCGTAACGGAGCCGGCGATCGGCCCCGTTACCTGCCCGTTCCTATTCGAAGTAGCCCGTGACGTCCAGGATGAGCTGGACATGATGGCCGGCCGTCGTGGGATAGACGAACCACAGCTTGCCGGCGTCACCCGCGGTGCCCAGCGGCGCCGTGATCCCGTTGGCCCGGTTGTCGCCAATCGGGAAGTTGATCGTGCTGGTGGTCGGGTGGGCATCCGAGGTGGCGGTGACCGAGACGAAGCCGCCCGCATTCTGGCCGACCACGGTCAGGTTGCCGGTGATTGCGGAGGCCGTGCTCGGGACGCCGTCATGGAGGGCGACGGCGACGGACCGTGGGGTGAGGCTCTGGGCGCCCGTGAGGCCATTCCCGAAGCCGTCGAAGCCCGCGCTGAAGCGGGTGTCGACACGGCGGCCCGGATTGAGCGGATGGAAGAGGAGCCCGCCCGTTGCGGTGTAGTAGCCGGTCACGTCGAGGATCAGTGAGACCTTGGAGCCTGTCGGGGCCTTGTAGACCGCGGAGACATCGCCGGTAAGCGGATCGATCGCGATCGTCAGCCCGTTCGCGCGCGTGTCGCCGATGGGGAAGTTGATGGTGCTGGTCGCCGGTGCGTTGTTCGGCGTCGGGGTGAGGCTGACGTAGCCCGCATGGGTCTGGCCCACGACGGTCAGGTTGGCGGTGATCGCGGTCGCGTCAATCGGCACGACCACGGTGCTGCTGCTGTCGGTGGCGCCCGCAACGAGGAACGAGCGGGCCGTGTTGGCCACGAACGGCCCGGTCAGGCCGGTCGCGAAGCGGGTGTCGAGGATCCGCCCCGAGGTCGGGTGATACGTCTGGCCGGATCCGGCCAGGAAGTAGCCGGTGACGTCGAGGATGAGCGCCGTGTGCTTGCCCGCGGCCGCCTTGTAGACCGCTGAGAGGTGGCCGTCCGGGGCCAGGGCGATGGTCACGTTGTTGGCCCGGTTGTCGCCCAGTGGGAAGTTGAGCGTCGAGCTGGCCGGCGAGTTCGTGGGGGTGGGAGTCAGGCTGACGTAGCCCGCAGCGGTTTGCTGGGTGACGGTCAGGTTGCCGGTGATCGCGACGGCGTCCGCCGGGATGGCGGCGACCAGGCTGCCCGTGGGGATGAACCCGGCGACCGGGAACGTGCGGGCGACATTGGCGTTGAACACGCCCGACAGTCCGATCGGATTCGGCGTGCGGGTGTCGAGGACCCGAACCGGGCTGATCGGCGTGTACCCGTCACCGGCACCACCCACGACAAGCTCGTGGATGGTGGTCGCCCAGCCGCCCGATCCGCTCGCCGCGGGATCAGCCACCCACACGGCGGCCGGATCCTGGGTGTCGGTCGAGACGATCGGTGCCGCCCCCCAGCCGGTGCCGGTGTAGGCCGCGGCGCCCGTGGACAGCCCATGCGGGGCGCTCCAGGCGGTCGGCGCGTCCGCCGGCTGGTTGTACTGGGTGAACGACGAGGGATCGAGGCTGGCGCTCGATTCGGTATAGACGGCGTGCAGGATGCCGTTGCCGGCGAAGGCGATCGCGCCGAACGTGCTGTCGACGCCATTGGTCCCAAGGAGGGTGTCGCCACCGCGGGTCGGGATGGCGTTGGGCGAAGCGCTGTCGAGCTCCGTGACCCGGATGCAGTCGCGGACCAGGGTATCGCCGGTAGGCGTGCACGGATAGGCCGAGGCGAACGCCAGGACGCCGTTGTTGTAGATGACGCTGTCAGGCGCGCCGCTGAGCGCGGTGGTCAGCGTGCCTCCGGGCTGGTGCGGCGGGTTCGGCACGGTGCTCTGGGCGATGATCGAGAGGCTCAGGTCGCTGTAGCGTGCCTCCGTCACGGTGCCCTTGACGGCAGATCCCGCCAGGTCGACGTACACCAGGTCACCGTCGGCTTCGCCGCTGGCGGTCCCGTTGGCCAGGCCAACCATCCGGACGTCGGCGTCCACGATCGGCTCCTGGGCGGCGATGCGCAATGCATCGAGATTGGAGTACGAGGCCGATTCGAAGCTCGCCGGCGAGTTGAAGTCCGGGCCGAGCTCGGTCCAATCGACGACGATCGCCGACGAGCCGAGATTCGTGGTGCCGATGCAATTCGGATTCGCGTTGCCGCCGCCGGCCTGCATGTTGAAGATGGTGGCGCTCAGGGCAAGCTTGTCCGTCGTGCTGCCCACGCTGGGGCGGTCAGGCAGCAGGTCGACCCAGTAGAACGACGACGACGTCCAGATCCCGGTCGGGTCGGCCGTGTCGGAGATGGCGTAGTCGAGGAAGCCGTGGCCGAAGCTGTTCGTGGGGTCGGCGGGATTGACCTTGTAGATGGCGCAGTCCCAGCTCAGCTCGGTGGCGATCCAGCGCTGGCGGACCGTGTCGAAGAGAATCCGGGGCTCTGCGTCGAAGGTGGTGTGGCCGCCTGATTCGGACAGGGCGAACAGGTCAGGCAACGAGGTTGCCGGTACCGACGGCAGGCTGCCGCCGGCGCGATCGGAGATGGTCAGCGCCGTGTTCGCCGTCTGGAGGACCTCGTCCGGACCTACCGCGACGCCTGAATCGGGACCGAGGCTGGTGCCGGTCCCGGACTGGCCCGCCACCGCGACCGGTGTCGTTGGGGCGGGTGCCCCGGAGCCCGTGGCCAGGTCAGGATCAGGCGGCCCGACGACATTCGGCTTCGTGCTGGCGGAGGGGTTGGTGGTTGCCTCGGCCGCCTGCAGGATCTTGCCAACGGTCTTCGCGTTGAACGGGAGCTTCGACGTTCCGTGCCGGGCGATGGCTTTGACGTTCACCGAGGCGGTGGGTCCCTGGTGGACAGCCGAGCTCGCGCTGGCCGGCGCGAACGTGGCCGACTCCCTGGCCACGTGAGCCGGGGCCGCTGCCAGCACTGGAGCTGCCTGGGCAAACAGTCCGGCGATCAGGAGCGTGGCGCCCCCGACACTCGCCAGGCGGGCACCAATCGACGACCGAGACATCAACCACCTCGTGCTTGGCCTGTTCGGGCTCGGAGTCAGGCTCGACTCGAGCTCCGATCGGGATCCCCCGCGTCGGGCTAGCCTACGCTTCGGCTCCGGGTCCGTGCACCCCCAAGATGCCCCGCCCGTACGCTGCCGGTGCGCGGTGGCGCCGCGCAGTGGTACTGCCTGGGGCCGAAAAGCGGGCCTCGCTACACTGCGAGCGATGGACATCCACGTCATCGCGCCGCTGGCCAGTCCCGCCGAGCGAGCCGCCGTGGATGCACTGCTGGGCCCCGCATCATCAGGCTGGACCGGCGGCAACCGGGACTCCCTGGTGGATGGCCACTCGGCCCACGGCGGCCACACAGCGCGCGCCGAGCGCGACCTGCTCCTGCCGGCGCTCCACGCCGTCCAGGACCGGATCGGCTGGATCAGCCAGCCCGCGCTGGCCTATATCTGCCGGCGCCTGAGCATCCCGCCGGCGGAGGCCTACGGAGTCGCCACGTTCTACGCGCTCCTGGCCACGACCGAGCGCGCTCCGATTGTCGCCCACGTCTGCGATGACATCGCCTGCCGGCTGGCCGGGGCCGAGCAGATCTGCGCCGACCTCGCCCGGACGGCCGGGCCGGCCGGCCGGCCGGCGGCCGACGGGGCGACGACCTGGCTGCGCAGCCCATGCCTGGGCCTCTGCGAGCAGGCACCGGCCGCCCTGTTCACGGTCGCCGGTGAGCAGCCCCAGCAGCTCGCGGTTGCCCCGGTTGATGCCGTCGGGATCACGAGCCGCCTGGCCGCCGCGTCCGCCGGCCGCAGGCTGTCGGCGGATCGGGGTGCCGGTTCATCCCAGCCCGAGCGCCTGGCGGCGGCGCGGGCTTCGGTCCCCCAGGCGGGCGCCGCCGAGCTGCAGCTCCTCGCCCGGGTGGGTCAGGTCGACCCGACCTCCCTCGACTCCTACCGGGCCGCCGGAGGGTATGCCGGGCTCACTCGGGCCGTCGAGCTCGGCGGGGACGCGCTGATCGCGGAAATCAGCGCCTCGAAGCTCCTCGGGCGAGGCGGCGCCGCCTTTCCCACCGGCCGCAAGTGGGCAGCGGTCCGGGCAGCGCCGGGCTCGCCCAAATTCGTCGTGTGCAATGCCGATGAGTCGGAACCGGGCACGTTCAAGGACCGGGCGATCCTCGAGGACGACCCGTTCGTGATCATCGAGGCGCTGACCATCGAGGCCTACGCGACGGGCGCCAGCCGGGGCTACATCTACCTCCGCGGCGAATACCCGCTGGCCGCCGCACGCATCGGCGGGGCGATCGCCCAGGCCAGGGCCGCCGGCTTGCTCGGCTCGAATCTCCTCGGTTCCGGGTTCGACTTCGAGCTCGAGCTGCGGATCGGGGCCGGGGCCTACATCTGCGGCGAGGAGACGGCCCTCTTCAACTCGATCGAAGGCAAGCGTGGCGAGCCCCGCAACAAGCCGCCCTTTCCGGTGGAAGTGGGCCTCTTCGGCAAGCCGACGGCGGTCAACAACGTCGAGACACTGGCCAACGTGCCCCTGATCCTGCGAATTGGCGGCGCCGCATACGCAGCGATCGGGACCGATGGGTCGGCCGGGCCCAAGCTTTTCTGCGTCTCTGGTCACGTCGGCCGGCCGGGCATCTACGAGGTGCCTTTCGGCACGACCCTGCGCGCCCTGCTGGAGCTGGCCGGAGGCGTGCCGGGCGCGGACGGCGTGCCGATCGACCGGGCGATCCGAACGATCCTGCTGGGCGGCGCCGCGGGCGTCTTCGTGGGACCCGAGGCCCTCGACACCCCGCTCACCTTCGAGGGCACGCGGGCGATCGGGGCGACGCTCGGGTCGGGGGTCGTGATGGTCTTCGACCAGTCCACCGACCTGGCCGGCATCCTGCGCCGCATCGCCGCCTTCTTCCGGGACGAATCGTGTGGGCAGTGCGTGCCCTGCCGGGTGGGCACCGTCCGCCAGGAGGAGCTCCTCGCCCGGCTGGCCGCCGATCGCCCCAATGGCACACGGGCCGACGAGCTGCGCCTGCTGGCCGAGATTGGCCAGGCAATGCGCGATGCCTCGATCTGCGGCCTCGGCCAGACCGCCTCGTCGGCGATCGAGAGCGCCGTGCGCGCGGGTATCGTTGAGCCATGACGGTCGTCCCGCCGATCCAGTTCTTTCCGCCTGCACGCTCGAGTCGGGCGCCCGCGGCCCCCGAAGCCGCGCCCGTCGAGCAGCTCGAGCTGACGATTGACGGGGCCCCGGTCAGCGTGCCGGCGGGATCGACAATCCTCGATGCCTGCCGGGCGAGCGGGGTCGACACGCCGACGCTGTGCTACCTCGAGAACCTCACCCCGGTGAACGCCTGCCGGGTGTGCGTCGTGGAGCTCGCCGGCGCTCGAGTCCTGGCGCCGGCCTGCTCGCGCAAGGTCGAGGCCGGAATGGCCGTGCAGACCGACACCGAACGGGTCCGCCTGTCGCGCAAGGTCGTGCTCGAGCTGCTCGGCTCGTCGGTCGACCTGTCGACGGCGCCCCAGGCTCCGGCCTATTTCGAGCGCTACGGGGCCGATCCGGGTCGCTTCGGGCCGGCCGGGCCGGCCGCCGGCGCGGGCGAGCGCGACCGGCTGGAGACCGGCCATCACCACGCCGCCGAGGGCGAGCCGGCGGCCGCCACCGTTGCCCAGCCGGTCAAGATCGACAACGAGCTGTACGTCCGCGATTACTCGAAATGCATCCTCTGCTACAAGTGCGTCGAGGCCTGCGGGGTGGATGCCCAGAACACGTTCGCGATCGCCGTCGCCGGGCGCGGCTTCGATGCCCGGATCTCGACCGAATGGAACGTGGGCCTGCCCGACTCGGCCTGCGTCTACTGCGGCAACTGCATCGGGGTCTGCCCCACCGGTGCGCTCATGTTCCGATCCGAGCACGAGATGCGCGAGGCGGGCACCTGGGACGAAGCGGCCCAGACCACCACCGACACGATCTGTCCGTACTGCGGGGTTGGCTGCACGCTGAGCCTGCAGGTCCAGGACAACGAGATCGTCAAGGTGACTTCGCCGCTCGATTCATCGGTGACCGAGGGCCACCTGTGCGTCAAGGGTCGCTTTGGCTTCCAGTTCGTCCAGAATCGGGAGAGCGGCGCGCGCCGCCCATGACCAGCTGACGGGTCACTGCCCGGCTAGAGCGTGAGGCGCTCGCGACCAGCGTAGATGTTGAAGCCGTCGCCGCGCAGGAAGCCAACCAGCGTCTGGCCAAAGCGCTCGGCCGCCTCGACGGCCAGGTCGGACGGCGCCGACACGGCGCACACGATCGGGATCCCGGCCACGGCCGCCTTCTGGACGATCTCCAGGCTGAGCCGGCCGCTCACGAGCAGGATCCGCTCGTTCAACGGCATCAGGCCGGCCAGGACGGCCCAGCCCACGAGCTTGTCGAGGGCGTTGTGGCGGCCGACGTCTTCGCGCAGCGCGAGCAACGTACCGGCCGGGTCGAACAGGCCGGCCGCATGCAGGCCACCGGTCTTCTCGAAGACCGCCTGGGCGGCGCGCAACCGGGCCGGCAGGGCCAGGATCACGGCGCGCTCGACGCGGGGACCCACCGGGATCGGATCGCAGCGGACGGCGACCTCGTCGAGCGAGGCCTTGCCGCAGATCCCGCAGCTGGCCGTGGCGACGAAATGGCGCTCGGGCACGATCGACGCGTCGAATGGCCGTCTCAGGCGGACGATCACGGTGTCGTCGGGCTGGGCGAGCGCCGCCGGATCTCCGAAGTCGATTCGCTCGACGTCGCCATCGCCGATCAGGCCCTCGGTCCGCAGGAAGCCGACCGCCAGCTCGGCCTCGGAGCCGGGCGTGCGCATCGTGATCGCGACGGCGACATCGGCCTGGCCCGGGCCGGCCGCCCGGATCTCCATCGGCTCCTCGCCGACAAGGGTGTCCTGGCGCTCCTGGATCACCTCGCCCCGGATGGCCAGGATCGTCGCTCCGGAGACGTGCCGGATGGGCTGGGTCACGGCCGCAGTCTACGATGGCCGGCATGGTGGAACCCGCGCCAGCACCCATCCTGACCGCCGCCGACCGGCGGCTCCTGGCCGGCGTGCGCACGGCAACACTGGCCACGGTTGATGACCTCCACCGACCGCGCCTCGTGCCATGCTGCTTCGCCGTCGATCCCGCTCGCGCGCTGATCTGGACGCCAATCGACGAAAAGCCCAAGCAGTCGGCCGATCCACGCCGCCTGGGCCGGATCACCGACCTGCTGGCCTGGCCGGCCGTGAGCCTGCTCGTCGACCGCTGGTCCGAGGACTGGTCCCAGCTGGCCTGGCTGCGGCTGCACGGACTCGCGCGGCTCCTCGAATTCGAGCCGGCCGCGGCCGCGGAACGACAGGTTGCGCTGGCGGCACTCCGGTCGCGCTATCCGCAGTACCTCGGCCACGACCTCGAATCGCGGCCGATCATCGCCATCGACCTGACCGAGGCCAGGCGCTGGGCTGCGTCCTGACCCGGGTCATCGGCCAGGGCCGCCGTCCGGTGCGGCCGGCAGGTCAGGCCTGCGGGGCGATCGAGTCGAGGAGGCGGCGCGAGGCGGCCGCGATCTCCGCGACCGCTCCGTCGAAGGCCTCGGCGTTCTTGCGTGATGGGCTGCGGTAGCCGCTCACCTTGCGGACGAATTGGAGGGCCGCGGCGGCGACCTCCTCGTCGGATGCGGCGGTTTCCGGTCGGCGAAGGGTCTTGATGCTTCTGCACATGCCCAGATCGTAGCGCGATCAGGCCCGTCCGAGCGCCATCACGCCCGGGCGCGACTCCGGTCGGGGTCGTAGAGCGCGGCGTGGTGGACCATGCCGGGCGCGCTGCTGCCGTCGGCGGTGGTCACCAGGACGCTCGTGCCGTCGGCGATGGCCGGCTCGAGGTAGCCGAGGGCGAGGGTCCGGCCGAGGGTGTAACCGGTGTCGGCCGAGGTGACCTTGCCCACGGCCCGGCCGTCGATCATCACGGGATCGCCCGGCCCGGGCCGGAAGGCCGTGCCCTCGAAGGCCACGCCCATCAGCGACCGCGAGATTCCCGCGTCGTGCTGGCGGACGAGCGCGTCCCGGCCGATGAACTCGCCCTTGTCCAGGTGCACGGTCCAGCCGATGCCGGCCTCGTACGGGCTCGTGGTCTCATCGAGATCGAGGCCATAGAGTGGATACTTCTTCTCGATCCGGACGCTCCGCAACGCCCCCAGGCCGGCCGGCTGGAGGCCGTGGGGCTCCGCCGCCTCGAGCAGCACGGTCCACAGGTGGTCGGCGTAGTCGCGCGGGTAGAACAGCTCATAGCCGAGCTCGCCCGAGTAGCCCGTCCGGGACAGGACGACCGGGACCCCGGCCAGCGTGCCCTGGACGAAATGGTAGTAGGGCAACGCCGCCGTCGAGAGGTCGAGGCTGGTCAGCTCCGCCAGGATCGTCCGGCTGTGGGGACCCTGGACCGAGAGGTACGCCGTGCCCGGGACGCAGTTGGTGACGTAGGCGAGGTGGCCCCGGGCCTGTTCGCCCAGATGGGCGACGATCCGGTCGACACGAGAGGGCGTGGGGCACAGCCAGTAGTGCTCGGCCGAGAAGCGGAACACGGTCAGGTCGTCGATCATCCCGCCTTCCTCGTTGAGCGCCGAGCTGTAGAGCACGCCGCCGTCGGCCAGCCGGCGCACGTCGTTCACCAGGACCGAGTTGAGGAATGCCTCCGCCTCGCGGCCCTTCACGTCGACCGCGCCCTGGTAATAGACGTCATACATGCCGGCCGCCGTGCGGGTCGCGACGTGCTCCGCCTCGACCGTCGTGAAGCGGTAGGCCGCGTCGAAGCCGATCCGGTCGACGATCTCGGCGCCGAGCGCGACGAACTGGTGGTAGTAGGGCGTGTGCCGGCGGGCCATCGGATCTCCTGACGATCGGGACGCTACGAACGGAACGGACGCCACGAACGGAACGAAATTGCGATCCCGCCCAGTCTGGCCGCTCGGCCGACGGACCGCCGCCGGGGTCCCGCGGCAGGGAACATCAGCCCGGCGAACGAGTCCCCGCGTCCGAGCGCCGCGGCCGGCGGCCGGCGTCATTCCAGCGGGCGTCCGGCGCCACGACGATGACCGCCAGGCGGAGCAGGGCATCCTCATAGTTGACCCGCCAGCCGGCGAAGTCGCGCCAGGCCTGGTCGCGGTCGGCCCGGATCGGCAGCCCGGCAGCGGCCAGCTCGTCGACGGCCGCATCGAACTCGGCGCGGGTCACCCGGATCGGGTCGCCGGAGCTGGCTGGGCGGGCGATGGTCGGGATTCGGAAGAACGCGGCAATCGCATCCAGCGTGGTGTAGCCGGCGGTGATCGCCAGGTCAATGCGGGCGTCGGCCGGCCGCTCGATCGTCGAGTGCAGGAGGGCTGCCCCATCGAGCACGGCCCCGGCCGCGGTGATCCACGAGCGGCTCGAGCGGGGCGACCGGTAGAACGGCAGGGCCGCCAGGGTCGTGTGGCTCTCCTCGAGATCGATGAACCACGTTTCGGCCTCGGTCCACAGGTCGGCCAGCTCGTCGAACAGGCCCACGCGTGCGAAGCGATTGAGGAGCTCAACGCCCGACGGCGGCGACCCGGCGCGCACGGCGAGCTTGGCGACGAAGGCCTCGCGGCGCTGGAAGGCGGTGTACATCGTGGGTAGGTAGGCGATCAGCAGGGCGACGAGGATCAGGCCGATGGCCGCCTCGCCGAAGGACAGCAGCAGCGCCGGCCAGCCCTGGATGGGCGCGAAGCCCAAGGTGAGCAGGGCCGAACCGCTGGCCCGGGCCGCGGCCTCGATCGACTCCGGGGCCAATGCCCAGTACATCGCGCCGAAGCCGGCCAGGACCAGGGCCAGCAGCACGACCGGCAGGATGACCAGGCCGACCGGCGCGAACAGGGCCAGGATCGCATCCCGCCGTTCATACGGCAGGCTGGGCCGGGCAACCCGTCCGAACAGCGAGCCGATGAGCCGGAACTCCAGCGAGCTGATCCCGTCGTAGGCGCCGCGGGGCACCACGAAGGTGCGGATGGCCGAGACGAGCGCACGCAGGACGAGCAACAGGCCGGCGACGAAGACGAGGACCTGGACGGCGATCATCGCCGCCAGCGTAGCCGGTGGGCGCGCGGCTCACGACGTAGGATCGAGGCCGACGACCACGCAGGAGAGACCCGATGCGCGCTTCACCCGAATCCCTGGCCGCCGGCCTGGCCTACCAGCAGACGCTCCTCGCGGCGCTCGGCGACGACGATCCCGCCGAGGCCCAGGCTGCCCAGCCGGCGGTCCTGCGCGCCCTGATCGCCGAGGCCGGCGACGACCTCCGGACGCGCCCCGAGCCGGCCGAATGGTCAGCGATCGAGCTGATCGGCCACATGGTCGACGCGGAGCTCGGATCGTCGATGCGCTATCGCTGGATCCTGGCGGAGGACGAGCCCGACCTCGTGCCCTACGACCAGGACCTGTGGGCAACCCGCTTCCACTCGACCAGCGAGGCGGTGGACGACCTGCTGCCGGTCTTCGACGCCCTCCGGTCGGCCAACCTGCGGCTCTGGCGCAGCACCCCGGCCGTGGATCGCGGGCGCGTCGGCCAGCACCTGGAGC
>JBEPUS010000072.1:0-11255 GCA_041691435.1 Chloroflexota bacterium
ACTCTCAACTTTCCCCTCAAGTAACATCCCGCGCATCCTGAGAATCGAGACCCTCGCCCTCTGCGGGACCTACGCCGCCGCCGCCGCCGCGTCCGTCTGGCTGGCGCGGCGCTACGCGGGAGACGTCTCGCGGTGGGCCGCTCTTCTGCTGATGCTGCTTCCGCTGGTGTTCACCGGAAGAGCCATGCTCACGGGGGGCGTGTACGGGCCGGCCGACCTCTATCCGCCCTTCGTTCCGTGGGGCTCTTCCGCCGGGGCTCCGGCGCGGGGTCAAGCCGGTCGGCCGGCTCGACGTCCAGACCGAAGGTCTTCTGCTGCTGACGGACGACGGAGAGGTGGCGCGGCTCGTCACGCACCCCTCCACCGGTTGCACCAAGGAGTACCAGGTGAAGGTCTCGGGCATCCCGACCGAGACGCAGCTCGCGAAGCTCTCCCGCGGGATCTTTCTCGACGGCCGGAGGACCCGCCCGTGCGAGATTCACCGCGTGTCGACCACCGCCCGGGGCGACGAGGGCAACTCCTGGTTGAAGGTCGTGCTCACGGAGGGGCGGAGCCGTCAGATCCGCCGGATGTTCGAGACCATCGGGCACCCCGTCTCAAAGCTGAAGCGGGTCGCTATCGGCCCCATCCGGGACGCGGTCCTCGCGGCCGGAGCCTGGCGACCGCTGCTCTTGATCGAGGTCGAGCGCCTCCAGCGACTGGGCCGCCCGGTCCGGAAGTGAGCTCGCACCCGGTCGTCGCGATCGACGGCCCTTCCGGCGCCGGCAAGTCGACGGTGGCGAAGGCGCTCGCCGCCCGTCTTCACGTGCCGTACATTGACACCGGCGCCATGTATCGCGCGATCGGGCTGGCGGCCCGCGAGCGCGGGATCACCCTTCCCGTCCGGGAGGCCGCCGCGGTCGCCGCGATCGCCGACGCGTCCTCGGTCGAGCTCGACGTTTCGGGCGCCGACACGCGCGTCCTTCTCGACAGCCGCGACGTCACCGACGCGATCCGCCTCCCCGAGATCTCGCTCTACGCCTCCGCGGTGTCGGCCATCCCGGCGGTCCGGCGGCGGCTGGTCTCCCTGCAACGCCGGCTGGCCGAGAAGAGCGGGGGGGTGCTCGAGGGGCGGGACATCGGGACCCGGGTCTTCCCCGAGACGCCCCACAAGTTCTTCCTCACGGCCCCTCTGGACGTCCGGGCAGAGCGGCGGACCCGCGAGCTCGCCCTCCGGGGGACTCCCCAGGGCTACGAGGACGTCCGGGCCGAAATCGAGCACCGGGACCTTGCCGACTCGACCCGGACCGACTCGCCGCTCACCTGCGACGACAGCTATACCCTCGGGCACCCGGGCACCCGGCCGCTCTAAGAGAGCGTGGACGACCTCTAAAATCGGGTCCGCGGGGCCGGGGGGGCTCCTGGGTGGGCGTCTGGTTTCCGGGGTTGGCCGCCAAAATGTGGCGGGGTGGGCGGCCCGCCCCAACCGGGCCGCGGCTGGTCATGATCGACGGCGAGGTCGCCTACGAGGCCTGAGCAGGGGCGCTACTCGCCGGCGGTCTCGGCGGTCTCGGCGGTCTCGGCGGCCGGGGCCTTGGCCTGGGCCTGGCAGCGCGGGCACCACCAGACCGTCCGGGGCAGGTCGCGACCCAGGCTCCGGGCACGGATCGTGGTAGCGCAGCGCCGGCACGGGCGGCCGGCCAGGTTGTAGACCCAGACCTGCTGACCTGCTGCCGCGCGAGATCCTTCGGTTGTGGTCCGTCCCCGTGATCGACCCGGGCGGACGTTCACGACCAGCAGCCGCTGGGCGGTCGCGATCAACCGCTCGAGCGTCGCGTCATCAAGGTCGCCAACGAGCGCAAACGGATCGACACGCTCGATGAACAGGATCTCGCTCCGAAAGACGTTGCCGACGCCGGCCATCAGCCGCTGGTCGAGGAGCGCCTCGGCGATCGTGGTCGGGGCGACGGCCGGGTCGCGCAGGCGGGCCAGGACCGCGCCGGCGTCGAACGTCTCGCCGAGCAGGTCGGGCCCCAGGCGGCGAAGCACGGGATGGATCTTCTCGGCGCGCGTGTCGAAGAGCTCGACGACTGGCGCGTCGAAGCAGGCGGCGGTGACCTCGTGGGTCTCGAGCACCACCACCGCCCGCGCTGCGGCCCGCCGGCCGGCGTCGTCCGACGCGTAGGTCCGCCACGTCCCGTTCATCTGCATATGTGTCCGCAGCGTCAAACCGCTGGAGAAGCGGATCAGCAGGTTCTTGCCCAGGGACTCGACCGAGGTGATCGATGCTCCAACCAGCCGGCCGACGCTTGCATTCTTCGTCGTCCGGGCAGCCAGCACGGTTCGCCCGACGAGCTCCGGCCGGAGCATCGCCGCCAGCTTGTAGATCGTGTCGCCTTCAGCCATTTCCGGATTATCACTGGGCGTAGTGGTATGGAACGACTTGCGCGACATCTCTGCCGATTCGTTCGAAGCGTGCGCGTGGTCGAGCGTGAGTCGCGGCCCCAGGCCAGCCGCGTGGCCCAGAATTGGCTCGTCTCCTTCCGTACCACTACGTCGGCTGATAAATCGGAAGAAGCCGACCCGAGCGCGGACGATGAGCGCCAGGACCCGAGCGCGGACGTACTCGCTGCTCACGCCCGGACGCATCCGCAGACGACCGTACTATCGGGCCATGCTGACGTTCGTCCGGTAGTCAGGGGCGAGTCCGGCCCGTAGCGTCGCAGGCATGCGCATCGGCCGGAAACGCGGGCTCGATACGAGCGGCCGAGCCATCCGGCTTCGGCCGCTCCTGCTGCTAACGGTCATGGCCGGCTTCCTGCTGATCGTGGCAGTCACTGCTTCGGGCCAGGTCTACCTCACCACGACCGACGAATCGGCCACCCTGCTCAGCTCGGCCGTGGGTGGCGACGCAGCCGCCGTGCGCAGCTTCGTCGCGCTGAACCTCCAGCTGAGCGACGTCGCGCCGGGCACGCTGGCCACCGATCGGGCCGTCGCCCTCAACACGGGCATCGCCGCCCTGACGGCCGTCGACGACATCCTGGCAACGGCGCTCCTGCGGGTCGATGGAACGGTCATCGCCTCGAGCGTCGCATCGCCGCCGGCCCGCGCCCAGGTCACGCCGGGCTTCTCGGCGGCCCTGTCCGCCAAGCAGGTCCAGGCCGAGATGCTTTCCGCCGCCGACAGCCAGCCCCTTGGGTCGCTGGCCAAGCCCACCGTGATCCGGGAATACCTGCCGATCATCGACAACGGCACGGTCCGCGCCGTCGCCGAGGTCTGGCGCGACGCCGGCCCGATCCTCGCCCAGCTCGATGCGATCCGGGTGCATACGCTGCTGGTGATCTTCGGCGGCGCCCTGGCCACCGCCGTCCTCGTGTACATCGTCTTCCGCGGCGCCCAGTCGCGGATGACCCGCCAGACCTACGACCTCCTCGAAGCCACCCGGCGTGACCCGCTGACCGGGACGCTCAACCACGGCGCCCTCGTCGAGTCCCTCGCCCGGCGCATTGAGTTGGCCCGGGATGATGTCGCCGCCGGGACGGTGGGCGTGACCCTCATCGACATCGACAACTTCAGCCTGCTCAACGAGACGTACGGGCACGAGGCCGGCGACATGGCCCTGCGCACGCTCGCCAACCTGCTCGAGGCGCATCTGCCCGAGGATGCCGAGTTCGGCCGCTACGGCCCCGACGAGTTCCTCGTCACGGTCCCGGCCGGCGAGATTGCCGGCCTGGAGCGGGGCATCAACAAGATCCGCGACGCCCTCGTCGACGTCAGCCTGCGCTTCGACTCGTCCGAACGCCTGCCGCTCACGATCAGCGGCGGGATCGCGACGTTCCCGGTGAACGGCGAGGCGGTCAATGCGCTCCTCGCGACGGTGGCCCGGACCCTGGACGAGGCCAAGGCGAGCGGCGGCGACACCGTTCGGATGGCCGATGCGAGCCTGCCGCCCGACGAGGCGATCCGCTTCGACATCCTCGAGGGCCTGGTGATCGCCGTCGATACCAAGGACCACTACACCGCCCGCCACTCCGAGGACGTGGCCCGCTACGCCGACTTCCTCGCCGCCCAGCTGGGGCTGGAGGACTCCTTCCGGCACGCGCTCCGGCGGGCCGGGCGGCTCCACGACGTCGGCAAGATCGGGATCCCCGACGGCGTGCTGCGCAAGCCCGGCAAGCTCACGGCCGAGGAATACGAGATCGTCAAGCAGCACGTTGCGTTGGGCGACCAGATCGTGCGCGACCTGCCCGACATCGACCTCATCCGGGCGGGCATTCGCCACCACCACGAGCGCTGGGATGGCGACGGCTACCTGACCCGCCTCGCCGGCGAGGAGATCCCGTTCGTCGCCCGGATCCTGGCCGTGGCCGACGCGTTCTCGGCGATGACCACCACCCGGCCGTATCGCAAGTCGCTCTCGGTCGATGAGGCGATCACCCGGCTCGAGGATGCCTCGGGAACGCAGCTCGACGAGAAGCTGGTGCTGGCCTTCGTGAGCGGGCTGCGCAGCGCGGCGGATCCGCCCCTCCCTGGTCAGGGCCGCTCGAACTCACGGAGCCAGCTCTGGACGCCGGGAGCCGGCATCGAGACCAAGGTCGCCTGACATGGACCGGCTCCGATCGTTTGCCCGGTTCGCGGCGACGGGCGCTGCCCTCGCGGTGCTTCTACTCGGCTCGATGCCCGGACTGACGGACGCCAAGGAGCTCACCTGGTCGATCAGCGCCGATCGTTCGAGCGTGGTCACGGGCGTGCCGACCGTGGTCTCCCTGACCGTTTCGACGCCCCTGATCTTCACGCAGAACCTTGTGAATTGCGTGGTCGTCCACATCCCAGGTGCGTATACCGTGGGCGCGACGAGCTACACCGACAGCCGCGGGCACACTTGGACCATCAGCTCGGTCGGTGGCACCGTGACGATCAAGGACGCGAACGACAGCCAGGGGCTTGGCGGCGTGATCTCGGTCGCGACGCTGGTCCTGCGGATCACGGTGACCGGCAAATCGGCTGGCCAGGCGAACTGGTCAGCGACGGCCTACGACCGGAATGATTGCAAGCACAATCCCAGCCCGGCTCCGTCGATCCCGATGAAGATCACCGGTTCAGTCCCGACGCCGACACCGGTGCCGACGCCCACGCCCACGCCCGTCCCCACGCCGACCCCGGTCCCCACGCCGACGCCCACGCCCGTCCCGACGCCGACGCCCGTCCCCACGCGCACGCCGGTCCCAACGCCCACCTCGACGCCTGGCGCGTCGGATCGCCCGACGCCATCGCCGGCGTCATCGGCCGCCCCCTCGGCCCCAGCCTCGGGTTCGCCCTCTGCCTCGCCATCGGCGTCACCGTCGCCGGCCGATGGGGGAGCGCTGCCGTCCGGCGATCCTGGCTCGGGAGCCGGCGGAACGACCGGAGGGTCGGGACCTTCAGGGCCTGCTCGGCTGACGGTGCCCACGGCAGGCTCCGGTGACGGTCCGCTCAACATCAGCGTGGCCGGCTTCTCGTCAGGTCTCGGGGCGTTTGCCTGGACCGTTCCCGGCTTCCTGCTGGGGCTGCCTGGCCTGCTGGTCCTGCTCATCCTGGGTGGCCAGATGGCCGGCGCCGCCCTGTTCGTGCCGCTCACCAGGCGGATCTTTGGCAACTCCGACCGCCGCAAGCGGCGCGGCCGCGCGTCCACGGCCTGAGCTTCGTCCGTCTGACGTTCGGCCGTCCGAGCCGTGGCCCTTCGAGCGGGCCGACCAGACCGCAATCAACGCAACACCGGCGCCCACGACCACGAGGACCAGCGGTGCCGAAATTCGATCGGCGAGGGGTCCGGCGATCAGCGCCGGCAGCAGGCTGGCCGTGCTGACGATCGACGCAAGCACGCCGAAGACCCGCCCCCGAACGTCGGCCGGGATGGCCCCGAGGAGCGCGGTCTGGGCGGAGACCGAGGCGACGGCGTAAGCGGCGCCCGACAGCAGGGCGATCAGGACGATCAGCGGCAGGACCGGCACGCCCGTCCCGGAGAGGAGGTTGCGCAATGGCGCAGCCAGGGCGAGCGACGCCGTCAGGCCGCCGAACGCGAGCAGGCCCAGCTCGGCCGCGCGCCGGTGCGGCACCTTGGGGAAGCGGCGCAACCCGAGCACTCCGGCCACGACCCCGATGCCCAGCGGCACGAGGATGACGACCAGGTGGTCCGGCTCGAGGCCGACGGTGAGGGCGAGGGCCGGACCCAGCACGCCCAGGACACCGGCGATCGACGCCCCGGCTGCTTGCTGGACGATCGGCCGGCTGATCTCACGGTTGCCCAGGATCACGGCAAACCCGGCCCGCAGCTCGGCCAGCGGCTCGCCGGCGCTCTTGCGCTTCGAGACCAGGTCGGCGCGGTCGATCGGCGGCTCGGACGGGAAGCCGATGCAGGCCACGGTCGCGGCGACGTAGAGGACGGCGACGACCGCGAGGACCGAAGAGGGACCGAAAACGGTGACGAGCAGCGGCCCCACGAAGGCGAAGCCGACAGCGAACGACCCCTGGAGGGTGATATTGAAGATGCCCATCGCCGTGGGCAGCTGGTGACGGGGAACGGCCCGCGGGATCATCGAGCCCTCGGCGGGCGTCAGGGCGACGCTCGTGAAGCTCACTCCGAGATTGAGCGCCAGCAGGATTGGCAGCTGCGGGCCGGCCAGGGCCAGCCCGATCATCAGGCCGGCGCGCACGAAGTTCGGACCGGCCAGCGCAAGGCGCAGGTCGATGCGATCGACGATCACGCCGGCGAACGGCGACAGCACGATCTGGGGCAGGACGTACGTGGCGAACAGGATGCTGACCGCGGCGTTCGACTTGGTCGTATCGAACACCAGGATCGTCATGGCGTAGAGGGCCATGTTGCCGCCGATCTGGGTCGCGGCCTGGATGAACCAGAGCCGGACGAACAGCGGGTTCCGGAACAGCGACTTGTCGAGGGCGCTCGTCACGCCTCGCGGACCACGCGCCCGACCGCCACCCACTCGGCGTACTCCTCGACGAGCCCGTCGGCGCCGACCCGCATCTCGGCCGCGAACTTGCCCGACGAGTAGCGGTAGCGGTCGAAGGCCAGCCGGCGATACGTCTGCTTGGCGTGGATCAGCTCGAAGCCTGGAAACTTGATCCAGAGCACGTCGATCACGTGGGCGGTCCCCACGGGCAGGTCGAGGCGCCAGATGGGCAGCGAATTGGTGACCGGCGAGAAGCCGAGGTCGACGTCGACGGCGCCGGGCATCACGAGGACCTTCTCGTTGCCCCGATGCCACGTTCCGGCGCCGTCCCCACTGAGCTCGATCTCAACAAGCCCCGTGGGCGTCTCGGCCGCAACGTGGACGGCCCGGGTCAGGTCGCCGGCATCGAGCTCGATCGCGTAGTCGATCCGATTGGGGCCGTCCTCGGGCACGAGCGCCACGCCGTGGATCCGGGTGCCCTGCGGCCCGCGCTGCACCTCGCACCACTCGGCACCAAGAAAGCCCGGCAAGTGCCAGGCAATCGTGGTCGTGCTCGTGCGGGTGGGCCGGCTGGCTGCCATGAGAGGCGCATCGTGGCACAGCCCCGGGGTCGTTACCCGGCGATGGCTGCGTCCGGCGACATCGCCGCCTCGGTGTGCTCGCGGACACTCGCGCGGCCCGGCAGCGCAATCGCGGCGAGGACGCCGACGCCCACGACGAGGGCTCCCACCTGGAGCGCCGGGATGAGGCCCTGGACGTAGCTCGCCGGCGTCGCGTACGAGCCGGCCGCGGCGAACACCGAGGCGAGCACGGCGACTCCGAAGACCCCGCCGAGCTCACGGATTGCGTTGTTCGCGCCGGAGGCGACGCCCTCCTGCTCGGGCCGGACGGCCGACAGGACCACGTTGGCGATCGGGGCGAAGAAGAGGCCCATTCCCGCGCCGGCCAGGATGAACGGCAGGACCAGGGTGGAGTAGGGGACGGTCGGCGTGACGACGAACGACAGCCAGCCGAGCGCGATCGCCTGGAGGGCCATCCCCAGGACCAGCAGGGGCCGCGTCCCGGTGCGGGTCGAGAGGAGCCCGGCAATCGGCGCAACGATCACGGGCATGAACGTCCATGGCAGGGTCCGCAGGCCGGCCTGCAGCGGGCTGTAGTGCTGGACCACCTGGAAATACTGGGCGAGCAGGAAGACCGAGCCGAACATCCCGAAGCTCATCAGCAGCGAGACGCCGTTGGCGGCCGAGAACGCCCGGGAACGGAACAGGTTGAGGGGCAGCATCGGCTCGCCGACGCGGGTCTCCCAGGCGGCGAAGACTGCCAGGAGGATCGCGCCGCCGATGAGTGCGCCGAGGATGCCCGTGCTGGTCCAGCCGAGCTCGTTGCCCCGGACCAGGCCCCACACGATTGCCAGGAGACCGGAGCTCACCAGGCCAAGGCCCACGAGATCGAGCTTGCTGGACGGCCCGCGGCTTTCCGAGAGGCGCAGCCAGGCGAGCGGGATGACCGCGAGGCCGATCGGCACGTTGATCCAGAAGATGCCCTGCCAGGCGACGCCCTCGGCGATTGCCCCACCGACGACGGGACCCACGGCGATCGCCAGTCCGGCGACGCCGCCCCAGGCGCCGAGCGCCACGGCTCGCCGCTCCGGCGGGACCGCCGCGGACAGGATCGTGAGACTCAGGGGCGTGAGGATGGCGCCGCCGATGCCCTGGATGGCCCGGGCGATGATCAGCTCGGTGCTCGAGCCTGACAGGGCCGCGAATGCGGAGCCGAGGGTGAAGATCGTGATCCCCATGATCAGCATCCGCTTGCGCCCGAAGCGGTCACCAAGGGCCGCGCCGGTCAGCAGTAGGACGGCGAACGTCAGGGTGTAGGCATTGACGACCCACTCGAGCTCGCTGAGGCTCGCGCCGAAATGGCGCTGGATCGTCGGCAGGGCGGTGGTGACGACGAGGTTGTCGAGGGCCGCCATGAAGACGACGATCGAGGCGATGAGGAAGGTCCAGCCGACGCTGACGGGTCGTTGTGTTCGGTTCGTCACAATACGGGTCTCCTTGCTAAGTGAGTAGTTGCTAAGTACAAAGCCGAAAAAAAGGGGCCTGAGAGCGGTGCTCAGCTGGCGCCTCCCAGGGCTTCGAGCGACCACGCGCCCGTGTCGCCTTCGATGTTCATCGCGGCAGCCACATTCAGGAGCATTCCCTCGGCGAAGAAGTCGTGCATCTCCCTGGGCGTTGCGCCGGACAGGCGGGCGACCATCTGGTGGAGCCGGGCGAACTCGTCGCGGACCACGCGCTGGACCTCGGGATCCGAGCAGGCGGCATACGCCTGGAGCTGGACGAGCAGGAGGGTCCGGTTCGAGAGCATGCGCACGTACGTCTGACCGATCGCGTCGAGGACCGAGTTGCAGCCCTCGACGAACGGTGCCGTGCCCGCAACGTAGTCGCGGGCGGCCTGCTCGAACCTGCGCGCGGTTCGTTCGAAACAGCTGCGCACGACCGCGAGGAAGAGCTCCTTCTTGGTCCCGAAGAGCTGGAAGACGTAGGGCTGCGAGACACCGGCGCGGCGGGCGATCTCGTTGGTGGAAGCGCCCGATAGCCCGTGCGCTGCGACCTCTTCCATGGCCGCGGCCACGATGGCGTCGCGACGCTCGTCAGCGGTCAGCCGAGTCGCGTTGCGGGTACCGGCAGGGCGGGGAAGTGTTGCAGCCATGCCGCTAAGTTAGCGATCACTAAGTCCCGTGTCAATCCGCGCAGTTCCGCGGCTGCGGCGGCCAAGGCGCTGCGGCGGCCAAGGCGCTGGGGCGGCCGGCTCGTCGCGGCTCGTCGCGGCTCGCCGTGGCTCGTCGCGGCTGCTCGCCCGTGTCAAATTCCAGCCAGGCGGACGCTATGGTCGGATCTCGGCACGATCCGGCTCGCGTCGAGGGTTCTGAAGCCGGCGTCGTGCACGAAGCAGTTGCGGCCTGGGCTCCTGCGCCCAGTTTTGGAGCCGCGACTCGCCATACGGTCCGCGTGGCTGGAATTTGACAGGAACCGTGGTCCCGTGGCCGCCGCCGCCCAGCGCGGGAAACCGCCTGGCGCGGGGAGCCGCCTGGCGCCGGGAACCGCCGCTCCCGCCGGGAACCGCCCGCCGCTCGCGCCCGGCCCTACCGGGCGACGGGCTCGCGCAGATTGCGGCCCGAGGAAACGGGCAGGTCCGGCTCGGGCGCCGCCTCGCCCGCCGCCGCCGAGCGCGCTGCCATCTCCGCCTCGAGCAGGGCGGTCAACGGTGGCATCCGGGCGGAGTACGACTCGGCCAGCACGGGCCATGCGTGCTCGAGCATCGCCCGGTCCTTGCTGCTTGACGGCCGGCCCATTCGGAGCGTGATCCGGGTGGCCGCCCCGCCCCGGGTCGGTTCCAGGAACTCGGTGTAGGTGAACTTCGGCATGTCCGGCATCGGGAGCTGCATCCGCGTGGTGAGGATCTCGGCCGGGCGCCAGGCGAGGACCTCCTCGATGATCGCGTCGCGTCCGTGGACGCAGTGATTCGTCGTCCCGACGCCGCGCCGGCCATCGGCAGCCTTGGCCTCGGAGAAGGCGGTCAGGCCGGGCTGCCACTGGGGCCGGCGGATTGGTGAGGTGAGCCAGTCCCAGGTGATCTCGGGCGGTGCCGGCAGCTCGAATGAGAGCTCCATCGCCGCCTTGTCGGCCGTCATCGCCCCCTTGTCGAGGGTGATGATCACCTCGGTTTGAGCCTCGGCTTCCTGCCAGGCAGCCTGGAGATCGCGCACCCAGCCGATCACCTCGCCCACGTAGTCGTACGACTCGCGATGTTCGATCAGGCCGGCCGCGGCGGGATCGTCGAGGTGCATCGCCTGGGTGCAGGCTTCGGTGTACAGGGCGTAGGCGGGCAGATTCAGGGACTCGACCACCGTGTTCTTCAGCAGCCGGTGGACGACGATCACCTCGCGGCCGACGAGCTCCTCGCGGCCGGCCATCTTCTGGTGTGCCACCAGTCCGTGGTGGATCACGAACTTGATGTCGAGCTTGGGCATCAGCGTGCAGGCGTTGCAGTCGCATTGGGACGCCTGGCCGATGTCGCGCAACCGCCGCCTGAACGCAAAATAGCAGCCCTCGACCGTGTCCTGGAGGGCCGACCCGTCGACCGAATCGATCATCGCGTACACGAACGCGGCGTCGCCTTCGAGCTTGGCCAGCCGGAACCTGGGACGCAGCGAGCGCACGACGACGTCGGTGAGGTCGGCCAGGATGTCCTGGGCGTGATCGAGCTCGACGCCGGCCAGGTAGCTCGTGTAGCCGCTGATGTCGGCGATGATCATGCAGGCGG
>JBEPUS010000073.1:0-11211 GCA_041691435.1 Chloroflexota bacterium
ACCTTCTGCTTGTTGCCCTTCGAGTACTCCTTGAACCGACGGGTGGGGTCCAGGTCGAAGCGCTCGATGAGGGCCGCCTGGTAGGCGTCGTCCACGCCACCACGCAGGTTCGCGAAATACGTCAGCGTCTGGCGGCCCGTGAGGCGGTCGTAGAGCGTGAACTCGCCGGGCAGGTAGCCGATCCGGCGGTGGATCGCCACCGGGTCCACCGTGCTTTCGATCCCGAACACGAGGGCCTTGCCGCTGGTCGGGCGGATGAGGTCGAGGAGCGCCCGGATCGTGGTGGTCTTGCCCGCCCCGTTCGGCCCGAGGAACCCGAACACCTCGCCCTGCTGGACGGTCAGGTCCACGTCGAGGATGCCGCGGTGCTCGCCGTAGGACTTGGTCAGCTTGCGGGTCTCGATGATCGCGGTCATGGCAGCTCCTCGTGCGCACCCATGGTCAATCGAACCACAGGTGCAGGCTTGCGTCGTCGAGCATCACCCAGGCGCCGGCGGGCAACCCCAGGACTCGCTCGTACGCTTCGGTGAATGCGGCAATGCGGGCCACGACCGCTTCGAACGTGACGGTCCGGGCCTGGCGCGCGAGGAAGAGCTCCGTCGCGACCTCGTTCGCACCGAGCATCAGGGCGACGAGGACCGCAGCCGCGCCGTCGGCCGACGTCGGCGTGAAGACGCCCTCGGCCACGCCCTGACGGACGATCGTCGTCATCAGCGGCGTGATCCGGCCGACCACCTCGCGCCGGAGGTTCTCGCGAACGACGCTGTTGGGCGCCGACATCCAGACCTCGAGGACCTCGACGAAGAACTCCTTGCGCTCGCCCTTCCAGGCGGCCAGGGTCGAGAAGACCAACTGAAGCTTGTGCAGCGCAGGTAGCGCCGGATCGTTGGCGATGGGCGTCATCACCGCGAGAGCTGCGTCGGTCATCCGCTCGATGACGGCGTCGAGGAGTGTCTCGCGCGACGAGAAGTAGTGGTAGAAGGCGCCCTTCGAGGCGCCGACGTCGTCGATCACGTCCTGCAGGCTGAGCTGCTCGTACCCCTTGGTCTGGATCAGTCGCTGGGCAGCGTCGACGAACGAATCGCGGCGGAGCGAGTGCGCCTCAAGATCAAGTGTCCGAGCCATGCGTTCAATAATAAACCGACCGCCGGTCTATTGCCAAGGTGGCCGTTGAGGCCCTGGTTCCGGGGTGCGTCGCAGGGCGGCGCGGCGGCTAAGGGGCGGCAGGGTGCGACGCAGGGGCGGCGGGGCGGCAGGGTGCGGCGCAGGGGCGGCGGGGCGGCTAACTTCCGCGTGGCTGACGAGGCCTAACCAATCCGATTCCGCGTCCATGGTCGCTGCGAGCGGTAGCGGACCGCTAAGCTCCCGAACGGCGTCGGGGCTGGCCCCCAAAGGCAAGTTCCAAGCTTGGAAATCGCTCCTGGCACGCTCACGCCTCGCTATCGAGTGTCGGTCGAGCCGCCTTCTGGCCCGGGCTTGTGCTCACAGCGACCATGCAGGCGGAACGGCCGACCTTTAGCCATGGCCGGGGCGGTCCGCCGCCAGGTTCCCGCCTGGAGACGCGCCCGTCCCAGACCGAGGGCGCCGGAGCGCCGAATGGGAGTACGCACGGCGAGTCCGCGCGGGGATCTGAGCGTCGGCGCGCCCCGGTTCCGGGGCGCGGCGCAGGGCGGCGGGGCGGCTAACTGGCCCCACAGCCCAAGGCCACGCCCCGTGGCCACGGCGCCGTCAGCAGCGCTCGATGACCCCGTCCGAGGGCGGACTCTCGTAGATCTTCTTCATCTCGCCGATCCGCCGGCCGAGGCGCTCGCGCGTGGCGGCCAGCTCGCGGCCCGAGCATTTCGTGACCGTGATCCGGGGACGCACAGGGTTGGGCTCGTTGCCGAACGTGGCCACGAACTCCGCGAGCCAGGTGGTGCGGAAGGAATCGAGGCGTTCGAGCAGGTTCGAGTCGCCCGGGGCGCCGATCAGGATGAACTCGTCGCCACCGTCACGGATGGCCCGGCAGGCGGGGATTCGGGCGAGGGCCCGGCCGAACGCCCCGATGACCTCGTCGCCCTTGGCCTGGCCGTTGTCCGTGTTGAACTTGCCGAACCCCGCCAGGTCGACGAAGGCGATCTCCCACTCGGCACGGGCCAGCCCGGGGACCTCCTGGATGGAGCGAGCCAGGTCCGCGAACCAGGCGTAGGACGGCAGCTGGGTGCGCCGGTCGAGATCCAGCTTGAGGGCGCCCGGCCAGCGGAAGCGTTCGACGAATGGGCGGTGTGCCCGCTCCAGCCAGTCGACCACGGCCGCGGTCAGCCAGGGCACCTCGGGGTCCAGCGCCCGCCACCAGCCCTCGGGCTCCTGGGCGTGGGCAAACCAGGCCACGGTCCGCTTCGGGTCGAAGTCGGGATCGAGGCTCACCAGCAGGTCGGCCGCGGCGAGGGTCGTGAGGATGTCGGTCGGCTGGCCGGGATCGCCCCAGCCGCCGTCGGTGCGGATCTTGTCGGCGACATGGTCGACAAGCTCCGGGACGAGCGAGGGATAGATCCGAAGCTGCCACAGGACGGTTCCCAGCGCGGCACTCGCGGACACCAGCTGCTCGCCCTCGAACGGGCCTGTCCCGATGACCGGGCCGGCCACCCGGCGGGCCATCGTCGCGTAGCGGTAGGCGATGGCCGTGGCCAGGAACCAGAGGTCGTTGAGCGTGTGCGGCGCGCTGGTCAGCTGCCAGAGAGCGAAGAGGTCGCGCCAGGGGTCGTCGGCGGCGACGTGGAGTGCGAATGCGCCCTCCACCTGGGGGAGCAGGTCTCGCCGGATCGGGGCGGCTGCCTCGCCCTTGGGATTCGTGGTCTCGGCGAGCTCAGCCAGCAGCTCGAGGGTCTGGACCTGGGCGATCGGCTCCACGAGCCAGCGGGCGTAGCTGCCCGGGTCTGATGCGTGCCGGTCCGCCTCGCGCGGTCGCCAGTGGACGGGTTCGCCGGCGTGGCGCGCGTAGAGCGGCGAGCCTGGACCACCATCGTCCGAGAAGATCCACGGCAGCCCGCGGTCGGGCCCGCTGGAGGCCGCCGAACGCCGATCGAATGCAGCCAGGAGCTGGCTGGCGCGGACGCGCTCGTTCCGGACGCGGGCAAAGCGGAGGACAGCGGGGATGATCGGATCGGCGAGCTCCTTGGAGCCAATCTGGCCGTTGAGCTCGAGAAGCGCGGCGGTTCCCAGGGCGATCGCGTCCTGGCCCGGGTCGCCGGTCAGGCGGACCCGCGATTTCGCCTGGGCCGCCGGTGCGACCGGCGCGACGACGGCCGCCGGATCTGGGCGATCGATGAGGCCGACCGCCGTGGCCGCGACGCCTGGCTGGGCATCGGGGTCGGGCTGGAACGGGCCGGGGTCGACGGGACTGCGCGCGCCACGCCAGGCAGGGTCCGTCAACGGCCTGATCGTGCGATCGAGCCGGCGTGACCGCCGCTGCTGCGGTGGCTCCCCCCAGACCTTCACTTCGAGGAACCGCCCGGAACGCGCGCTGGGGACGGTATGGACGTGCCTCCGGATCGAGCTCTTGGTCCCGAATTAGTCATCCGAGAGTGTCCAATCCCGGCGGCGTCCCGAACATGGGCCGAAAGTACCGAGTCGTGCCGGGCATTGGCGCAGGCGTGCCTGCACGGCCGGGGTGGTCGCGCCAAGATGAGGGCATGGCGCACGAGCATGCTCCGCTGCCGACGGATATTCCCGGACTGAACCCGGACCATCCCTACCTTGCCGAGCTCGACGGCGAGCGCCACGGCTGGTACGAGCTGGCGGAGCTGGTCAGGACGCTGACCCCGGCTGAGTGCCTGGTGCCGGGCTACTACCGCGAGCCGGACTGGGCCGTCCGCGACGTCGTCGCCCACCTGGGGACGTGGCTGGCCGAGGCGGAGACCCAGTTCCAGCGGATCGGCGCGGGCAGCTACGAGGGCCATGACATCGATGTCGACGCGCTCAACGAGGTCTTCCGCGTGGCGATGCTCGACCAGCCCTGGGATGTCGTGTGGGTCCAGGCCAACGCCGCCCGTTCGATGATGGTCAAGGACTGGCACTGGCTGCGCCAGCCCACCGACGAGGCCGCATGGTGGATCCGCAAGTCGGGTGTCGACCACTATGCCGAGCACCTCGGCCGGCTCCACGAGTGGGTGGGCGAGCTGGTCGCCAGGCGAAGCTAGCCGGTCAGCTCCAGGAACGCTGCTCGCGACGGCGGTTGCCAAAGACCCCACCGCCGTACGTCCCGGCGTCGATCAGGACGGCGATCACGACGACGATCGGCGCCAGGCCGCCGAAGCCGGTCGGGGCGAAGAAGACGTAGACGAGCGTCGTCCAGGGCAGGAACACGAAGCCCAGCACCGGCACGATCAGGTTGTCGAACAGCGCGCTCCAGCGAGCCGGATCGAGCAGCCACCACAACACGAGGACGAGGCGCGGGCTGATCAGCGCCGCGATGCCCGCCAGGCAGCACATGGCGCTGGCTAGCCCACTGCCAGGCTGCGCAGGGCCACCGCGGCGTACGTTGCCGTACCGATGGCCATCGCCGGCTCATCGAAGATCACCTTGTTCGAGTGATTCGCCGGGGCGGTCGCCGGGTCCTCGGAAGCCGGCCGGCCACCGACGAAGGCCATCGCCCCCGGCACCTGCTGGAGCACGTACGAGAAGTCCTCGGCGCCCATGACCGGCTGGATCGTCGAGTCGACCAGCTCCTCGCCGAGGAGCTCGACGGCCGTCGCCCGGACCAGCTCGGAGTAGTCCGGGTCGTTGATCGTCACCGGGTACAGGGTCAGCAGCTCGGTCTCGGCCGTTGCGCCGTGGGCCGCCGCGATCCCGTCCACCAGCCGAACGATCCCCTCGTGGACCTGCTTCTTCGTCTTCTCCGAGAACGTCCGGATCGTGCCCTCGAGGCGCGCCGACTCGGGAATGATGTTGTTGGTGGTACCCGACGAGATCCGGGCGATCGTGATGACGGCCGGATCGAAGACCTGGACCTGGCGGGTCACGAACGTCTGCAGGCCGATGACGATCTCGGCGGCGATCGTGATCGGGTCGAGCGCCGACGACGGCTGGGAGGCGTGCCCACCCCGCCCGTGGATGTCGATGTTCACGAAATCGGCGGCGGCCATCATCGGGCCGGGCCGGATGTTGATCGTGGAGGTGGGGTACTCGGTGGAGATGTGCAGGGCGAACGCGGCCGTGGGCCGGGTGGGGCCGGCGGCGTCCAGGAGGCCCTCCTCGAGCATGACCCGTGCGCCGTGGAAGCCCTCTTCGCCGGGCTGGAACATCAGCAGCACACGACCCGTGAACGTGGTCCGGCGCTCGACCAGCAGCCGGGCGGCCCCCAGGAGCATCGCGACGTGGGTGTCGTGCCCGCAGGCGTGCATCATCCCGTCCGTCTCGGAGCTGAAGTCGAGACCGGTGTCCTCGGTCAGGGGCAGCGCATCCATGTCACCGCGCAGGAGCACCGTGGGCCCGGGCCCGGAGCCCTCGATGACGGCCGCCACGGACGTGGTCGCTTCACCCCGGATCGGGGTCAGGCCGAGCTTCGTCAGCTCCTCGACGACCAGCGCCTGGGTCGCGGGCAGCTGGAGCCCACGTTCCGGCCGGCGGTGCAGACGGCGGCGGATCGCCACGATCTCGGGCAGGAGCGCCTCGGCGGCGGGCAGGAGCGATTTGATCTCGGGCGTCGTCATGGCCCAAGGATCGCACGATCCGCCCGGCGGAGGAATGGGCGTGGCCCGAGCAGCCGGTCAGCGGGTCAGGGTGACCTTGCTGAGGCCGGCCGGTGCGTCCGGACTCAGGCCGCGCCGGACGGCGACCGCTTCGGCGAGCAGCTGCCCCGGCAGGATCAGGGCGAGGGGCGTGAGTGCCTCGGGCAACCCGGAGATCGCGGCGACCTCGAGGCTGTCCGCGAGACCTGCTGTCGCCACGACGCCGATCGTCCACGGCCGGGCACCCAGCGCCCGGGCGCGCAGCGCCGCGGGATCGATCGCCGCGCCTATCGGCCCGCCGGGGCGAAAGACCACGGTCGGGATCCCCGGGCTGGCGAGGGCTATCGGCCCGTGCTCGAGGTCCGCGCTCGAATAGCCCTCGGCGAAGATCTGGCCTGTCTCCTTGAGCTTCAGGGCCGTCTCGAGGGCGGTCGCAAGGTTGAAGCCGCGCGAGACCACCAGCGACCGGCCGGCCCCGGCGATCGCCTCGACCAGCTGCCGGCCGCGTGCCTCACCGCCCTGGGCGAACCAACCGGTTGCGATACCGAGGGTCTCGTCGAGGACGTCCGGCACGCTGGGCAGGGCCGCCGCCAGGTTCGAGTCCGGGGCAAGCGCCGCAACAATGCCGGCGAGGGCGGCGAGCTCGGCGACATAGCTCTTCGTGGCCGCGACGGCTCGCTCCTCGCCGGCCCGGCACGGGACGGTCAGCGCCGCGGCGCCCTCGAGCGGCGAGCCCGCGACGTTGGTCACGGCCACCGTGAGCGCGCCGCCGGCCCGCGCTGCCTCGATCACCGCCAGCAGGTCCGGGCTGCGGCCCGACTGGGACACGGCCAGCACCAGCCCGCCCGACCAGTCCGTCGGGGCGTGGTAGATCGTGGTCACCGACGGCGAGGCAAGGGCGACCGGCCAGCCGAGCTGCGTCTCGATCAGGTAGCGAGCGTAGATGGCCGCGTGGTCCGACGTTCCCCGGGCGACGATCGAGACGAAGCGCGGGCGGGCGACGCGCACGGCTGCGGCCACGGCCTCGAGGGCGGCTCCGCTCATCTCCAGCTGCTCACGGATCAGCTGCGGTGTCTGGCGGATCTCGTCGGCCATGATCGTCATCGGGGATCGCCCATGATAATGATGGCGTCCTCCACCAGGGACGCGCGCAGGCGCGCCAGCACGTCCTGGTCGCCGATGCCCAGCGCATCGAACCCGAGGAGCGCGGCGCCCAGGACCGGCGGGGCGGCCAGGAGGCGGATCTCGGCGCGCGGTGCGGCCGCGGCCAGCCCAGCGCGGATCCGGGCATGGAACACGGCATCGGTGGTCCGGAAGACGCCCCCGGCCAGGACCACCGGGATGGCCGCCCGCAGCGCCCGGACGCGGCGGAGCGCGGCCACGGCCATCGCCACGATCTCGTCCGCCTGCTGATCGGCGATGAACCGGGCCACCACGTCGCCCGCGCTCGCCGCCTCGAAGACGAGCGGCGCCAGCTCGCGGAGCGCCGCCTCGCTCAGCCGGCCGCGATAGAGGGCGTACGTGACGTCCAGCGGCCGGGCGAGGCCGAGACGCTCGGGCACGAGCTGCTCGAGGCTGGTATGCGGCCCGCGACCGTCGCGGCCGCGAATCGCCGCGGAGAGCGCCGTTGGACCGAGAGAGCCGCCACCGCCCCAATCGCCCGCGATCTCTCCGAGCGCCGGGTACGCCGCGACCCGGCCGGTGGGTCCGATCGCGAGCATGTTGCTGCCGCTGCCGCAGAGCACCACCGCGCCGATTCCGTCCTCCGTCCCCGCCCTGAGCGGCCCGTACGCGTCGCTCACGACGATCAGCTGCTGGGCCAGGCCCAGTCGGCCGAAGGCCTGGTGGAGGCGCCGAACGTCGCGCGGCGTATCGCCCCCGGCAATCGAGAAGACGGCGATCCGGGCGAGTGGTCCGCTGGCCGGGACCTCGAGGGCGGCCCGGGCCACGGCGGCGGCCACCGTGGTCCGGAGCGCGCTGACTGCGGCCGCCAGCCCGCCCCGTTTCTGGTGGGTGATGGTTGGACCGCGAACGGCCGCAAGCAGGCCGCCGTCTTCCCCCACCAGGGCCAGGTCCACCTTGGAGTTGCCGCCATCGACCGCGATGACGCCGATCATCCTGGCGTGGCGATCGGCAGGCGCTCGAGCTGGTCGAGCCCGACGAACGTGGCGCCGGCTGCCGCCAGCCGGGCGATGATCGCCGGCAGCGCCGAGCCCGTTGACGCCGGCCACGTGTGGAGCAGGACCACGGCCCCATCGCCCTTGGTCGTGGCCCCATCCACGACCCCGGCCTCGACCTCGGCGGGTGTCCGTTCCCAGTCGTAGGGCACCACGTCCCAGCCGACCGTCCAATAGCCGAGACCGGTCAGCGTGCCGACCAGCGCCGGGTCGTCGTGGCCGGCCCCGAACGGGCAGCGGAACCAGGGCCGCGGATCCACCCCGAGCAGTTCGCGGATCGCCGCCTCGGCATCGTGGACATCGGCCGTGAAGCCCGACGCTGAGAAGAGCGGCATCTTGGCGTGATAGTGGGAGTGATTGCCGACGAGATGGCCGCCGGCCGGGATCCGCCGGGCCGTCTCGGGATAGGCCAGCGCCCAGCGGCCCTGGACGAAGAAGGACGCCCGGACGCCCGTATCCGCGAGGGTCGTGAGAATCGATTCGGCGACGCCGAACTCGGTGGGTCGGTCGGGATGTTCGGCGTCGAAGGTCAGGGCAACCCGGAACGTCATCGACCGAAGCCTACTTCTCCACGCCGGTAATGACGACGCCGCGGACGAAGACCCGCTGGAAGATGACGAACAGGACGACCGGGATGATCAGGGTCAGGATCGTGCCCGCCTGGATGAGGCCTGGATCCTGGGCGACGCGCGCTCCGCTGAAGCGGGCCAGGCCGACCGCGAGGGTCTGCAGGTCGGGGCTTGAGCTGAGGTAGATCAACGGCCCGAAGAAGTCGTTCCACGAATAGACGACGTGGAAGATGGCCACCGCGATCAGCACGGGGATGGACTGCGGGAGGAGCACCGACCAGAGCGTCCGGAACGGCCCGGCGCCGTCGATTGCGGCGGCTTCGTCCATCTCCCGCGGGATGGTCAGGAAATACTGGCGAAGCAGGAAGACGTCATACGCGTTGGCGAAGAATGCCGGCACGAGCAGCGGCAGCCAGGTGCCCACCCAGCCCAGCTTCACGAAGATCGTGTAGGTGGGAATCAGGGTCACCGCGCCAGGCAGGAAGATCGTGGCAATGACCAGGATGAACAGCTTGTCCCGCCCCGGGAACCGGAACCGGGCGAATGCGTAGGCCACCAGGACGCACGACACGAGCGTTCCGATCATTCCGATCAGGGCGATCGCGATCGTGTTGAACAGGAGCTTGGGGTACTCCAGCTCGTTCCAGACGTTGACGTAGTTCTGCCACTGCGGATCGAACGTGTAGGCCGGGGTGAGGGTCCGCCACGAGCCCTGCCAGGTGATCGTGCCCGCGCCGGGATTGGCCGGGTCGACGAAATCGCTCGAATCGCGACCCTTCTTGACGATCGCCAGGTCGCGGGTCTGGCCATTGATCGGGACTTCCAGGACGGCATCGTCCTTGCCCAGGTAGTTGAAGGTGACAGGGCTGGCCGGGTAGACCGGCCCGTTCAGCTCGTTGACCTGATCGGGGTTCTTGAGCGAGATCGTGAACGAGCGCAGCAGCGGTGACAGGAACGCCGCAACCACCACCACGGCGATGAACGTGATCGCGAACGAGCTGCTGGCCCGCTTGGCAACACCCGGCCGGGGCCGCCCGAACCTTCCCCGCAGGCCGCGCCGCCCGTGCGTGGCGGGCATGGGTTCATCGTCGGGGAACCGCAGGCCCCGGTCGGCGCTGACCACCCCTACTTCTCCCCGGCGTAGTAGACCCAGCGCCGGGACGACCAGAACAGGACGAGGGTGATCAGCAGGGTGATCCCGAACAGGAGCCAGGCCAGCGTCGCCCCGTAGGACATGTTCTGGTAGGTGAAGAAGTTCTTGTAGATGTACAGGTTCAGGAAGGTGGTGGAGCCGCCCGGCTCACCGGTGCCCTGGTTGAGGACCAGCGGCACGAGGAAGTACTGGAGGACATCCACGATGCCCAGGATCAGCGTGTAGAAGATGACCGGCGAGATCATCGGGATGGTCACGTTGCGCAGGGTCTGCCAGGCGCCTGCCCCATCGATCTTGGCGGCGTCGTAGTACTCGCTGGGAATGCCCCGCAGCCCGGCCAGGTAGACGATGACCCCGCCGCCGATCCCCCAGATCCCGATCAGCACCAGCCCGGGGTAGACCCAGGCCGTGTCCTGCAGCCAGTTCGGTGGATCGGCAACGCCCAGCCAGCGCAGGAACTCGTTGATCCAGCCGCTGTCGGTGTTGAGCATCGACTGCCAGATGAGCACGCCGGCCACGAACGGCACCACGTAGGGCAGGAAGAACAGGATCCGGAAGAAGCCGGCGCCCTTGAGGTGGCGGCTGCTGAGCAGGAGGGCGACGGCAAACGGGGCGAGGACGCCCACCGGCAAGGCCAGCACGGCGAACTTGAGGGTGACGCCCAGCGATGCCCAGGTGGTGGGGTCGCTGACCAGGTTGGCGTAGTTGTCCAGGCCCACGAACCGCAGGGGCACGTCCTGGGTCAGCGTCACGTTGGTGAACGTGAAGATGAGTGTCGCGATCATCGGAATCAGCGTGAAGGCGAGGAATCCGATGATCCACGGCGTCAGGAAGAAGTAGCCCCAGCGGGCCTCGCGCCGAGCAAGTGGTGCGAGGCGCCGCCGGCGCGCGGGCAGGATCGCGGTCATCGCTACGGAGACTTGTTCCAGATGGCCTGGAGTTGCGATTGGAGGCTGGCGATCTCGTTGTCCATGTTGAGGCCGGGCGTGGAGGTCCAGCGGGTCAGGAACTTCGTCAGCAGGTCAACCGACTGGTTGTAGGCCGGCATATACGCCTCGAAGTTCGGGTTGTCGGCGTACTGGATGCCGTCGGTGGCGACCTGCCAGTTGACGTTGGGCGGGTAGATCGGCTTGCCCTTGGCGTCCTTCTGGGTGCTCAACTGCTGGTAGAAGTCGGCCTGGGCGGTGGTCCGGGCCGGGAAGCCGCTGTACGTATTGAGGAGCTGCGTCGAGGCATCGCCGAGCAGGTAGGTCAGCACAGTGAACGCTTCGTCAGGATGCTTGCTGCTCTTCAGGATCCGGAACGTGTCGGCGTTGAACGCAGCACTGACGGTCCCGTTGTTCGACGGGATCGCGCCGAGGTTCCAGTTCTTGCCGGCCTCCGTCACGCAGCACACGTTCCACAGGAAGTTCTCCTGCATCGCGACCTTGCCCGAATTGAACGTGTAGCCGCCGGCATTGAAGGCCTGGCTGTTCCAGACCGCATTGGTCCTGTCTCTTAAACACATCTCCGCGCCCACGAGACGGACTCCAATATCGTATGCCGTCTAATGCTTGAAAAAAAAAAATGGGGGGGGGGGGGGGGGGGGGGGGGGGGGGGGGGGG